>JAEULB010000164.1 GCA_016792585.1 Rhodospirillaceae bacterium
TCAGGAAAGGGGACAAGGAGGCGGCGAAGGCGCTGCTGCGACCGGTCCTCGAAACGATCGGCCGCTCGCCGCTTCTCGCCGAGTTCGCCGATCTCCTGATCGGAGTCGGCGAAGCCGAGACGGCGGCGACGCTGCTCAAGCGCGCGATCGCCGTCGATTCCGAGGACCGCGACCTCGTCCGGCATCTGGTCCGGGCCTATGCGGCACTCGGCGACACCACGGCGCTCGCCGCTCTCGGCCAGGCCTATCTCGGCAAGCAGCCGATGCTGGCGGCCGACGCGCTGGCGGCCTTCCGCAAACTCGATTCCGAAAGCCCGCACATCGCCTTTCTGCACGGCCAGGCCTTATGGGATGCGGACAAGGCCGTCGAAGCGATCGATGCTTTCGTCGATGCCGCCGAAATGGCGACCGAGCGGGACCTCAACCTGATGACCGGCGCGGGCGAGGCACTCGTAAACCTGCGGGCTCCCGATCTTGCTCTTCGCTATCTCCGGCGCGCGGTCGAGCTCGACTTCACCAATCCGGAGCGCCACACCTATTCCTACTTCTTCAATTTCCTGAACGAGTGCGACTGGCCGGCGCGGGCCGACTACATCGCGCGGCTGACCAGGCTCGGCGAAGCCAAGATCGCGGCCGACGACCCGGACTTCCGCATGAACCCGAGCCTCTGGGTTTTCCTCGCGGCCGAACGCGACCTTATCTACCGGTCCGCCAACCACTTCGCGCGCCACACCTTTCCGCGCACCTCGCCGCCGCCGCCGGCTCCGACCGGTGCCGATCCGGACCGGCCGATCCGGCTCGGATACCTCTCGGCTTTCCTGTCCAATCACCATATCGGCTACAGCCTGCAGGGCATCGTCCGCGCGCATGACCGCGGCCAGGTCAAGGTCCACCTCTACAGCCAGACGCGCGACGACAAGATCCAGGCGGAGCTGAAGCGCCACGCCTACGTCTTCCGTCCGATCGACGGCAAGACACCCGAGGCGATCGCTCAGATGATTGCTGCCGACGGCATCGACATCCTGGTCGACCTCGACGGCTATGTGAACGGCGCCAACGGGCTTCTGACGCTCAAGGTCGCGAGCCTGCGCGCGGCTCCCGTCCAGATGCTCTATCACAACTACGTCGGCCCGACCGGGACCGGGTTCGTCGACTATGTCATCGCCGATCGCGAGCTTTTCGACGCCCACGACGACGCCGGATATCGCGAGCGGCTGATCCGGCTTCCGCCCTGCTACTACCCGGCGGCGCCCCTGCCCAAGTCCGATGTCAGGACCGAGAGGCGGAGCTGGGGACTTCCGGAAACCGGCGTCGTCTTCTGTAATTTCGGCCACTTCTACAAGGTCGAGCCGACGTCGTTCGACGCCTGGATGCGGATCCTGACCCGCGTCCCCGGCAGCGTGCTGTGGATGAACCATTGGGACACGCCCCAGGCGGTCGCCAACCTCCGCAAGGAGGCGCAGGCAAGGGGCGTCGACCCGGCGCGGCTGGTGTTCTCGGCACTTGCCGACAAGCCGCTCCATCTCGCCCGCCTGGGACTCGCCGACCTCTTCCTGGATACCTTCGTCTATGCCTCGGGCGTCACCAGCCTGGATGTCCTCTGGGGCGGTATCCCGGTGCTCACGGTCCGGGGCTCGACTTTCGCCCGCCGGGTGGGCGCGAGCCTGAATGCCGGGATCGGCATGGAGGACATGACCTGCGCCGATCCGGCCGGCTTCGAGGAGCTGGCCGTGGCGCTGGCCGTCGACCGGCCCAGGCTGGCCTCGATCAAGGCCCGGCTGGCAGCCAATCTCCGGACCCACCCGCTGTTCGACCAGGCAAGGCTCACCCGCAACCTGGAACGGGCCTACCGGGCCGCTTTCCGGCGCTACATCGACGGAAAGCCACCCGAAAGTTTCGAGCTGGCGTCTTAGAGGCGCCCGGCAAGTCTTGCCGGGGCGGCCCCTGCGACGCCCCGGCCGATGGTTGGTCCCGGCGCGCCCGGCAACCGGCTAAGTATCTGTAAATACTGATAAATACCCCTGGTACGCTTCCTGCATCTGAAGGCGGCGTCTGAACCGTTTTCCTGTTCGAGGGGTGTCATGGAAACCACAATGTTCCTTGCGATCGCGCGCCAGTCGGTGCTGCGCCGTGAGATGGACGCGGTGGCCAACAACCTCGCGAACGCCAATACCACCGGCTACAAGTCCCAGGCGCCGCTGTTCCGCGAAATCCTGTCGAAGACGTCCCCGACCGAGACGATCTCGAACGTCCTCGACCAGGGCATGATGACGAACACGTCCGACGGTCCGCTCAAGAACACCGACAACAACTACGATTTCGGCATCCGCGGCGGCGGCTACTTCGCCGTCCAGACGCCGTCGGGCGAGCGTTACACCCGCAACGGCAACTTCAAGCTCGACTCGGCGAGCCGCCTTGTCACGCAGATGGACAACGGCGTCGTCGGTGCCGACAACCGCCCGATTACGATCCCGCCGAACGCCGGAGAGATCCGCGTCACTGGCGACGGCACCATCCTCGCCGGCACCCAGGTCGTCGGCCAGATGAAGATCGTCGGCTTCTCCAACGACCGGGCGCTGAAGCGCGGCCCCAACAGCCTGATGATCGCCAACGAGCAGCCGCAGCGCGCGCCGCAGGCCAAGGTGGTCCAGGGCGTCATCGAAGAGTCCAACGTCGTCCCGATGTTCGAGCTCGCGCGGATGACCGAGGTCGTCCGCAACTTCCAGCAGACGAACAATCTGATCGAGCAGGAACACGACCGTCAGCGCGACGCGATTCGTCGCATCGGCAAGCCGTCAAACGCGTAAGGATAAGGGAGCCTAGCCGCCATGCGCGCACTCACCATCGCCGCCACCGGAATGTTGGCCCAGCAGACCAACGTCGAGGTGATCTCGAACAACATCGCCAACCTGAACACGACGGCGTACAAGCGCTCCCGCGTCGAGTTCCAGGACCTGCTCTACCAGGACCAGCGCCGGGTCGGTTCGGCCTCCTCGGAAGCCGGCACCATCGTTCCCGCCGGTCTGCAGGTCGGTCTCGGTGTGCGCGCCGCCGCCGTCTACCGCCTGAACCAGCAGGGTACGCTGCAGCTGACCGAGAACACGCTCGACCTCGGCATCCGCGGCGAAGGCTTCTTCAACATCCAGCTGCCGAACGGCCAGACCGCCTACACGCGCTCGGGCTCCTTCCAGCTGTCGCCCACCGGCCAGATCGTTACCCAGGACGGCTACCCCGTGCTGCCGGGCATCACCGTGCCGCAGAACACCCTCGACATCTCGATCAACGCCGCCGGCCAGGCCTACGCCAAGCTCGACGGCGTCGTGCAGCCGCAGCTGCTCGGCCAGTTCACGCTCTCGAACTTCCCGAACGTCGCCGGCCTCGAGTCGATCGGCCAGAACCTGATGCTGCAGACCCCCGCTTCCGGCGCCCCGGTCGCCGGCACCGCCGGCGCGCTCGGCTTCGGCACGATGCAGCAGGGCTTCCTCGAAGCCTCCAACGTCAACGCGGTGGCCGAGATCACCAACCTGATCACCGCTCAGCGCGCCTACGAGCTCAACTCGAAGGTCATCCAGTCGACCGACGACATGATGGGCATCATCAACCAGCTGAAGTAGCGCTGACCCGAGCTGAAAGCCTTCGCCATGTACCGCACCGTCCGCCTTCTCGCCCTCTGCCTCCCGCTGGCGCTCGCGCCGGTCTCGGCAAGCTTCGCCGATCTCGCCAAGCCGACGCTCAAGCTCAAGGCGCAGGTGACCGGCGACGCCGTCCGGCTCGGCGACCTGTTCGACAACATCGAGGCGGAGAAGGCCGGGATCCGCATCAGCGAGGCGCCGGCTCCGGGCAACATCACGACCTTCCAGCCCTCCCAGCTGGCGGCGATCGCGCGCTCCAACGGTCTCGACTGGAAGCCGCAGACCTACATGGACAAGATCGTCATCGAGCGCCAGGGCCAGCTGGTGCCGAAGTCGACCGTCGATGCGGCGCTGCGAAAGGTGCTGGCGGCGAAGGGCGTGACCGGCGACCTCGAGTTCGAGATCGCGAGCCGCGCCTACCAGCTCTATGTCTCCGAGACCCAGGCGCCGACCGTCTCGGTCGACCTCGCCCACTTCGATCCCGACAGCCGCTCGTTCATCGCCGAGTTCAAGGCCCCGGCCGACGAGCCGCGCGCCGACCGCATCCGGGTTGCCGGCCGCGCCCACTCGATGATCGACGTGCCGGTGTTCACCCGCCGGATGATGCCGAACGAGATCATCCGCAACACCGACCTCACCTGGGTCAGGATGCGTTCCGGACCCCAGCTCGCCAACAACGCGACGATGCTCGAAGACGTGCTCGGCCGCACGCCGAAGCGCCCGCTCTCGGCCGGCCAGCCGATCCGCCAGGCCGACATCGGGGCCTTCACGCTGGTCCAGCGCAACGAGAGCGTGACGATGATCGTCCGCACCAAGTCGATGACGCTGACCGTCCAGGGCAAGGCGCTCGACGACGGCGGCGAAGGCCAGACGATCCGGGTGCAGAACCCGAAGAGCAACCGCACGGTCGAGGGCCGGGTCTCCGGTCCGGGCGAGGTCACCGTGATCATGGGCGCGCTCTCCGCCGCCATCTCGTCCTCGCCGCGCACCGTGGTTCAGCGCTGATACCTCGAAAAGATCCTAAAGAAGGACCGTTCAGAAATGCGTATCGCCCGCCTCGCCTACCTCGGCCTCGCCGTCTTCGCGCTCGCCGGCTGCTCTGCCCTCGACCGCCTGGCGAACGTCGGCGAGTCGCCTAAGATGACCGACATCCAGAACCCGCAGGCGTCGACGGGCTACAAGCCGGTCAGCATGCCGATGCCGCCGCCGATCACCGCCGAGCGTCAGCCGGCATCCCTTTGGGCCGCGGGCTCGCGCGGCTTCTTCAAGGACCAGCGCGCCGGCCGGGTCGGCGACATCCTGACCGTCCTGATCGAGATCAACGATAAGGGCGAGTTCGAGAACACCACGACCCGCACCCGCACCAACACCAACAACGCCGGCATCTCGAACCTGTTCGGCCTGCAGGGCCTGATCAACCGCGCGCTGCCAGGCACCGACAACCAGACGCTGGTCGACACCTCCTCGGCCCTCTCGAACGAAGGCAAGGGCACGATCGACCGAAGCGAGGAGATCAGCCTCAAGGTCGCCGCGACCGTCACCCAGGTGCTGCCGAACGGCAACATGGTCGTGATCGGCCGCCAGGAAGTGAAGGTGAACTACGAGGTCCGGGAGCTTCAGATCGCCGGCATCATCCGGCCTGCCGACATCTCGTCGCTGAACACCATCAGCTACGAGAAGATCGCCGAGGCGCGGATCTCCTACGGCGGCCGCGGTCACATCACCGACGTCCAGCAGCCGCGCTACGGCGACCAGGTTCTCGACATCCTCCTGCCCTTCTAAGGGCGGAGACCCAGCTCCGAGGCGCGCCGGTTTCCCCCACCCCGCCGGCCGCAACGGAAAAAGGGCCGGTGCCGCAAGGCACCGGCCCTACCCTTTTCGGGGAATGCCGAAGACGCCCGAGGGAACGTCAGTCGTCGCGATGCGTCCGCTCGAGACGCTCATGGCGCTCCTGCGCCTCGAGGCTGAGCGTCGCGATCGGCCTGGCTTCGAGGCGACGGAGCGAGATCGGCTCGTCGGTCTCTTCGCAGTAGCCGTAGTTGCCCTCGATGATCCGCTGCAGGGCCTCGTCGATCTTCGAGATCAGCTTGCGCTCGCGGTCGCGGGTGCGGAGCTCGATCGCATGATCGGTCTCCATCGAGGCGCGGTCGGCGATGTCGGGTTGCTGCAGGTTTTCTTCGGTCAGGTGGCGCAACGTGATGTTGGCCTCCCGCAGCAGTTCCTCGCGCCAGCGCAGCAGCTTCTGGCGGAAATACTCCCGCTGCAGCGGGTTCATGAACTCTTCTTCGTCAGACGGCCGATAGTGCGGCGGAAGCTGGATCGGCTGCGAACTCTTAGATGCCACGGATGCCCTCTTGCAAAGCCCTACCCTGAAGGCGCGCGGAGCATACAGACGGTGCCTCCGGGCTTCAAGCGTCGTGCGCGCATACCAGCGCACCGCATGCCCTTGAAAAATATGACAATTTTATCAAGAGGGAAGCCTCTCGCGGCTTCCGCGGACGATCAGGCGTTCATGTCCAGCTTGGCCAGCTCGACCCGGGCGCGGAGTTCGATTTCGTCCAGTATCTCGGTCAGGCGCGGGTCCATCACCTGTTCGCGATGCTGCTTGACCAGGGTGTCGAGGGACTCGAGGCGGTCGCGCGGGATGGCACCGGCCAGGAGCCCGATCCGAATCTCTTCCAGGCGATCGAGGATGTCTTCGGCCCGCTGCTTGGCCCTGCCGCCGGAGCGGTCGGTGGCGTCCCGGGTGGCGAACAGGGGATCGATCGTCTGGGTGGCCCCGGTCGCGCGTGGTGCTTCCGGCTCGTCGGTACCTTCGAGCAGCTTCGAGAACTCGCCCGGCTTCGCCTGGCTCCCCTTGTCGGAGCGGCGAACCGAGGCAGCCTTGGCCGTGCCCGTCGGATCGACTTTCATGGGCCTCCTGCCCGTAACGCCCCCTATATATCGTTACGGAAACAGCCGGAGCAACAAGTTAAACGAATGGGCGCCGCCGGGACTTTAGCATAGGTCCGGAAACGCCCGGACCGGCAAAATCTGCCGGGAGGGGGTACTGAATTACCCGTCCGCCGCTCGACTAACCCTCGGAAAATCCCCAGGTTCCGCGCCTTTCCCATGGCATGCTTCTGGCATCTGAAGGCCTCGCAAGGAGTGCCTCATGACTGCCCGACCGGTGTCCCCGTCCCTGCTGAGCCGCTGTTTCGCCGCGGCCGCCCTCATAATCGTCCTTCTGGCCCCCGGGGCCGGGCAGGCGCAGTCGCGCATCAAGGATATCGCCGACTTCGAAGGCATCCGCGACAACATGCTTGTGGGATACGGCTTGGTCGTCGGCCTCAACGGCACGGGCGACTCGCTGCAGAACTCGGTGTTCACCAAGGAAAGCCTGGTGGGCATGCTCGAGCGGCTCGGCGTGAACGCCCGTAACGACAGCCTCCGCACCAAGAACATCGCCGCCGTCATGGTGACGGCGACCCTTCCGCCCTTCGCCCGCCAGGGCACGCGCCTCGACGTCGTGATCTCGACCCTCGGCGACGCCGCCAACCTGATGGGCGGCACGCTGCTGGTGACGCCGCTGGTCGGCGCCGACTCGGAGGTCTACGCGGTGGCCCAGGGCACGGTCGCGGTCTCCGGCTTCTCGGCCCAGGGCCAAGGGCAGTCGATCACCCGCGGCGTTCCGACCGCCGGCCGCATCGCCAACGGCGGCATCGTCGAGCGCGAGGTCCCCTTTCAGCTGGCCCAGCTCGACCTGGTGCGCATCGCGCTCCGCAATCCCGATCTCACCACCGCCCGCCGCGTCGCCCAGGCGATCAACGCCTTCGTCGGCGTGCCGGCGGCGAAGTCGCTCGATCCCGGCACCATCGCCCTGCAGATCCCGGTCAACTACCAGAACGACGTGGTCGGCCTGCTGACCGACGTCGAGCAGCTGCGCGTCGCTCCGGACCAGGTCGCCAAGGTGATCATCGACGAGCAGTCCGGCACCATCGTGATGGGCGAGAACGTCCGCATCTCCACGGTCGCGATCGCCCAGGGCAACCTGACCATCCGCATCACCGAGGCCCCGCAGGTCTCGCAGCCCGAGGCCTTCTCGCAGGGCGGCACGACGCAGGTGGTGCCGCGCACCCAGATCGACGTCGACTCCGGCGAAGGCAAGCGGCTCGGCGTCATGCGCGCCGGCGTCACGCTTCAGGAGCTGGTCGACGGCCTGAACGCTCTCGGCGTCAGCCCCCGCGACATGATCTCCATCCTCCAGTCGATCAAGGCCGCAGGCGCGCTGCAGGCCGAGATCGTCCTGATGTAGGGGCAACACCAATGGCCACCACATCCTCCCTCTCCTCGATCGGCATGGACGCGCAGACGCTGAACGCGACGCGCCCGAACAAGTCGTTCAACCTGAACAACCCGAAGGACATGGCCCAGCTGAAGAAGGTCGGCCAGGACTTCGAAGCGCAGTTCCTCTCGCAGATGATCGGCCACATGTTCTCGGGCATCAAAGCCGACGGATTGTTCGGCGGCGGCAATGCCGAGGAGATGTTCCGCTCGCTGCTCACCGACGAGTACGGCAAGTCAGTCGCCCGGTCCGGCGGCATCGGCATCGCCGACCAGGTCGTCCGCTCCGTCATGCTTCAGTTCCAGGAGGCCAACCAGAAATGACCAATCCCGCCGCCCGGCTCAACGAGCTCGTCGTCGTCCTCGAGCGCCTGGAGACGGTGATGTCCCAGGAGACCGAGCTGCTGCGTCGCGTGAAGGTGACCGAGTCCGCCCCCTTCGCGCAGGAGAAGCAGCGCCTGGCCGAGGTCTACTCGCAGCTTCACCAGCAGATGGTCGAGGACCCGACGCCGCTCTCGATCCTGAACGAGAGCCAGCGCCAGGGCCTGCGCGAGATGCTGGCGCGCTTCAAGAAGACCACCGAAGAGAACGAGCGCGCGGTCAAGGCCTGCAAGACGGTCAGCGAGCGCGTGATCCAGACCGTGATCGACGCGGTCAAACAGAAGCGCGTCGAGCACGCGAGCTACGGCTCGAACGGCGTCATCGGCACCGGCTGGAAAGAGAACAAGGCGGTCTCGCTCGCCTACGACAAGCACGTCTGAGGCGTCGGTTCAGAACTTCTTCGTCGCCGTCGCCAGGAACCGTCCGCTGCAGAGCGTCGTGCCGCCGAAGCACTCGCCTTTCGACAAGCTGGTGTCGGCGACGGACAGCCGGAACGCGGCCCCGATCCCGGCAAGGGCATCGTGGACGAAGTATGAGTGCGTGAGGACGATCCGCGTCGGCCGAGATCGGCCGGTGCCTCGCGCACGATAGGCCCGCCCCCACAAGGCATTTCCCGAAAGAGGACGCCTCGGGCCGCTTTTATGGGATTCCTATAAGGATCCCCTTCGGCCCTTCTCGAAATCCTACCCGAAGCCGGCGCACATAACGTGCGTCGTCAAAGCGCATCGCGGTCGATGCGGATCCAGGCCGCGGCGGCGTCCCCCAAGCTGCGCCATCTCATACCCAGGAGCCCCCATGCTCGACATCGCCATGCTCGCCATCGGACTCGGCTTCTTCGTCCTGACTGTCGTGTACGCCAAGGCTTGCAACTGGCTCTAGAGGAGCCCCCGATGATCTTCGACTATGCGCTCGCCGGGCTCGTGACCGCCGGGCTCCTCATCTTTCTCGTCTACGCGCTCGTTCGCCCGGAACGGTTCTGAGAGGCTGTCCATGACCATAAACGGCTGGATCCAGATCGCGATCTATTTTGCGGTCCTGACCGCGCTCGTCGTGCCGCTCGGGCGCTTCATGGCCCGCGTGTTCGCGGGCGAGCGCACGTTCCTGACGCCGGTCCTCAAGCCGGTGGAGACGCTCATCTACCGACTCTCGGGCGTCGACGAGGCGCGTGAGCAGCATTGGCTCACCTATACGATCGCCATGCTCGCCTTCAACGCCGCGGGGTTCCTAGCGGTCTATGCGATCCTCCGGCTGCAGGCGGTGCTGCCGCTCAATCCCGCCGACATGTCGGCCGTGGCGCCGGACCTCGCCTTCAACACCGCCGTCAGCTTCGCCACCAACACCAACTGGCAGAACTACGGCGGCGAAAGCACCATGAGCTATCTGAGCCAGATGGCGGCGCTGACGACGCAGAACTTCGTCTCGGCGGCGACCGGCATCGCGCTGGTCCTGGCCCTGATCCGCGGCTTCGCCCGCGCCTCGATGCAGACCGTCGGCAATTTCTGGGTCGATATGACCCGCTCGACGCTCTATGTCCTGCTGCCGCTCTCCTTCCTCTGCGCCCTGTTCCTCGTCTGGCAGGGCGTGCCGCAGAATCTCGGCGCCTATGTGGACGCGACCACGCTCGAGGGCGCGACCCAGAGCCTGAGCCAAGGCCCGGCCGCCTCGCAGATCGCGATCAAGCAGCTCGGCACCAATGGCGGCGGCTTCTGGAACGCCAACTCCTCGGTTCCGTACGAGAACCCGACACCGCTCACCAATTTCGTCGAGATGCTCTACATCCTGCTGATCTCGGCGGCGCTGACCCACACCTTCGGCCGCATGGTCAAGGACGAGCGTCAGGGCTGGGCCATCTATGCCGCGATGTCGGTGATCTTCCTGGCCGGCGTCGTCGTCACCTACTGGGCGGAGAGCGCGGGCAATCCGCTGTTCGCCGCGCTCGGCCTCGACCCCGCCAACATGGAAGGCAAGGAGGTCCGCTTCGGCATCGCGAACTCGAGCCTGTGGGCGGTGGCCACCACCGCCGCGTCAAACGGCTCGGTCAACGCCATGCATGACAGCTTCACGCCGCTCGGCGGCATGATCCCGATCATCCTCATGCAGCTCGGCGAGATCGTCTATGGCGGCGTCGGTTCCGGCCTCTACGGCATGCTGCTGCTCGTCGTCATCGCCATGTTCGTCGCCGGCCTCATGGTCGGCCGCACGCCGGAGTACCTCGGCAAGAAGATCGAGGCCAAGGAAGTGAAGATGGCGATCCTTGCCGTCGTCGTCCTGCCGCTGATGATTCTGGGCTTCACCGCGATCTCGGTCGTGGCGCCGTTCAGTCTCTCCAGCGTGCAGGATCCGGGACCCCACGGCTTCAGCGAGATCCTGTATCTCTTCACCTCTCAGACGGCCAACAACGGCTCCGCCTTCGCCGGCTTCACCGGCAACACGCTCTGGTACAACACGACCGGCGGACTCAGCATGCTGGTCGGCCGCTACTTCGTGATCATTCCGGCGATGGCGATCGCAGGGTCGCTGGTCGAGAAGAAGCTCCTGCCCGCCTCTGCCGGTACCTTCCCGACGCATGGCGGGCTGTTCGTCGGCCTGCTTGTCGGCGTGATCCTGATCATCGGCGGCCTCACCTTCTTCCCGGCTCTCGCGCTCGGACCGGTCGTCGAGCATCTCGCGATGCTGGCGAAGTCGGTGTTCTGAGCCCCCGTTTCGGAGTCCTCCCATGGAAGCCCTGCAACTGCGCATGCGCACCTCGGCCTCGGCCCTTGCCGATCCGAAGATCCTGATCCCGGCGATCGGCGCCGCCTTCGCCAAGCTCGATCCGCGAACGCTGATCCGGAACCCGGTCATGTTCCTGGTCGAGGTTGTCGCGGCACTGACCACCGTTCTCTTCATCCGCGACCTCGCGATCGGCGCCACCGATCTCGGCTTCACCTTCCAGATCATCCTCTGGCTCTGGTTCACGGTTCTCTTCGCCAATTTCGCCGAGGGGGTCGCCGAAGGTCGCGGCAAGGCGCAGGCGCAGTCGCTGAAGCGCACGCGCAAGGAGACCCAGGCCAAGCTTGTCGACGGCCCGGGGGGACGAAAATTCCGGCTGGTTCCCGGCAACAGCCTCAAGATCGGCGATGTCGTCCTGGTCGAGGCCGGAGACCTCATCCCCTCCGACGGCGAGGTCGTCGAAGGTGTCGCCTCGGTCAACGAGGCGGCCATCACCGGCGAGTCCGCGCCGGTGATCCGCGAGGCGGGCGGCGACCGCTCGGCAGTGACCGGCGGCACGCAGGTGCTGTCCGACTGGATCCGGGTGCGCATCACCGCCGCAGCGGGTTCGACCTTCCTCGACCGCATGATCGCGCTGGTCGAGGGCGCCGAGCGTCAGAAGACGCCGAACGAGATCGCGCTCAACATCCTGCTCGCCGGCATGAGCATCATCTTCGTGATCGCCACCGCGACGATTCCGGGGTTCGCGATCTATGCCGGGGGATCGATCTCGGTCGTGGTCCTGGTCGCACTGTTCGTGACCCTGATCCCGACCACGATCGGCGCGCTGCTCTCGGCGATCGGCATCGCCGGCATGGACCGGCTGGTGCGCTTCAACGTGCTCTCGATGTCCGGCCGCGCCGTCGAGGCCGCCGGCGACGTCGATACGCTCCTCCTCGACAAGACCGGCACGATCACGCTCGGCAACCGGCAGGCGACGGCCTTCCGTCCGGTCGCCGGCATCGGCGAGCAGGATCTCGCCGACGCAGCCCAGCTCGCCTCGCTCGCCGACGAGACGCCCGAGGGCCGCTCGATCGTGGTTCTCGCCAAGGAGAAGCATGGCATCCGCGCCCGCGACATCCGCGAGCTCGACGCCCGCTTCGTTCCCTTCACCGCGCAAAGCCGCATGAGCGGCGTCGAGCTTCGCGGTTCGTCGATCCGCAAAGGCGCGGTCGACGCGGTCCTCGCCCATATCGGGACCGCCGGTTCGGCCGACGCGGCGCAGGAGGTGCAGGCGATCGCGGCCGAAGTCGCCAATTCCGGCGGCACGCCGCTCGCGGTCGCCCGCGACGGCCGCCTGCTCGGCGTCGTCCAGCTCAAGGACATCGTCAAGGGCGGCATCCGTGAGCGCTTCGCCGAGCTTCGCCGCATGGGCATCCGCACCGTGATGATCACCGGCGACAACCCGATGACCGCCGCCGCGATCGCGGCCGAAGCCGGGGTCGACGACTTCCTCGCCCATGCCACTCCCGAGGACAAGCTTAGGCTGATCCGAAAAGAACAGTCCGACGGCAAGCTCGTGGCGATGTGCGGCGACGGCACCAACGACGCACCGGCCCTGGCCCAGGCCGATGTCGGCGTCGCGATGAACACCGGCACCCAGGCGGCGCGCGAGGCCGGCAACATGGTCGACCTCGACTCCAACCCGACCAAGCTGATCGAGATCGTCGAGATCGGCAAGCAGCTGCTGATGACCAGAGGCTCGCTGACCACCTTCTCGATCGCCAACGACGTCGCCAAGTACTTCGCCATCATCCCGGCGATGTTCCTTGCCTTCTACCCGCAGCTCCAGGTCCTCAACGTCATGAACCTGGCGACGCCTCAGAGCGCGATACTGTCGGCGATCATCTTCAACGCACTGGTCATCGTAGGCCTGATCCCGCTCGCGCTGAAGGGCGTCGCCTATCGTCCCATCGGGGCTGCCGGGCTGCTTCGCCGAAACCTGCTGATCTACGGCCTCGGCGGCATCGTCATCCCGTTCGCCGGCATCAAGGTGATCGACGTCGCCATCACCGCGATCGGCCTCGTCTGAGGAGACACGTCATGCTTCAGCATCTCCGTCCCGCAATCCTGATGATCGCGCTGTTCACCGCGCTCACGGGAATCCTCTATCCGCTGGCCGTCACGGGGATCGCCCAGGTCGCCTTTCCCCGGCAGGCGAACGGCAGCCTCGTCGAGCTGAACGGCAAGGTGATCGGCTCCTCGATCATGGGCCAAAGCTTCTCCGGCGAGCGCTACTTCCACGGCCGGCCCTCGGCGACAGTCGGTCCCGACCCGAAGGACGCAACGAAAACGGTCGACACCCCCTACAACGCCGCCAGCAGCGCGGGCTCCAACTACGGTCCGACCTCGAAGGCGCTCAACGAACGGATGCGGGAGGCGGTCGAGCAGCGAAAGAGCGAGAACGGCGCGCAGCGCGTGCCGACCGATCTGGTGACCGCCTCGGGAAGCGGCCTCGACCCGCATATCTCGCCGGAGGCGGCCCTGTTCCAGGTGCCGCGGGTTGCCAAGGCCCGCAACATGCCGGAAGATCGCCTCCGTCAGCTCGTCGGCGAACACACCGAAGGCCGCCTGCTCGGCATCCTCGGCGAGCCCCGCGTGAATGTCCTCGCCCTCAACCTGGCGCTCGACGGTACGGTCCGACGTTAACCGGCACGCGGACGCCTCACCTGGAACTCATGGCGGAGCAACGACGCGACACCGACCAGCGTCCCTCGCCCGACGCGCTGCTGGAGGCGGCGCGACGCGAGGACGTCGGGCGCGGCCGGCTCAAGATCTTCGTCGGCGCCGCGCCGGGCGTCGGCAAGACCTACGAGATGCTGCAGACGGGCCGTGCCAAGCGGAAGGACGGCATCGACGTCGTCGTCGGCGTGATCGAGACGCACGGCCGCAAGGAGACCGAAGCGCTCCTCGACGGACTCGAGGTCGTCCCGCGCCGACGCGTCGAGTACCAGGGCAGCGCCCTCGCCGAGATGGACCTCGATGCGCTGATCCGGCGACGGCCGAGGCTCGCGCTGGTCGACGAGCTGGCGCATACCAACGCCCCCGGCAGCCGCCATCCGAAGCGTCATCTCGACGTCGAGGAGCTGCTGAGCCACGGCATCGACGTCTACACCACGATGAACGTCCAGCACCTCGAAAGCCTGAACGACGTCGTCGCGCAGATCACCCATGTCAGGGTCAAGGAGACGGTACCGGACTCGGTCTTCGATCGTGCCGACGAGGTCGAGCTGGTCGACATCACGCCGGGCGACCTGATCCAGCGTCTCAAGGAGGGCAAGGTCTACCTTCCGGAGCAGGCCGAACGGGCACTCGAGCACTTCTTCTCTCCCGGCAACCTGACGGCGCTTCGCGAGCTGGCGCTCCGGCGAACCGCCGAGCGCGTCGACGACCAGCTGCTGAGCCATATGCAGGCTCATGCGATTCCCGGTCCCTGGGCCGCCGGCGAGCGCGTGCTGGTCTGCGTCAGCGAGGATCCGCGGGCGGCAGGCCTCGTCCGCTACGCCAAGCGCCTGGCCGATCGGCTGCATGCGCCATGGATCGTGGTCTACGTCGAGTCGCGACGGAGCCTGCAACTCGATGAAGCCCAGCGCGATCGGATCGCCGACACGCTTCGGCTGGCCGAGAGGCTCGGCGCCGAGACCGCCACCGTTGCCGGGACGCGCCACATCGCCGACGACCTGCTGGCCTACGCGCGCGCCGGCAACATCACCCAGATCATCATCGGCAAGTCGACCCGCTCGCGCTGGTTCGAGATCCTGCATGGATCGGTCGTCCACGATCTCGTCCGGCAGGCCGGCAACATCAGCGTGCATGTCATCGCCGGCGACGGGGCCGAGGATGGCCTGCCGGAGAGAAAGAGCGCCGTCCCGATCCCGGCGGAACCATTCGATCCCGTCCCCTATGCCGCGGCGATCGCAGCCGTGGGGCTCGCGCTCGGCACTGCGGCACTGATCAGGCCCTATCTCGGCATCGAGAACGTCGACCTGGCCTTCATGATGGCGATCGTCGCGGTGGCGGTACGCTACGGTCTGGTTCCGTCGCTGGTCGCGAGCGTCGCGGCCTCCCTCTGCTACAACTTTTTCTTCCTGCCGCCGCTGTATACGCTGACCATCGCCGATCCCGCGAACGTGACCGCGCTCGCCTTCTTCACGGTTCTGGCGATGATCGTCTCCAATGTCGCGGCGCGAGTCAGGAGCCAGGCGATCCTCGCCGCTGCCCGGGCGCGAACGACGGAGTCGCTCTACGGCTTCAGCCGCAAGCTCGCCGGCGTCGGCACGCTCGACGACCTGCTGTGGGCCGCCGCCTATCAGATCGCGATGATGCTGAGGGTCCGTGTAGTGATCCTGCTCCCCGAAGCTGGTACCGTCGCGGTCAAAGCCGGCTATCCGCCCGAGGACATGCTCGACGAGGCGGACCTGGCGGCGGCGAAGTGGGCCTGGCAGAGCGACCGGCCGGCGGGCCGCGGCTCGGACACGCTTCCCGGCGCCAGGCGGCTGTTCTTGCCGATGCGTACCGGCCGCTCCGCGATCGGCATGGTCGGTATCGACAGCGACCGGCCGGGGCCGCTGTTCACACCCGATCAGCGCCGGTTGCTCGACGCCCTGATGGATCAAACGGCTCTTGCGGTCGAACGCATCAGGCTGGTCGAGGACATCGATCGCGAGAAGCGAAGCGCCGAGACCGAACGTCTTCGCTCGGCGATGCTGACCTCGATCTCGCACGATCTGAGGACGCCGCTCGCCTCGGTCCTCGGTGCGGCCGGAACCATGCGCGATCTGTCAGATAGACTGTCGGAGCCGCAGCGCGCCGATCTGCTTGCGACGATCATCGACGAATCCGAACGCCTGAACCGCTTCATCGTAAACCTGCTGGACATGACGCGGCTCGAAGCGGGGGCAATCGCGCCGAAGACGGCTCCGCACGACGTGGGCGAGGTCGTCGGCAGCGCGCTTCATCGCGCCCATCGCATCCTCGCCGGCCATCATGTCGACACGGCGATCCCCTCCGACCTGCCCATGGTGGACGTCGATGCCGTGCTGCTCGATCAGGCCATCTTCAACCTGCTCGACAACGCCGCCAAATACGCGCCTGCCGGGACGACAATCCGGATCGGTGCCCGAACGGAGAACGACGCGGCGATCATCGAGGTCTCCGACGAGGGAGAGGGGATCCCTTCAGCGGATATCGAACGGATCTTCGACAAGTTCTATCGCGCACAGAAGGGCGACCACGTGCGTGCCGGCACGGGGCTCGGACTCGCCATCTCGCGCGGGTTCGTCGAGGCCCTGCACGGGACGCTTACGGCGGCCAACAGGACCGACAGGTCGGGGGCAATCTTCTCGATCCGCCTGCCGACCGTGCAGCCCGCGCGCCGAGTGCAGACATGACCGCCTCTCCTCTGCGGGTCCTCGTCGTCGACGACGAGCCGCCGATCCGAAAGCTTCTGCGGATGGGTCTCGGCGCCGAAGGATACGACGTGGTCGAAGCGCCGAACGCCAGGACCGCGCTGGAGCAGCTCGGCCAGAAGGTCGACCTCGTGATCCTCGATCTCGGACTACCGGACATGCAGGGCCTCGACCTGCTGCGCCGGATCCGAAGCCTGATCGAGGACGTGCCGATCGTCGTGCTGTCGAGCCGCGACGACGAGACGTCGAAGGTCGAGGCGCTCGACAACGGTGCCGACGACTACGTGACCAAGCCGTTCGGGATGAACGAGCTGCTGGCGCGCATCCGCACCGCTCTGCGCCACCGATTGCAGGTGCATGGGGAGAAACCGGTCTTTCGCGCCGGCGAGCTCTCGGTCGACCTGGTCCGGCGCATCGTCCGGAGCGGCGACAAGGAGATCAAGCTGTCGCCGAAGGAGTACGACCTGCTTCGCGTCCTCGTCCAGCACGCCGGCAAGGTGCTGACCCACAAGTTCCTGCTGACCGAGCTTTGGGACGGGCTGACGGACGCGCAGTACCTCCGCGTCTATGTGCGCCAGCTCAGGCAAAAAATCGAGCCCGAGCCCGAGCGCCCGCGCTATGTGATGACGGAAACCGGGATCGGCTATCGGCTGCGCGGACCGGATTAAGGGCGACCCCATTCGTCGGGTTCTCGGGCGAGAACCCGTGCGGTCGCAGAGGATTCAGTTCTCGGGCCTGCTGCCCGTCAGGCGGTCACTCGAACCCGTTCAGTCCCCTGGGCGCTGCCGGTATCGGCCGGAGCCGATTCCGGGGCGTCGGAGCTTTCGGTCGACTCGCTGCCCTTCGCCGGCGCTTCCGCCGTACGCCGAGGCTCTGCCGTCGCACCCGGAGCCACATCCTTCGGAGCGTTGTCGCGATAGAGCTTCACGACTTTTTCCGACGGATACTGCCGGGTGACGTTGCCGGTCTCGGAATCACGGAACTGGAAGACCAGTACCCGAGCTGCCTTGTCGAACCGGAAGACGGGGCTGAAATAGGGCTCCTGCGGCTTCTCTGCCGTCACCGCAGGCGCAGGCGTCTCGGCGGCTTCGCTGCGAGCGAAACCGGCGGAACGTCCGACCGACCCTGTCAAAGCTGCGATCTGCATCGCGGCCAAAACCCCTTTCTAGCTCTTTTACAATAGGAGCGAGATTGAGGTTTGTCCAGACCCCCGGTAACAGATCGTTCACGCCGGGGTAATCGCTACCCTAGATAACAGTTTAAATGAAGTTCGACAACGTCAGGTCCTTGAGGATCGACGTCACCTGGAAGCTCGAACTCAGCTGCGACTGAAGGCCCTGGAGCTTGGTGATCGCCTCGTAGGGATCCGCGTCCTCGAGCCGCCCGAGCTCGCCGTCGAGCAGGGTCAGCCGCTGCTCGTGCTGCAGGTCGACGTCCTTCAGCCGGTTCTCGATCGCGCCGATGGTGCCGAGCGCGGCACGGAGCCCGTTGAAAGCCGGCGTCGTGCTGGTGGGAATGCCCGCCGGCGCCGTCAGGTTGGAGCCTTCGAGCGACTGGTCGATGCGGAAGCTCGCTGCGTCCATCAGCTGGAAGAACGCGGTCGACTGGGCCGCGCTGTAGGTGGTCGTGGCGAAGGTGAACAGGCCCTGCATCAGGGCGGCGACCGAGTTGTCGTCGCCGCGGAACGTGTAGCCGACGTCGGTCGCCTCGTCGATGCGGACGGTCAGCGCGTTGGTGAAGGGCGAGCTGTTGGAATAGGTCGCGTTGTCGCCGTTGTAGGGATAGGTGTTGGGCGCGGTGCCGGTATAGGCGGCAGCGCTCGGCGTCAGCGTTGTCACCACCGCGTTGAACGCCGTGGTCGCGCCGTTGGCGACGTAATTTGTGCCGGCAGTGACGTTGATGACGTCGCTGAGCACCCGGAGCGGCGTGCCGGCAGTCGCCGTGTCGCCCGGATTGACCATCGGCGGCGTCGAGATCAGCCGGCCGGAAAAGAGATAGCGTCCCTCGTAGGAGCTGTTGAGAAGCTGGTTGATCTCCTTGATCGCCGACTGGGCCTCGTCCTGGAACACCGCACGCACGGTCGGATCGGTGTCCATGTACGTGCGGTTCTGAAGGTACTTGGACCGGAACTCGGTGGCGATCTCGGTGATGCGCGTCATCGCCTTGTCGACCACGCCGATGCGGGCCTGGGTCGAAGCGATGGTGTCGCGATAGTTCTGGATCTGCTCCTTCTGGCGATGGAAGTCGAGCGTCATCCGGGAGGTCGAGCCGAGCCCCGAATAGACGTCCGTCTTCTTGCCGGACGCGATCTGCAGCTGGAGCTTGTCCAGCTGGCTTTGGATGTTGCGGACGTTCGTCTGCAGAAGCAGGTTCTGCGAGAGCGTCGCGACGCTGTTGATGCCGCCGGCCATGGCGCTTCTCCTCTAGTCCGCTTAACCGGCGAGACGCAGCAGATCGTCGAACATCTGCGTCACCGTCGTCATCACGCGGGCCGATGCCGAGTAGGAGTTCTGCAGCTGGATCATCCGGCTCAGTTCCTCGTCGACGTTGACGCCGCTCTGGTCGCGAAGCCGCTCCTTCAGAGCATCGGTAACCGTGGTCTGGTCGTCCTCGGCCGCCTTGTAGGTGGCCGTCTGGGTCGCCTGGAAGCCGGTGAAGGCGTTGGCCGCGGCTTCGACCGTGTTCGAGGTGCCGAGCGAGACGGCGGCCGCATAGGTCTGCGCCGTCTCGAACATGGTCAGCACCGAGCGGAGCTGGGTCTGGTCGCCGCGGAAGGTGCTCTCGGTCGCGACCGCGGTCGAGTTGGTGCCGTCGCG
Organism: Rhodospirillaceae bacterium; assembly: GCA_016792585.1. GTDB lineage: Bacteria > Pseudomonadota > Alphaproteobacteria > SHVZ01 > SHVZ01 > SHVZ01. The sequence continues at coordinate 19,312 of JAEULB010000164.1, forward strand.
CAGGCGCCAGAGGTTGCCCGCGGTGTTGAAGATCGGGTTGGTGACGATCCGGCCCGAGTATCCGACGATGTTGGCGGCCGTGTTGGTGAAGGCCGCCTTGGGCGGGCCGGCCGCCGCGGCGTTGTCGGAGAAGAGGGTGATGGCGGTGCCGGCAAAGCCGGTGCCGGTGCCTTCGAAGGCGAGCGTGAGCCGCGCCGCCTGCTCGTCGAGCTGGGCCTGGGCCTGGGGCAGGATGGTGTCGCGGAGCGAGATCAATCCCGCCAGGCGCCCGCGCGTGATCGAGCTGGTGATGTCGAGCGCGGTGCCGCCGGCGGGGTTCGGGATCGTGATGCCGTTCAGCGTCGCGCTGAAGCCGGCCGGCGGAGCGGTCGAATAGACGTCGGAGGCGACGATCGTGCCCTTCTGGGTGAAGCTCGCGGTCGTGTTGCTCTGGTCGAGCAGGAAGCGGCTCGACTCGGTGAGGATCGCCAGCCTGCCGTCCGCCCGGACGAAGGTCTGGATCCCCATTTCCTTGGCGAGGTTGGCGACCTGCTGGTCGCGCTGGTCCTCGAGATCGGCGGTGGAGAGGCCGCTGTTGCGGTTCTTGGCAATCTCGGTGTTCAGGCTGTTGATGTTCGTCAACGCCGTGTTGACGTTGGTGACCGAGTTGGCGATCTCCTGCTCGACCTGCGTGCGGAACGCCTGGATGTTGGTCGAGAGATTGGAGAAGGTCTGGGCGAGCGCGGTCGCCTTGTTGAGGACGTCGGTCTGGGACGCGACGTTGTCGGGATGGTTGGTCAGGTCCTCGAAGGCGCTGCGCATCGAGGACATGCGGCCGCCAAGCGAGATCTCGTCGCCGGGCTGGCCGTACAGCTTCTCGAGGCGGCCGAGGAACTCGTTGATGGCGCCGAGGCGGGCGGTGCGCGAGCTCGCGTCGCGGGCGTCGCGCTGCAGATAGAGGTCGACCTCGCGCGTGACCGCCGGCAGCTGCACGCCCTGGCCCACGCCGCCGACGACGTTCGGCAGCTGGTTCTGGATCTTGCGGGTGTAGAACTCGGAATTGGCATTGCCGACGTTCCGCGACACCGTCTCGATTCCCGCCTGGCCGGCGCGCAGGCCGGACAGGGAGTTCGCGAGCGAGGTATTCAACGAGTTAAGCGGCGTCAGTGCCATGTCGGCGGTTCCGGACGTGGTTCGCCCTGGTTGGGCGAGCTTCCAGAAGCAATGGCCGTGCCACGGATGGCGCGCATATCTCTTTGATAAATAACATATATTTAATCCGGAAAGTGGTCCGGATCACCTCTTGACCGGCAAGGATGGGCCGTTCGCCCGGCAAGTTTTGCCGGCAGACCGAGGCCAGAGGCCCCTGCGTTTTTCTCCTACGGCGCCGCCGACCCCGATGTTATTTTCCCTTTTCATGAGAGCCTGTTGGCTCTCGGGATGGCGCGAGGATTGCACGCAGTCGCGCCCAGAGAGCTGAAGCTCACCCGACCGGAAGTGATCCATGGCCGAGAAAGTCGACATCCTGTTCATCAATCCGGGCGAGCCGGCTCAGATTTATCAAGGCCTTGGCGACGAATTCAGCGCCATCGAGCCGCCGGTCTTCGCCGGTCTCTTCTCGACATATGCCCGCAAGCGCGGCGCCTCGGTCGCGATCATCGACGGCCCGGCCGAACGGCTGAACTCGGCCCAGGTCGCCGAACGAGTCGCCAAGGACTACGACCCGACGCTCGTGGTGGTGGTCGTCTACGGCTTCCAGCCCTCCGCCTCGACCCAGAACATGACGGCGGCCGGCCGCGTGGCACAGCTGATCCACTCCCATGACCCGTCGATCAAGATCATGATGACGGGC
>JAEULB010000151.1 GCA_016792585.1 Rhodospirillaceae bacterium
GTGCGCGACGTCGGCATCATCCCGCTGCACTACGAGGTGTCGACCTGGGCCTTGAAGAAGGGCCTGACCTACACCGCCCGCGCCGACCAGCAGACCATGGCGACGGAAGTCGTCACCGCGAAGTAGCACGTATCGTCGGCCTTCCCCCGCGCTCTCGCGCGGGGGAAGGATACGTTCTCGACGCCGGATAAAGCCGCCGGTAAAGTCCGCGGACCCGGCCGCCAGTGCTGGGGCGGGGGAACAGGGGCCGTATGACCGTCTTCATCGTTCGACGCTTGATGCAGAGCGTCGTCATCCTGCTGGTCATGTCGGTGATCGTGTTCCTTGGCGTCTTCGCCATCGGCAACCCTGTCGACATCCTGATCTCGCCCGATGCGGACCAGATGGAGCGCGAGCGCGCGATCCGGGCGCTCGGTCTCGACCTGCCTCTGTGGGAGCAGTACTTCGTCTTCCTGAGGAACGCTGCGGTCGGCGACCTCGGCCGCTCCTTCGTCTTCAACGAACCGGCGCTCCGACTGATCTTCGAGCGCATGCCGGCGACCCTCGAGCTCGCCTTCACCGCGGTCGTGCTGTCGCTGGTCGTCGGCATCCCGCTCGGCCTCTATGCGGGCCTCAAGCCGCAGACGGCGACCTCGAAGGGCATCATGGCCGGGTCGATCGTCGGCTTCAGCCTGCCGAGCTTCTGGCAAGGGTTGATGTTCATCATGGTCTTCGCGGTGATGCTCGGCTGGCTCCCGTCGACCGGCCGCGGCCAGGTCGGGAGCTTCCTCGGCATCAAGTCGAGCCTGTTCACGCGCGACGGCCTGGCGCATGTGATCCTGCCGGCGATCAACCTCGCGCTCGGCAACGCCGCGCTGATCATCCGTCTCACGCGCGCCGGCGTCCGCGAGACGCTGCTCCAGGACTACGTGAAGTTCGCGCGTGCCAAGGGGCTGACGCATCGGCGGGTCGTCGGCGTGCACGTGCTCAAGAACATCCTGATCCCGCTGGTGACGGTCGTCGGACTCGAGATCGGCGGCCTGATCGCCTTCGCCGTCGTCACCGAGTCGATCTTCGCCTGGCCCGGCATGGGCAAGCTGATCATCGACTCGATCAACCAGCTCGACCGGCCGGTCATGGTGGCCTACCTGATGATGATCGTGTTCCTCTTCATCGTCATCAACCTGGTCGTCGATGTTCTCTATTCGGTGATCGACCCGCGCGTGCGGCTCCAGGACGTCAAGGGATGAGCGAGCCCACGGTCATCGTTCCGGCCAAGGCCGAGACCCCGTTCCGGCGACTGGTGTCGGAATTCGCCGATGACAAGCTCGCCGTCGGCGGCGCAGTCGTGCTGTCGATCATCTTGCTTGTGGCGCTGTTCGCGCCGCTGATCTCGCCGCAGAACCCCTACGACCTCTCCAAGCTCGACATCCTCGACAGCCGCATGCCACCGGGATCGAAGAGCATGGACGGCATCACCTTCTGGCTCGGCACCGATGGCCAGGGGCGAGACATGCTGTCGGGCATCTTCTACGGGCTCAGGACCAGTCTCGCGGTCGGCGTCTTTTCCGGCATCTGCGCGATGATGCTCGGCATGGCGATGGGCCTGATCGCGGCCTATGTCGGCGGGCGAACCGAGACGCTGATCATGCGGCTGGTGGACCTCCAGCTCAGCTTCCCGACCATCCTGATCGCGCTGATCCTTCTCGCCGTCCTCGGCCAGGGCGTCGGCAAGATCATCCTGGCGCTGATCATCGTGCAGTGGTCCTATTACGCCCGCATCATCCGCGGCACGGCGCTGGTCGAGCGCCGGCGCGAATATGTCGAGGCTGCGATCTGCCTCGGACTTTCGAAGCCGCGCATCATCTTCAGCCATGTGCTCCCGAATTGCATGCCGCCGATGATCGTGATCGGCACCGTGCAGGTGGCGGGCGCGATCGCGCTGGAGGCGACGCTGTCCTTCCTTGGCATCGGCCTTCCGATCACCGAGCCGTCGCTGGGCCTCCTGATCGCCAACGGCTTCGAGTATCTGCTCTCGGGCAAATACTGGATCAGCTTCTTCCCGGGCATCGCACTCCTGGTCACGATCATCTCGATCAACCTGGTCGGTGACCAGCTCCGCGACATCCTCAATCCCAGGCTCCAGCGATGAGCCAGCCCACGCTCGCGGTCCGGGATCTCAAGACGCATTTCTTCACCCGCGGCGGCGTGGTGAAGGCGGTCGACGGCGTCTCCTTTCAGATCGGCAAGGGCCGCATCCTCGGTCTCGTAGGTGAGTCAGGCTCCGGCAAGTCGATCACCGGCTTCTCGATCCTAGGCCTGGTCGATCCGCCCGGACGGGTCGTCGAGGGCGAGATCCTGCTCAAAGGCGAGAACCTGGTCGGCCAGCCGGACGAACGGCTGCGCGCGGTTCGCGGCAACCGGATCGCGATGATCTTCCAGGATCCGATGATGACGCTGAACCCGGTGCTGCGGATCGACACGCAGATGATCGAGGCGGTGCAGGCGCATCACGATGTCGGCGCCGATGTGGCCCGCGCCCGTGCGCGTGACGCGCTCGGCCGCGTTGGCATTCCCTCGCCCGAAGAGCGGCTGAACGCCTATCCGCACCAATTTTCCGGCGGCATGCGCCAGCGCGTCGCGATCGCGATCGCGCTGCTGAACAATCCCGAGGTGATCATCGCCGACGAGCCGACCACGGCCCTCGACGTCACCATCCAGGGACAGATCCTCTACGAGGTGCAGAAGCTCTGCCGCGAGACCGGCACCTCGCTGATCTGGATCACCCACGACCTGTCGGTGGTGGCCGGCCTCGCCGACGACATCTGCGTCATGTACGCCGGCAAGATCGTCGAATCTGGCCCGATCGACGACGTGCTCGACCGGTCGCTGCATCCCTATACCAAGGGCCTCCTCGGCAGTGTGCCCAGCCGCAACAAGCGCGGCAGCCCGCTAGCCCAGATTCCCGGCATGACACCGTCTCTGCTCAGCCTGCCGAGCGGATGCCCCTTCGCCGACCGCTGCCCGCGCGTCCAGGACGATTGCCGCGCGGCTCTTCCGCCGATGGTCGAGTACCGGCCGGGCCAGGCGGCGCGCTGCATCCATCCGCATGTGGAGGGCCGGGCGTGAGCGAGGCCCTGATCGAGCTGCGCGGCATCGTCAAGCGCTTCGTCAAGCCGCTCGACGTCGCCGCCAAGGTCGCCAACGTCATCGGCGCCGGCATGCGCGAGGAGGTGGTGCACGCGATCGACCACGTTGATCTCGCAATCCGTCCGGGCGAGGTCGTGGGCCTCGTCGGCGAGTCCGGTTGCGGCAAGTCGACGCTCGGGCGCATCGCCGCCGGCATCCTGCCGCCGACCGAGGGCAGCGTCGTCTATCGCGGCAAGGACGTGACCGGCGACAAGCTGAGGGGCGGCAAGGCCCAGCTCGGCACCCAGATGATCTTCCAGGACCCGTTCGCCTCGCTCAATCCGAGGAAGCGGGTCGAGGACATCATCGGCGAGGCGCCGAAGGTCCACGGCATGATCGATCGCGCCGAGTTCGGCGACTACGTCGAGGCGACGATGCGCCGAGTCGGGCTCGATCCGGCTTTCCGACGTCGCTATCCGCATCAGTTCTCCGGCGGCCAGCGCCAGCGCATCGGCATCGCCAGAGCGCTCGCGGTCAAGCCCGAGTTCCTGATCTGCGACGAGGCGGTCGCCGCGCTCGACGTGTCGATCCAGGCGCAGGTTCTGAACCTGTTCATGGATCTTCGGCGCGACCTCAACCTGACCTACCTGTTCATCAGCCACGACCTCGGCGTGGTCGAGCACCTGAGCGACCGGGTGGTGATCATGTATCTCGGCCGCGTGGTCGAGAGCGGGCCGACCGAAGCGCTATTCGGCGCGCCCAATCATCCCTACACGCAAGCGCTGCTGGGCGGCATCTCGCGGATCGAGGCGCGGAAGCGCGTCTTCGAGCCGGTGAAGGGCGAGATCCCGTCGCCGCTCAACCCGCCGAGCGGCTGTCATTTCCATCCGCGTTGCCCGCACGCGATGGAACGCTGCAAGCGCGAAGCGCCGACGCTCAAGGATATCGCGCCCGGACGACTTTCCGCCTGTCACCTCAACGACGGCTGATCACATGCACATCCCCGGCGTCCTCACCCGCCACGACCCGACCGGGCAGCCGGCGCCGGTGCTGTTCGACTCGCCGCACAGCGGCGTGATGTACCCGGACGACTTCAAGCCGATCGCGCCGATGGAGCTGCTCAAGACCGGCGAGGACGCCTTCGTCCACGAGCTGTTCGGCGCCGGACCCGAGAAGGGCGCGATCCTGATCGAGGCGCATTTTCCCCGCGTCTACATCGACCCCAATCGCGCCTCGACAGACATCGACCCGGAGCTCCTGATCGAAGCCTGGCCGGAGCCGCTGAACCCGACCGAGAAGAGTCGCCTGGGCTTAGGCCTGATCCGACGTCTCGCGGTGCCCGGCGTGCCGGTCCACGGTAAGCGGCTGACCGTCGCCGAGGTGAGATCGCGCATCGATCGCTTCTACGGTCCCTATCACCAGGCCGTAGGCGGCGCCTATGACGAGCTGCACCGGCGCTTCGGCAAGGTCTGGCACATCAACTGCCACTCGATGAAGTCGGTCGGCAACGCGATGGCGACCGATGTCGGCGCCCGTCGGCCGGACTTCGTGCTCGGCGACCGCGACGGCAAGACCTGCGACCCGAAGTTCGTGACGCTGGTCCGCGACGTGCTTGCCGGCATGGGCTACTCTGTCGCCATCAACAACCCCTACAAGGGGCTTGAGCTGATCATGCGCTATTCCGATCCCGGCGCCGGTCGGCACGCGCTGCAGATCGAGATCAATCGCGCGCTCTACATGGACCAGGAGCGGATCGTCCGCTCCCCCGGCTTCGAGAAGCTCAAGGGAAACCTGTCGAGCCTGATCGACGCCGTGGTCGACTTCGCGCGCCGGCAATGACCCGCCGGACCTGGGACCAGCCTAAGGGCGAGGTCAGGCGGATCGCCGTCGACTCCCAGGCGCTCCGCGGAAATCCGCTGGGCGATCCGCACCAGCGCTCGGTCGACGTCTACCTGCCCCCTGGCTACAAGCCGTGGACCAAGGTGCCGCTCCTGGTCGATCTGGCCGGTTTCACCGGCTCCGGCTTGGGTCACACCAACTGGCGCGCCTTCACCGAGAACGTGCCGGAGCGGCTCGACCGGCTGATCGCGAGCGGGGCGATGGGCCCGGTCGCGGTCGCCTTTCCCGATTGCTACACGCGGCTCGGCGGCAACCAGTACATCAACTCTGCCGGCATGGGCGCCTATGCCGACTTTCTGATCCAGGAAGTGGTGCCGCAGGTGGAAACGACCTTCGGCTGCGGCGGGCAGGGGCGGCGGGGCCTGTTCGGCAAGTCGTCCGGCGGCTACGGCGCGATCGTGCACGGCATGCTGCATGCCGATTTCTGGAGCGCTGTCGCCTGCCATTCCGGCGATATGGCCTTCGAGCTGATCTACCTCCACGACATGCCGTCGACCTTGAACGTGCTGGCGCGCCACGGCCGATCGGTCGAGGCCTTCATCCGCCATTTCGAGGCGCAGAAGAAGCCGTCCGACAAGGAGACCCACGCGCTGATGATCCTGGCGATGGCGGCGACATACGATCCCGATCCGCGCCAGTTCCTGTCGATCCGGCTTCCGGTCGACCTCCAGACCTGCGAGATCATCCCGGAGCGCTGGGCCTTGTGGACGCGCTGGGATCCGCTGGTGCTGGCGGAGACGCGGACCGCCGAGCTGAAGAAGCTGAGGGGCCTCTTCATCGACTGCGGCGTCGAGGACCAGTACCACCTGCACTACGGGGCGCGTCGCCTCTCCCGGCTCCTCGCTTCGAACGGCGTCACCCATACCTTCGAGGAGTTCAACGACAACCACTCCTCGATCGACTACCGCATGGACACCAGCCTGCCTTTCCTCGAAAAGGCGCTCCGCGGCGGATGAGCGAGCCTTACGGTGCTGCGCCGCAGACCGGTTGGGCCAAGATGGTGCCGGAGCTGCTGGTCCGCAACCTCGATGCCAGCCTCGCGTTCTGGCGCGACATCGTCGGCTTCGAGGTCGCCTATCGGCGCCCTCGACCTCGGTTCGTCTATCTCGAACGCCGCGAAGGGGCCCAGATCATGCTCTGCGAGCGCTGGGGCAAGTGGGAGACCGGGCCGATGGAGCCGCCCTACGGGCGCGGCGTCATGTTCCAGGTCTATGTCGAGGATCTCGCGCCGGTCATCGCCGCCGTCGAGGCGCGGCGATGGCCGGTCTACGAGGGTTTGAGGGAGGTCTGGCGCCGCATCGGCGACCGCGAGGGCGGACAGCGCGAGATTTTCCTCCAGGACCCTGACGGCTATCTGGTGATGGTCGCCCAGGATCTCGGCGAGCGGCCGCTCGCCACCTAGCCAGTCGTCTTCGGCCAATAGGTGCCGAAGCTCCAGAAGTGCCCTTCGAGGTCGAGCGCGCAGTACTCGCGCGAGCCGTAGTCGGTGTCGTTGAGGGCGCGCACGATCTTGGCGCCCGCGGCCTTGGCCTGTGCGTGATGCGCGTCGGGATCGGAAACCGCGACATAGATGCACTGGATGCCGACGCCGGCATCCTTGATGAAGTCGCTCTTGGCCGAGCCCAGCATGATCATCCCCGCGCCATGGCTCATCTCGGCATGGGCGACGGTACCGTCAGGCCCGTCGTAGACGACGCGACGCTTGAAACCGAATGCCTTCTCGAGCCAGGTGATCGCCGCATGCGCGTCCTTGTAGCGAAGGCAGGGATAGATGTTGGGGGCGGTGTCGGTCATCGGTTCCTCCGTGTGAGGGAGGAACGCTAGAGGCGGCAGCGACGATGCGTCTTGTACGGATTTACCCGTCGCGAAGGCCGCCATTGTCGGGCAATTGTCCGCGGACGAAGTCGCCGGGCGCGATACCGGCGAATTGCCGGAACTCGCGATTGAAGTGAGGCTGGTCGTAGTAGCCGGCATCGAGGGCGACCTCCGCCAGGGTGCCGCCCGCCTGCAGGCGCTGGACGACCCGGTCGAAGCGGATCAGCCTGGCGACGACCTTCGGGCTGAGGCCGATCTGCTCGTTGAAAGCGCCGATCAGCTGGCGTCGGCTGAGCTCCACCTCGTCGGCGATGTCGCCGATCGCAGCCCCGCCACCGGTCCGCTCCAGGCGCTGCATGGCGGCGATCACGCGCGGGTTCGTGTCCGGCCCGGACGCCAGGCGAGAGAGCAGGAACTGGTCGAGCAGCGCAAAGCGCCGCTCCCAGCTCTTCGCATCGTGGAGCCGTTCGCGCAGGCGCCGTATCTCTGGCCCCAGGATGTCCTCGAGTTCGACCACGCGATTGGCGAGATCGATCATCGGAACGCCGAGCAGCCGCCAGGCGCCGAGCGGCGTGAGGTTTGCCTGGATGCAGCAGGAGGTCAGGTCCGCCTCGGTGATCGCCGCGCAGTCGTGCAGGCCGGCGACGAAGGTGTCGAACCGCTCCATCCCCCGGCTCGGGTTGCCGGGCGACAGCACGCCGAAGCGCGGGCCGAAATTGATGATCACCGGGACGAAGACCTTGGCGATCTCGCGCCGGCGCATGACCAGCGAAGTCCGCTCGGTCCAGCCGTTGTAATTGCCGGCGATATAGGGGAGAAGGCGCGGATCGGGCCGCCCGAGCACCGCTTCCCAGGCGGCATCCTCGGCCTCGTGCCGATGGATCTCGATGCGCGGGAGGGGCACGTCGTCCATAGGTCATTCTCACCGGTTCCGAGGGCTCTCGCCAGAGGGCGGTCGCCGCACTAGACTCGCCTCATGCGCATCCTCGCTCTTGTCGCCGGGCTGCTCATGGCAGCGCCCGCATCGGCCCAGTCCCCTCAGGCATCGCCTCAGGTGACGATTGCCGAGTCCGAGTGCCGGAACCTGACGGTCCACACGCCGTCGCCGGACGTGAAGTACCGGCCGGGTCAAGACGCCCAGGGCCGCGCGGTGGCACCGGCCGACCTCAACAACCGCCAGCGCTTCCAGCCGTCCAAGGAATTCACGATCGACGTGACCCGCAGGCTCGCGAGCCAGAACTCGCAGGTCAACTCGTTCAAGGCCGAGGCCAACATACTCCAGCTCAAGGTCAAGGATGGCCGGGTCTATTACGGCGACCAGCAGCTCGGCGACCGCGACCAGCGCGCGATCGCCCAGGCTTGCGCCGAGATGATGAAGCGCTAGTCGCGAAAGACGATCGTCGCGCCCAGGGTCGCGCCGGCGACCGCAAGGCAGCCGGCGGAAATCGCCAGGACCGCGACCGCGAAGGCGCCTCGCCCGACCGTGGCGGCGATGGCTGCCTTGCAGATCGTGTTGCTGGCGACGGCGACCATGATGGCGGTGGCGGCAGCCGCCTCGCTCACCGGACCTCCCGCCAGGCGGGCGACGGAGATCGTGACCGCATCGACGTCGGCGAGGCCGGCGATCGCCGCACCGAGAATCGCGCCCGTCGCGCCGAAGCCCTCGCTCGCCGCCCGCGACAGCACCATGACGATGCCGAGGATCGCGGCGAAGCTGATCACCGACCAGAAGCTGAACGGATTGCGGAAGGTCGTCGTCGCGCCGTCCTTCTTTCGAGTTTTGGTGCCGTAGACGGAGACCAAGGCAAAGCCTGCCGATACCAGGGTGGCGGCGGCGAGGGCAGGACCGATCAGCGGCAGCAGGTTCGCCTGCAGGGTCGCGACGATGACGGCGACGCGGACGAACGAGATCGCGTTCGCCATCGCGACGCCGGCGGCAAGAAGGCGGGGCGTGCTCTCGCCGGCCTTGGCGCGCTGGGCATTGGCGGCGGCGACGGCGGTCGAGGAGGCGAGGCCTCCGGCGGCCGCGGCGAGCAGGACGCCGTGGCCGGCGCCCAGATACTTGACCGCCGCGTATCCGAGGAACGAGACGCAGGCGAGCACGATCGCGATCAGCCACACCTCGCGCAGGTTGATGCCGCCCCACGGGCCTATCGCCTCGTCCGGCAGCAGCGGCAAGGCGACGAAGGTCATCGCCAGGAGGACGAGCGCCGACCGCAGCTCGATCCAGGTGATCTTGTCGAGCAGACCGTGCAGCTCCTCGCGGATCGCGAGAATGACGGCCGCGGCGACCGCGGCCGCGGCCGCGATGCGCGTGTCGCCGAGAAGGGCATAGGCGCCGAGCGTGAAGGTCAGCATGCCGGCGACCGCGGTGGTGGCCGAGACGCTCTTCTCGGCCAGGTTCTGGTCGCGGCTGAAGATCGTGATCACAGCGGCATAGGCGAGGAAAGCGGCGCCGAAGGTGATACCGCCGCCGTTGCTCTCGGCGCCGCCCAGCTGGTCGGCGACGGCGCCGACCAGGCCGCCGAGAAAGCCGGAGATCGCGAAGGTGCGGATCCCGGCGGCGCGGGAGCCTGAGTCGGCGTCGCGGCTCCGCCAGCCGCGCTCGAGCCCGATCAGCAGGCCGATGCCGAGCGCGAGCGCCAAGCGCGACAGCGTGGTTTCGAGGTCCATGGCGGCGATAACGCCGCTCGAGGCCGTCCCGTTGCCGGCGCTCAAGCGCCGGTGAACGCCTGGATCCCGGTCTGGGCGCGGCCGAGGATCAGCGCGTGGATGTCGTGCGTCCCCTCGTAGGTATTCACCGCCTCCAGGTTCATCACGTGACGGATCACGTGGAACTCGTCATGGACGCCGTTGCCGCCATGCATGTCGCGGGCGGTGCGGGCGATGTCGAGCGCCTTGCCGCAGGAGTTGCGCTTGATCAGGGAGATCAGCTCCGGCGCCGCCCGGTCCTGGTCCTTGAGCTGGCCGGCGCGCAGGCACGCCTGCAGCCCGATCGAGATCTCGGTCTGCATGTCGGCGAGCTTCTTCTGGATCAGCTGGTTGGCGGCGAGCGGCCGGCCGAACTGCTTGCGCTCAAGCGTGTAGGTGCGGGCCGCGTGCCAGCAGAACTCGGCGGCGCCGAGCGCGCCCCAGGCGATGCCGTAGCGGGCGTTGTTGAGGCAGCCGAACGGGCCTTTCAGGCCCGAGACGTTTGGCAGCAGGTTGGCCTCCGGGACGGCGACGTTGTCCATCACGATCTCGCCGGTGATCGAGGCGCGGAGCGAGAACTTGCCCTCGATCTTCGGGGTCGAGAGCCCCTTCATGCCGCGCTCGAGGACGAAGCCCCGGATCACGTCGTCGTCGGTCTTGGCCCAGACCACCATCACGTCGGCGATCGGCGAGTTGGTGATCCACATCTTGGCGCCGGTCAGCAGGTAGCCGTCGGAGGTCCTCTTCGCCCGTGTCTTCATGCCGCCGGGATCCGAACCGTGGTCCGGCTCGGTCAGGCCGAAGCAGCCGACCCATTCGCCGGTGGCGAGCTTCGGCAGGTACTTCTGGCGCTGTGCCTCGGTGCCGTAGGCATGGATCGGATGCATCACCAGGCTCGACTGGACGCTCATGGTCGAGCGATAGCCTGAGTCGACGCGCTCGACCTCGCGCGCGATCAGGCCGTAGGAGACGTAGTTGACCCCGGCGCAGCCGTAGCCGTCGATGGTCGAGCCCAGGAAGCCGAGAGCGCCCATCTCGTTAAGGATCGAGCGGTCGAACTTCTCGTGCCGGTTGGCCTCCAGCACGCGCGGCATCAGCTTCTCCTGGCAGTAGTCGCGCGCGGAGTCGCGGATCAGGCGCTCGTCCTCGGTCAGCTGCTCGTCGAGCAGGAACGGATCGGCCCACTCGAAGCTGGCTTTGCTCGCAGGTGTCTTGGCGCGGAGCGCGGTCATGGGAGGCTCCCTTGTCTTGGCAACGTGACCCTTTATAGGCTGGTCCCCGAGTTAGGACAAAGGCTCGGGGAAGCGCCGAGATGGCCCATCGGGAAGTGCTGTTCGAGTTCTCGCGTGTCGGGGCCTATGTGAAGGTGGTCGCGGTCGATGCCGAGACCGGAACCGAAGTCTCGATCGTCGGCCCGGCGAGCGCCCCGGAAGCGGCCTTGAAGCAGCAGGCGGTCAACCGTCTGCTCTTCGTGCTGAAGCGAAAGGCCCAAGGGAAGGGGCCGCGTTCCGGCCTGGACGTCTGAAGCCGTCACTTCGGGCTTGCTACGTCTGTTTGTTCGGCGATAGGTTCCGCTGCGCGGAACGGTCGAGCGTTACAACCGGCCGGCGCGAACAGGTGCAAGACCGCTTTTTGCCGGTCTCGGGGGGCTGAAGAGCGTTGGAGTACTTTCTCCAGCAGCTGATCAATGGTGTGACGCTGGGCGCGATCTACGGCCTGATCGCCATCGGCTACACCATGGTCTACGGCATCGTCGGCATGATCAACTTCGCCCATGGCGAGGTCTACATGATCGGCGCCTTCATCTCGATCATCAC
>JAEULB010000185.1 GCA_016792585.1 Rhodospirillaceae bacterium
GGCATCAGCCTGGGCGCCGAGCCCTACATGAAGCCCAACTACGAGAAGGCGAAGCAGCTGCTCAAGGAAGCCGGCTACAACGGCGAGAAGATCGTGCTGCTCGGCGCCGGCGACCTCTTCCACCATAACGCCGTGGCCCAGGTCACGACCGAGAACCTGAAGAAGATCGGCATCAACGTCGAGCTGCAGATGTCCGACTGGGGTGCCGTGATCACCCGCCGCGGCAAGAAGGACAACCCCTACCAGGGCGGGTATCACATCTTCCAGACCTTCTCCGACGGCGTCGGCGGCATGTCGCCGCTGACCAACATCAGCGTCGGCACGGGCTGCGACGGCAAGAACTGGTTCGGCTGGCCCTGCGACGAGGAGGCCGAGAAGATCCGCAACGCCTATCTCCGCTCCACGACGGAGGCCGATCAGCTGAAAAACCTCGAGGCGCTGCACAAGCGGCTCTGGGAAGTCGTCCCCTACGTGCCGCTCGGGAAGTACGAGCGTCTTTCCGCGTGGCGGAAGAACCTCGACGGCGTGCTCCGCACCAACGTGCTGGCGCTCTGGAACATCGAGAAGAAATGACGCGTCTCGCCCCTTCCCGCGCGGGCGGGAGGGGGCGCCCTATCTTATCGGGATCAAGAGCTCGAGCCAGGCGTCCTGCCAGGGCTCCGTCCGCATTGCCCGTGCGGTCCCGACGAAGCGCGGATCGAGGCGGCCCGCCAACGCCATCGCGGTTCGTGCCTTCTTCGGATCGAACATCCCCTCGAAGCCTTTGACGCCGGCATCGCGGCGCGTGCGATCGAACGTGATCCGGGTATTGGCGAACTCCACATGCGTCCGGCTTCCGATCGCATAAGGCTCAAGCCAGGCGAGCGCTCGGATCAGCGCCCCGTCCGCCTCCCCCACCCAGTCCTGGCCGTGCTGGCGCGCCGCGAGCGCCACGGTTGCCAGCGGCTCCATGTCAAAGACGACGTAGTGGATCGCGTCCCGGAGCTCGAAGTCGATGGTGCTGCCGTCGGCGCGGATATTGGCGCGAAGCTGGGCGACATAGGCGGCGCGTGCTTCGGCGATCAACGCGGGATCTTCAAGGGCGAAGGCGGCAAGCACGATCAGCTTCACACGATGGCTGTTCCAATTGTTGACCGCGGTGCCGCCCTTGAGCGGGCGATCGAGATATCCTCGCGCGAAAGCATGGAGCATCCGGCCGTACCCCTCCTCCAGACCGGCGCGACGCCCGGGCGCGAGCAGATCCCAGGCGACCATCAGCATGTCGAACCCGGTCTCGTCGATCGGGTTGAAAGCGACCTGATAGGTTCCGATCCAGGCTGCCATGAGCCGCACCGACGCCTCGGCATAGCGCGCGTCTCCCGTGAGCCTGGAGGCGAGCGCGAGATCGCGGGCGGCCGGAAGATCCCTCAGCGCTTCGGCACTCTGGTCGTAGATACCCTGCCCCGGCAGCGTGCCTTCGACGTGGACGCGAGCCATTGCATGAGGCGAACGGGTCGCCACGCGGTCGGCGGCGCGCAAGGCGGCCGCGCGGGCGGGGCTCGCCGCCAAGGATGAGAGTGCTGCCGCCGTATCCGGCGGAATCAGCGCATAGCCGCGCGGCCGAGGATCGGCGGCGAGCGCCGGCGTGACGAGAAGCGCGGCGACGACCGCGAGCGCCGCCCAGCGCATCAGCTACCGCCGAGCGCGATTCCGCCGAGCAGCGACATCACCCGTTCCTTGACCAGCTTGCGATCGGTCTTGCCGGCACCGTTCAGCGGCAGGGCGTCCTCGAAGAAGACCCGGCGCGGGTGAGCGTAGGCGGGGCCGTTCGAGAGGCAGAAAGACTTGAGCGCCTGCTCGTCGGCCTCGACCCCCTTCGCCTTCACCACGATCGCGACCGGGACCTCGCCCTTGATCGTGTGCGGCACCGGCACGACCGAAACGTCGGCGACCGCGTCGTGCTTCAGCAGCAGGTTCTCGACCTCGAGCGGATAGACGTTCTCGCCGCCGCTGTTGAACATGTCGTCGGTGCGGCCCTTGAAATAGAAGAAGCCCTCCGCGTCCTTGGCGAAGAGATCGCCGGTCTTGAGCCAGCCGTCGACCAGCCGCTGCTTGTTGACCTCGGGAAGGTTGTAGTAGCCGGGCGTGACGCCGGGGTTCTTGACCCACAGCTCGCCGTAGCTCTCGCTGACCGTGCCGTCGGTGCCGACCAGCTTCACCTCGCCCTCCGGCCAGACCACGCCGCAGCTGCCGTGCGGCGCCGGCTTGCCGTCGAGCCTCGGGCCGATCATCACCGGGCCGCCTTCGGTGAGACCGTAGCTCTCGGCGACCGGGATGCCGAAGGCCTCCTCGACCGCGTCCATCAGCTCCTTCGGCGTCGGTGCCGATCCGATCTTCAGCGACTTGAGCGCCGAGAAGTCGAGGCTCTTGATAAGGTCCTTTTGCTGCAGGAGCAGCGTGAACACCGCCGGCACGCCGCCGGCGTGGCTGCACTTGTATTCAGAAAGCACGGTCAAGAAGCGCCTGGGCTCGAAGCCGTTCAGGATCACCACCGAGCCGCCGTAGTTGAGCATCGGTTTGATCGCGCCGGCCATGGCGTTCTTGTGATAGAGCGGCACCGCGGCGAGCGCGCGGTTGCTGGGATCGCCGGGCCAGTACTTCTGCAGCGCGCGGATCCACCAGAGCTGCCCCGCATGGGTAAGGACCACGCCCTTGGGCTTGCCGGTCGAGCCCGAGGTGTACGGCAGGAACGACGGATGGTCGGGCTTAAGCTTCGGCGGATCGAAGCGCGCCGGCGCGCCGCCCAGCGCGTGCTCGTAGTTCATCCAGCCCTTCGGTACCGGATCGAAGGCGAGCTTCACCTTGAGGCCAGCCTTGTCGACGATGCCGGCGATATGCGCGTTGGCCTGGGGCTCGATCACGGCCGCGACGCAGCCTGAGTTCTGGATCGTGAACTCGATCGTGTCGGCGCCGAGCTTGGTGTTGAGCGGCACCGGCACCACGCCGGCCCGCATCGCGCCGTACATGATCTCGACAAACTCGAAGCGGTTGCTGATCGACATCGCGATGCGATCGCCGGGCTTGATGCCAAGCTGATGCAGGAGCGCGGCGAACTGGTCATGGCGGCGGTCGAGCTCCGCGTAGGTGACCTCGCGGGGCTTGGCGCCGGAGAGGTCGATCAGCGCGACCTTGTCCGGAAACTTCTTCGCCGAGTCACGGAAGAAGTAGCCGAGGTTGTCCTTGAAGCGATCGGCCATGCTCGTCCCCGTTCAGGCGTTGGCAGCTTCGCGGCCGGCGATGCGGCCGCCGATGAAGCATTCGGCAAGATTTCCGCCGGACATGTAAAGGTGCCCGAAGACGCTGCCGAGCTCGCCGGCCGCGTAGAGGCCGGGGATGGGATCCCCGAACGCGTCGAGCACGCGCTGGCGCTCGTCATGCGCCGGCCCGCCTTGGGTGTTCGAGACCACCGGCCAGACCTCGCCCCAGAAGAAGGGCGGCTTGGCGATCGGGATCATCGAGGACGGCGGGCGGCCGAACTCGGCATCATGGCCGGCGGCGCAGTACTGGTTCCAGTCGGCGAGCGTGCGGGCGAGCACGGTCGCGTTGGTGTTCATCTGCCGCGCCATCTCCTCGACCGAGTCCGCGCGCTTGAGGATGCCGAGATCGACCTCGGCAAGGTTGTCCTTGCTCCACCCGAACGAGACGCTGCGGTCGTTGTAGGTGGGTGCCCCGATCGGATAGCGCTTGCGGCCCTCGTCGTCGAAGATCAGGAAGCCCGGCACGTGCGGGTAGTCCTGCACCTCCGGCTCGTAGTGGTCCATCGGCCGGTGGCCGGTGTCCTGCAGGTAGGGGTGATACTCGTTCATGAAGCGCTTGGCCGAACGGTTGGTGACGATCCAGGTCATCGTCACGTCGCCGCGGGCCCCCTTCCCCGGCAGCCAGTCGGGAAGCCGCTTGAGCCGAATGCCGAACGGATAAGCCGGATCGGGATGGCGGAAGCCGTAGCAACCATGGAAGTGCCACATGTGCCAGAGCGACGCGCCGACCGACTGCGCCATCCGGATGCCGTCGCCGGTGTTGCAGCGGACCGCGGCCGACAGTACCGGCTTCAGCTGCCAGAACTGCGTCTGCATCTCGTGATCGGCCTCGAATCCGCCGGTGGTCAGCACCACGGCCCTCTTCGCGCGCAGCGGCCCCTTGTCGGTCTCGACGCCAACCACCTTGTCACCATCGCGGATCAGGCGGCGGACCGGCGTGCCGAGCCGCACGTCGATCGGCCGCTTCATGACGTTGTCGAGCACGACCTTGAACATCCTGGCGCCCGCCGGATTGCCGCGCACATGCGGAAAGGTCTTGGCGAGGTCGATGCCCGGGATGTCGTCAACGTTGGAGAAGCCGAAGGTGTCGTAGCCGTCGAACGGGTAATTGCCTTCGGCCGGACGCTCGTTCACGACGGCGCCGACCGCCTCGCCGAGCTTCTTCATGTAGGCGCCGACATCGGTCATGCCGTCGGCCAGCGCCTTCAGCACCGGTGTCCGCGTGGTGCCACCGTTCGTCGCCTCAAGATATGCGAGCGCCTTCTTCGCATCCTTGGCGACCCGGATGCCGCCGGCCGAGCAGACCGAGATGCCGCCCGGGTCCGGCATCTTCTCGAGCAGGATCACCTTGGCGCCGGCATCGGCCGCTTCGATCGCGGTGATGCCGCCGGCGAAGCCGAAGCCGACGACGATGACGTCGGCGTCGGTCATCGCCGGCGCTTGGCCTCGGTCCCGCGCTTGCGGCGCGGCGCGGCCTTCGGCTTGGTGGCCTTCGGTACGAAGGCCTCTGGGAAGATCGCCTTGATGCCGTCGATCAGTTCCGTCGCCATCGCATCCAGCACCTTGCGACCCTTCTCCGGGGTCGCAAGGCTGGCGTCGCCGCGGACGCCGGTGATGCTGTAGTCGGGGCCGGAGTTCCGGTCGCCGTCGAACACGGTCGGGATATAGAAGACGGTCTTCGGCTCCGACAGCGCATGGCCGTAGTCGGTCTTCGCCAGCTTCATCTTCACCGACCTGGGCTCGATGGCGAGGATCATCGAGGTTTCCTGCTCGTCGCCATGGCCGCCGAGCTTCTGCTTCATCAGCCCCTTGATCGCCGATCCGAGCATGCGGATGTCGGTGGTCGCGACCCGGACCTTGCGTTCCTCGTAGATGTCGCGGACCGCGATCCGGAGAGGCGCCTCGGTCGAGACGCCGGTGTTGACCACCGCGATCCGGGTCACGCCATGGTCGATGAAGTTGCCGATCAGGTCCTTCAGCACGTTGATGAAGGTGTCGGCGCGGAGATGCTGACTGCCGGGATAATTGACGAAGGCCGGATAGTAGCCGAAGTCCACCACGGGTGCGACCACGACCGGCAACGCCTCCGCGATCCGCTGGCCGAACTCGCGCGCCGTCAGGTAGTCGGTCTTCAGCGGCAGATGATGGCCGTGCTCCTTGGCGCGCGCGCCGATCGGAATGATCACCGGCCACCCGGCCTCGAGCCGCTCGCCCGCCTCGACCCAGGTCAGGTCCTCGAGCCACGCACCTTTCATTTCTAAAGCCACCTTTCGAAGAAGCGGCGCACGTCGGGGCCCCAACGGTTCTGGCCGGTGCTTTCGAGCAGGTGGCCTTCGTGGTTGTTGAAGCCGTGCGCCGGGAAGATCTTGGTCAGGAACACGCCCTTGGAGTTCTTCAGGGAGTCGCCGAGTTCGATCGTCGGGCGGATCGAGTAATCGTTGGCCGCCTGGATGTAGTAGATCGGACAGGTCACCTTGTGGGCGGCCCTGGTCATCAGGTCGCGGAGCTTCGGCGTCCGGTCCCAGTTCATCGCCGCGCCGGCGAACTCGACCGCGCAACGGAACTCGGCCGTCTTGGATGCCGCCAGCAGCGTGTTGGTGCCGCCGAAGGACGAGCCCATCACGCCGATGCGGTCGGAGATTACTTGCGGCCGCGTCTTGAGATACGCCAGCGCCGCCAGCACGTCGTTGCTCTCGGCATCGAGCCGGCGGGCGAGCTGGTCGTCGTACTCGTCCGTGCCAAAAGGCGCCGGGCAATCCTCGCGCCAGGGCGTGCCGGGCGAATTGCCGTAGCCGCGACGATGCGCCAGGAACGACGCGATGCCCCAGCTCATCAGCCAGGACGATGTGCCGGGCCGCGAGACATCCAGCGTGCCCTGGTTGACGCCGCTGCCGTGGTTCAGCAGCACGCAGGGGAACGGCCCCTTGCCCGGGGGAACGTAGAGATAGCCCTTGAGCTCGAGATTGCCGCTCTTGAACGTGTGCTCGGTCGGAACGATCGGATGGCCGTCGAGCGAGACGTCGCCCCACCAGTCCGGGCCGTCGACGTCGCGTGTCTCGACGTGGCGCTCGAAGCGGGCGAGCGCGTCGCGCTGCTTGGCGCGGATCTTCTCGAACTCCGGGCTCCTGTCGCGGGCGGCAAGGTCGGCCTTGTGTGCAGCCTCGTCGGGAAAGCTGCACTCCCAGGTGACGTCGGGTCCGTCGCCGCCCTTCTTGGCGTAGATGGTGCCGGCGGAAAGGCCCAAGGACACGCGGATGCGGCTCGCCTCGCGGCGGTTGGCGAGGATCTCGGCCGCCCGTCCGGGCTTGGCGTAGTACTGGGTACGTTCGACGATCATCGATCCATCATCCCGGAAAGTGGCAGCGGACCCAACGTCCGGCCTCGACCTCGCGAAACTCCGGCAGCTCGGCCCGGCAGCGGGCCTCGACCTTCGGGCAGCGGGTGTTGAAGGGGCATCCCGGCGGCGGGTTGAGCGGGCTTGGGATCTCGCCCGGCAGCACCGCGAGCTTGCCGCGGGTCGCAGGATCGGGCTCCGGCACAGCGGCGATCAGCGCCGCCGTGTAGGGATGCAGCGGGTGCTCGAACAGCGCGTCTTCGGATGCGAGCTCGACCAGGCGGCCGAGATACATAACCGCGATCCGGTGGCTGACGTGGCGCACGACGCCGAGATTGTGCGAGATGAACAGCAGGGTCAGCCCGAACTGCGCCTGGATGTCCGCGAGCAGGTTCAGGATCTGCGCCTGGATCGAGACGTCGAGGGCCGAGACCGCCTCGTCGCAGACCACCAGCTTCGGGGACACCGCGAGCGCGCGGGCGATGCCGATCCGCTGGCGCTGGCCGCCGGAGAATGCGTGCGGGTAGCGGCTCATGTATTCCGGCGGCAGGCCCACGATCCGCATCAGTTCGGCGACCCGCTGATCGATCTGGTCGCGCGAGTGGCCGAAGTTCTTCAGCGGCTCGCCGACGATGTCGCGGACCATCAGCCGCGGATTGAGCGAGGAGTACGGGTCCTGGAACACCACCTGGATGTCACGGCGGCGCGGCCGCATCTCCGGCTCGGTCAGGTTGGTGATGTCCTGACCCTCGAAGAGGATGGTGCCCGAGGTCGGCGCCAGCAGGCGGAGGATCAGCCGGCCGACCGTGGTCTTGCCGCAACCGCTCTCGCCGACGAACCCCAGCGTCTCGCCGGGCTCGAGCGCGAACGAGATGTCGTCGACGGCGCGGAGCTGAGCCAGCGGCCTGCCTAAGAAATCGGCGCCGACCGGGAACTCCTTGGTCAGGTTCCGCACCTCGAGCAATGCGCTCACGCCTCCGCCCTCCAGCAACGGGCCTGGCGGCCATCGGCGAAGCGGCGCAGCGCCTGCGGCTCGCTCCGGCAGCGGTCGTTCGCTTCCGGGCAGCGCGGGTTGAAGCGGCAGCCGGCGGGGAAGCTCGCCGGCGACGGCGTCGTGCCGGCGATGGTCTCCAGCCGCTTCAGCTTCTTCCGCGCCAGCGGAATCGAGCGCATCAGCAGCCGCGTGTAGGGATGCAGCGGACGGGCGAAGAGCTCGGATACCGTCCCCTCCTCCACCACCTGGCCCGCATACATCACGACCACCCGGTCGGCCATCTGCGCGATGACGCCGAGGTCGTGGGTGATCATCAGGATCGCCGCCCCGGTCTCGTCGCGGAGCTTTCGCATCAGGGCCAGGATCTGCGCCTGGATGGTGACGTCGAGGGCCGTGGTCGGCTCGTCGGCGATCAGCAGCTTCGGCGAGCAGGCAAGCGCGATCGCGATCATCACCCGCTGGCGCATGCCGCCCGAGAGCTGGTGCGGATAGTCGTCGACCCGGCGCTCGGCCGAGGGAATGCCGACCCGCTGCATCAGCTCGATCGCACGACGCCGCGCCTCGTCGGAGGAGACGCCGAGATGCTCGACCAGCACCTCCATGATCTGGAACCCGACCGTGTAGACAGGGTTCAGCGAGGTCATCGGCTCCTGGAAGATCATCGCCGCGTGTCGGCCGCGGATCTTCAGCATCTCGGCCTCGGGCAGCTGCGTCAGCTCGCGGCCGACCAGCGCGATGCGGCCCTGGTCGATCGCCCCCTGCTCGCCCAGCAGCCTCAGGACCGACAGCGCCGTCACCGACTTGCCTGAGCCCGACTCGCCGACGACGCCCAGCACCTCGCCGGCGCCGATATGCAGCGTCACGCCGTCCAGCACCTTGAGGCGCTTCCTCTCAGGCGTCTGGAACGAGACCGAGAGGTCGGCGATGTCGAGAACCGGGGCTGCCGCGGTCATCGGTCTTTGATCCTCGGATCGAGGATGTCGCGGAGACCGTCGCCGAACAGGTTGAAGCCGATGATCGTCAGGCCGAGCGCGGTAGAAGCCGAGAGCGCGAGATAGGGCTCGGTCCGGAGCGAGACGATGCCGTCGCGGATCATGCCCCCCCACGAGGGACGAGGCTCCTGCACGCCGATGCCGAGGAAGCTCAAGGTGGCTTCAGCCATGATGATGAAGCCGACGCCGATCGAGGCGCGGACGATCAGGGGGGCGACGATGTTCGGCAGGAAATGGCGGATCAGGATCGTGAACGGCGGCGTCCCCGAGGCGATCGCGGCGTCGACGTAGAGCTCGGTGCGGAGCTGGAGCACGAGCGAGCGCGTCAGCCGCGCGATGCCCGGCCACCAGACCACCGACAGCGAGATGATCACGGTCGTGATCCCGGGCCCGAGGGCGGACGCCAGCAGGATCGCGAAAATGATGTCGGGGAAGGCGAAGATGATGTCGACCACCCGCATGATCGCCGAGTCGAGCTTGCCGCCGAAGTAGCCTGCGATCATGCCGAGCAGGATGCCGACGGTCAGCGTGATCGCGAGCACCGCGACCGCGACGGTCAGCGACACCTGCGCGCCGACGATCAGGCGCGAGAGGATGTCGCGGCCGAGCGCGTCGGTGCCGAGCAGATGCTCGGGCGACGGATGCGCCCAGGTGAACAGGATGTCGGTCTCGTCGTAGTCGTATGGCGAGATCAGTCGCGCGAAGATCGCGACCACAACGACGAAGGTGACGATGATCGTGCCCGCGATCGCGTTCCGGTTCCGCCGGAACTTGGGCCAGAAGTCCGACTTGGTCCGCGCGACAGTCGGCTCGAGGGCGGTCGCGCTCATCGGGAACCCAGGCGGATGCGCGGATCGATCACGCCATAGAGCAGGTCGACCGCGAGGTTGATCAGCGTATAGAAGCCGGTGAACAGCAGCACGATCGCCATCGTCACTGGATAGTCGCGGGCGAAGATCGACTGGATCGCGAGCCGGCCAAGGCCCGGGATGTTGAACACGGTCTCGATCACGAAGGTGCCCGAGAGCAGCCCGCCGAAGATGATGCCGATGGTGGTGAGCAATGGCACCAGGGTGTTGCGGAGCGCGTGGCGATAGATCACCAGCCGCTCGCGAAGCCCCTTGGCGCGCGCCGTCCTGATGTAGTCCTGCTGCAGGACCTCGAGCATGTAGGTGCGCGAGAGGCGCGCGATGTACGCAGCCGGCGCGATCGCGAGAATGCCCACCGGCAGGATCGCCTGCGCGAGGCTTCCCCATCCGGCGACCGGCAGCACCTGCAGCCTGATCGAGAACAGGTAGACGAGGTAAGCCGCCATCGCGAAGTTCGGGATCGATATCCCGGCGGTCAGCGCCAGGATCACGCCGGTATCGGCCAGCGTGTTGCGGCGGAGCGCGGCGAAGACGCCGACGATCAGGCCGAGCGGGACCGCGACCGCGGTGCCGGCCAGCGCCAGCACCGGGCTGATCTTGAGTCCGTCCCAGATCACCTCGGTCACCTTGACGCCGACGAAGCGGTAGCTGAGCCCGAAGTCGCCGACCGCGAGCCCGGTGACGTAGGTCGAGAACTGCTTCCACAGGGTCTGGTCGAGGCCGTACTCGGCCCGAAGCTTCTCAGCCAGCACCTTGTTGGCCGACTGGTCGCCGAGCATGGTCGCCACCGGATCGCCTGGCGTCAGGTGATTGGTCGCAAAGGTCAGCAGGATCACGGCCATCAGGACCGGGACCAGGCCGAGCAGGCGTCTGAGGGCGTAGGAAAGCACTTAAGTCTTATCCCCTCCCCCCGCGCGGCGTGGGGGAGGGCCAGGGTGGGGGGCGACTGCGGACATGCTCTGAGATCGAGTTCGGAACTCCACCCCCACCCTTCCCTCCCCCATCAAGGGGGAGGGTTTACGAGACGAGGTGAAGGCGTCCTACGCTCAGTTGATCGTGATATTGTGGAAGTCCGAGTAGCCGAACGGCGTCATCGTCACATTCTTCACGTTCGGCTTGCGAAGGGCGATGTTCGAGAGGATCGGCAGCGGCGCCGTGCCCCAGTCGGCCATCAGGATCTTCTCCGCCTCGTTGTAGAGCTTGTAGCGCTCCTCGGCGTTGGCGACCGTGCGCGCCTTGTCGATCACCTTGTCGAACTCGGCGTTCGACCAGCGCGAGCGGTTGTACGGGCTCTTCGAGTGCCAGACCTGCGACAGATAGTACATCGCGTCCGGGTACCCCGCTGTCCATCCCCAGGGGAAGAACGCCACTTCGCCGGCATTCATCTGGCGGATGTGGGTGGCTCGCTCGGCGATCTTGACCGAAACGTCCCATCCCAGCACGCGCTTGAACTGGTTGGCGTAGTAGGCGAGCTCGTCCTTCGAGGGCTCGGTCGAGACGATCTCGATCGGCGGCAGGCCTTTGCCGCCCGGATAGCCGGCCTCGGCCAGCAGCTTCTTCGCCCGCTCGGGATCGTACTTCAGCTCCGGCAGGCTCGGATTGTAGCCGGCGACGCCCGGCGTCACCTGGCCGTTCAGCGGCAGCGCCGTTCCGCCCCAGAGCCCCTTCATCATCGCCGGACGGTCGAGCGCAAGCGACACCGCCTCGCGCACCCGCTTGTCCTTGAAGGGCGCGTAAAGGTTCTGATTCATGCCGAGGTAGTTGATCTGCGCGCGGGCCGCCTGGGTGATCTGATCCTTGTACTTCGCGTCGTTGATGATCCGGCGCGCCAGATTGTCCGGCAGCAGGGCGAAGTGCAGCTCGTTTGCCTCGTACATCGAGAGCGCGGTGTCGCCGTTCGGCACGATCAGGAACTGGACGCCGCCGATGGTCGGCGCGCCGCCCCAGTAGTCCTTGTGCGCGTCGACCTTGACCTCGATGCCGCGCCGCCAGGCGTTGAACTTGAACGGGCCGGTGCCGGAGGAGACCTTGGTCACCCAGTCGGCGCCCTGCTCGGCGACGATGCCGGAGTCCATCAGGTAGAGCGGGTAGATCGGGAACAGGACCTCCGGCTCGGTGAACCTCACCTCGATCGTGTGAGAATCGACGATGGTGACGCCGGAAAGCTCCGTCGCCTTCCCATCCTTCATTTCCTTGGCGCCCTGGACCAGGGCGAGATAGGCGCTGTTGAGACCCGCCTTGTTGCCCGGCAGCAGCAGCTGCTCGAAGGTGTATTTGACATCCTTCGCGGTGAACTCGCGGCCGGAATGGAACTTCACGCCCTTTCGCAGGCTGAAGCGCCAGACGGTGGCATTGTCGTTCGCCTTCCACTCGGTCGCCAGGCTCGGGACGATCTTGCCCTCGGCGGTATTGGCGCTGAGGCTCTCATAGACCTTGTCCATGATGCGACCGGCGATGATCTCCGAATAGGTGATCGGGTCGAGCATCGCCGGGTCGGCGATGATGTTGGTCTTGAAGACCGGCTGGGCGTTCGCCGCCGTCGCCGCCAGCAAGATGCCCGCCGCGAGTCCGATGCCCCGCCACGAGTTCAGGTTCGCCATGGTCCGCCTCCCCTTGTCGCCGGCCCCGAAGGCCAGCCGATAAAACCGTCCCTTATCGAACACTAAGCGAGCGCTTCCGGCGCTGTCCACACGCAGCGCGGCCGAGAGAGGTCACATCCCCGTCCGCGCCGGGATTTCCGCCCTGCGAAATGTGATAGGTTGCGGGCTGGTTTCGGGTACACATCGAGACGATGAAGACCGCAGATCCGGCCAGCCGGGCTCGACTGGATCGCCTGATCGGCGAGTACCTGGCGCTTCGCCCCCAGGACGTGGCCGTCGACCGCAGCCGGCTCGACCCGTCCATCACCGACTTCACCCGGACCGGCTGGGCCTACCATAACGTCAAGCATCTGAACGTCCTGGCGCTTGCGATCAACCGCGCGCTCGGCGAGCAGCGCCTTCCGGCCATGCCGGAAATGGTTGTTCTCGAGAACACGGGCTTCTGCAATCTCAGGTGCCCCTATTGCCCGACCCATGGGACGGACAAGGCGCACGCGACGTTCCAGTCCAAGTCCTGGACGATGCCCGACTCGCGCATCGCCGCGATCGCCCATGCGTCGTTTCCCTATGCCCGCCAGATCTCGTTCTCCGGCGCCGGTGAGAACCTGCTGGCCCGGAACGTCGAGGTCGCGGCCGAACTGGCCCATGCTTATGGCTGCAGCATCTTCATCAACAGCAACGGCACCGTCGTCTCCAAGCGCCGCCTGCGCCCGCTCTGGGGAACGACCCATATGCGCTTTTCGCTCGACGGCGCGACGCCGACCATCTTCGAGGCGCTCCGGCTCGGCGCCAAATACCGGACGGTGATGCGCAACATCCGCACCATCACCCGTGCCGGCGAGCTTATGCCGCCGTCGCTCAGGCTGCAGACGGCGATCAACTTCGGCATCTGCGCCAGCAATATCCGCGAGATGCCGCTGATGGTCGATCTCGCGGAGATGATCGGCGTACGCACCATCATCGGATTCAACATCGAGACCGTGCGTCCGGAGCTGCTCGACGAGCCCTGTACCCGATACCGCGACCGTTTCGGCACCTGCTACAAGCGCATGCAGGAGCGCGCCGGGGAAAAGCGCATCCAGGTGCATCTGATACCGCCACCGTTCGAGACGAAGGAGGGAGAGCCGGACCTGCCGCTCGGCGACCGCCTGATCCTTCCGCCGCTGCCGGACAGCTACTACGACCAGCTTCCTCCGCTTTCCGAGTTGGTGGACTTCAGCGGGGTCGAGGAAGACGCGATCGATCTCGCGATCGACGCGGTCGAGGCCGCGATCGGGCGGATGCGCGGGCCGCTCAACCAGAACGCAGGCGAGGCGCATGCGAAGGCCGAGGCCCTCCTGCAGAGCCTCACGCACCAGCTCAACAAGGCCTACACCGAGCTCACGCCCGAAGAGCATACGCGGCTCTCGAGCCTCAAGGACTCCTCGGAGCCGGTCAAGAACTGCATGTATCTGCACCGCTACCTGTACTTCTTTCCCGACGGAAGGACGCGTCCCTGCTGCTTCGAGTTCGCTCCCTTTCTCGGCCAGTTCGGCGACCGCCCGGTGCACGACATCTTCAACGGTCCGGAGCTGTCGACGATGGTCAAGCGTTTCAAGAGCGATGCGCCGGATCCAGCCTGCGCGATCTGCCCGAAATGGGAGATGGAGCCGGCACGGAACTTCTTCCCGTTTGATCCGCTGGCACGCGACAAGCAGGCGACCCCGCAGATCTGACGAAGGTCCCGCGGCCCGGGACAGGTCGTCCCGCCCGCCATCGTGGTAGATTGGCGCAAAGGTGATTTTCGGATTCTCGTCAGGGAGTAGAGCCATCTCCGTTCGCGCC
This sequence comes from Rhodospirillaceae bacterium, assembly GCA_016792585.1. Lineage (GTDB taxonomy): Bacteria > Pseudomonadota > Alphaproteobacteria > SHVZ01 > SHVZ01 > SHVZ01. The sequence continues at coordinate 13,910 of JAEULB010000185.1, forward strand.
GATACGTCCCGCCTCGAGCGGATGGCCCGTGACTACGAAGCCCTCCGGCCGTCCGATGTCGCGATCGATCGCTCCCGGTTCGAGCCGTCGCTGACCGACTTCACCCGGTCGGGATGGGCCTATTTTCCGGTCAAGGACCTGAACCAGCTGGCGCTCTCCATCAACCGGGCGCTCGGCGACCTTCGCATGCCGGCGCTGCCGGAGGTCGCGTCGATCCAGTCGGTCGGCTTCTGCAACCTGCGCTGCCCCTACTGCCCGACCCACGGTACCGACGAAGCGCACGCCACCTTCCAGTCCAAGTCGTGGACCATGGCTGACGATCTCATCCGGCGGATAGGGCACGAGTCGTTCCCCTATGCCCGTCAGATCTCGATGTCCGGCGGCGGCGAGAACCTGCTCGCCCGCAACAACGAGATCACCGCCGAGCTGGCCCACGTCTATGGCTGCAACCTCTTCGTCAATTCGAACGGCACGGTGATCGCCAAGCGGCGACTGCGGCCTTTGTGGGGCATCACCCATCTCCGCGTCTCTCTCGATGGCGCGACGCCGGTGACGTTCGAGGCGCTCCGGCTGGGCGCCAAGTTCGGCAAGGTGATGCGGAACGTTCGCGTCATGACGCGTGCCTGCGAGATGCTGCCGCGATCGCTTCGCCTGCAGATGGCGATCAACTTCGCGATCTGCGCCAGCAACCTGCGCGACCTGCCGCTGATGGTCGATCTCGCCCGCCTGATCGGCATACCGCAGATCTATGGCCTGGCGATCGAGACGGAGCGTCCGGAGCTGGCGGACGAGCCCTATGCGAAGTATCCCAGCCTCTACCGGTACCAGGTCGGGCGCATGCATGCCCGCGCCGCCGAGCTCGGCGTGCGGCTGTGGACGATGCCGCCGGCCGACGTCCCCGACGATCCCGCCCAGCGCCCGTCAGGCGACAAGCTCATCCTGCCGTGGCTCGACGATGCCTATTACGCCTCGCTTCCCCCTCTCGCCTCCCTGGTCGACTTCGCCGATATCGACGAGGAGGCGGCCGAACTGGCAGAGGACGCGCTCGCGGCCGGGATCGAGCGCATGGAAGGTCCGCTGAACCTGGCAGCCGGCGAGGCGACCAAGAAGGCCCTCGATCTAAAAGCTCGCCAGGAAGAGGACCTGAGCCGCGCCTTCGCGACCTTCACGCCCGCCGAGCGGCAGAAGCTCGCGAGCCTCAAGGATTCCGAAGCGCTGACCAAGCACTGCCCCTACCTTCACCGCTTTCTCTACTACTATCCCGACGGGGTGTTGCGGCCGTGCTGCTACGAGTTCGTGCCTGACGTCGGGAACCTGAACGAAGGGAAGATCGCCGAACTGTTCAACGGCGAGAAGCTGACGACGCTGGTCCAGCGCTTCACCTCGGCGTCGCCGGACAAGTCCTGTGCCGCCTGCCCGAAATGGATTCAAGTGCCGGAGCGCGCGCACTTCCCCTTCGACGCGACCGAACGAAAGCCGCAGGTCCACGACGGCTAGCCGTCGATCTTCGTCCACGGACGATCAAGGCGCGAGCCGACGCGACGGTTCTAGCCGCGCGTCGCCAGCCTGCCGGCGAGCTGGGTGGCGCGGGCACGGACGATCGCTGAGACCGGCACCAGGCGGTAGCCCTTGGACTCGACCTCGTCGAGCCAGAGCGCCAGCTCGGCCAAGGTCGCCGCGCGCGGATGGCCGATCGCGATCGCATAGCCCTGCTTGCGGGCCACGCGCTCGGTTTCGATCAAGCGCTTGCGCACCTCGGCCTGTCCTTCGTAGTGGTCGAGGAACACGTCGCGGCCGGCATTGGGGAGGCCATGGGCCTGCGCCGAGTCCTGGGCCAGCGACCGCGCGCTGGTGCGGGAGTCGACGAACAGCAGCCCGCGGCGGACCAGCTCCTCCATCACCGGCGCCAGCGCCTGGGGATCGGAGGTGAACAGGCTCCCCATGTGATTGTTGATGCCGACGATGCCGGGCAACGCGTCGAGGTCGCGGGCAAGCCGCCGCTGGATCTCGCCGGCCCCCATGCGGGCGCGTAGCAGAAAGGGCTCCGGCTCGGCGAAGGCGCCATGCGGCTCCATCGGGACGTGCAGCATGACTTCGTGCCGGTTGGCACGTGCGGCGCGTGCCTGCCCGGCCAGGTCGGACGCATACGGCAGGAACGAGATCGTCAGCGGTCCCTTGAGCCGGATCGCGACGCCGGTATGCACGCGGTCGACGCCGGCATCGTCGATGATGATCGCGATCTCCGGACGGCCGTCGGGCGGCAAAGTCGGTACCGCATTCGCGATCCAGGCGGGCTCATCGGCATCCGATGGCGATGGCGCGGGCACCCTGACCGGCGGCAGCCGCCGCGGCGGCGGGATCGACGGCAATGCCGCCCTTAGCGAAGCGACCACCGGAGGCGTGAGGGTCGCAGGAGCGATCGGAGGCGGGCGGCCGGTGGGAGGCGGATCGACGGCCGCGACCTGGGGTGCGGGCAGCCGCGCCGGCTCGGTCGGGGGCGCCCCGCCCGGCCAGTTGAACGGGCCCTGGGCGCTCGGGCGATACGGCAGGGGCTCTCCCGTGCCGAGCGGGATGGCAAAGGCCCGCGCGATCTCGGCCGGTTCCTCATGGGTCTCGACATAGAGCCCGGTCCGGGGCGCGCCGATGCTGACGGTGATCGCGACGCTGGCGCCGATCACCACCGTGGCCATCCCGGCGACAAGGGCCGGGAGCCGTTCCCGGACCCTCGCGAGGCCGCCTCGCCAGTCGATCCTGGGCGCGTCGGCGCCACGGCCCGGGAGGGCCTGGACGTGACGGAAGCGGCGGCGGCGAGACTTGCGGGAAGACAAGGGCAAAGCGCTGGTTGTTGAAGCGGCGCACCATGTTAGTGATGGGACGTTGATTCGGCGAGTCCGCTCGTTTTTCCTTCCCGCGCCAAAGCCTGCTAGAACGTCCGCCTCGCCAAGAAGGGTCCGCCTGACGCCATGACCGGGGACATGCCCGACCTCAAGCTGCTGATCGGCCGCGTGGCATCCGGCCACAGGCTGTCCATGGCCGAAGCCGAGACCGCCTTCGACATCATGATGTCGGGTAACGCGACACCGTCGCAGATGGGCGCCTTCCTGATGGGGCTCAGGGTCCGGGGCGAGACCGTCGACGAGATCGCGGGTGCCGCCCGCGTCATGCGCGCCAAGTCGCTCAAGGTCGAGGCGCCGGAGGGTGCGATCGACACCTGCGGCACCGGCGGCGACGCATCGGGCACCTACAACGTCTCGACCGCCGCCTCGCTGGTCGTCGCCGCCTCGGGCGTGCCCGTCGCCAAGCACGGCAATCGCGCGCTCTCGTCCAAGTCGGGCGCCGCCGACGTCCTGACCGCGCTCGGCGTCAACATCGACGCGGACATGAAGCTGGTTCGGAAGGCGCTGTTCGAGGCCGGGATCGGCTTCCTGATGGCGCCCCGCCACCATTCGGCGACGCGCCACGTGATGCCGACCCGCGTCGAGCTCGGCACGCGGACGATCTTCAACCTGCTGGGCCCTCTCTCGAACCCGGCGGGCACCAAGCGCCAGCTGGTCGGCGTCTTCGGCAAGGACTGGGTCGAGCCGATGGCCAAGGTGCTGGGCCTGCTCGGCATCGAGAAGGCCTGGGTCGTGCACGGCTCCGACGGCATCGACGAGATCACCACCGCCGGCACGACGCATGTGGCCGCGCTCGACGGCGGCGAGGTCACGACCTTCGAGGTGACGCCGGAAGACGCGGGCCTAACGCGCGCCAGGCCCGAGCAGCTCAAGGGCGGCCCGCCCGACGTCAATGCCAAGGCGCTGACCGAGGTGCTCGCCGGTGCCAAGAACGCCTACCGCGACATCGTGCTGCTGAACGCCGGCGCGGCGTTGATCGTCGCCGGCAAGGCGCAGACCCTGAAGGACGGCGCGGCCCTGGCCGCCCAGGCGATCGACAGCGGGGCTGCCAAGGCGACGCTGGCGAAGCTGGTCGCGATCAGCAACGAGACGCCCGCATGAGCGACGTTCTCGCCAAGATCTGCGACGACAAGCGTGTCCATGTCGCGAGCCGCAAGGCGGCGCGCCCGCTCTCGGCCGTGGAGGCCGAGGCAAAGGCGCAACCGGCGCCGCGCGGCTTCGCCCGCCGGCTCGAGGCGGCGGCCGCCTCATCCGGCTACGGGCTCATCTGCGAGATCAAGAAGGCGAGCCCGTCGAAAGGGCTGATCCGCGCCGACTTCGATCCCCCCATCCTGGCCAGGGCCTATCGCGAGGGCGGCGCCACCTGCCTTTCGGTGCTGACCGACACGCCCTACTTCCAGGGCGAGGACGGCCACTTGGTCGCGGCACGCGCGGCCGTCGACCTGCCGGCGATCCGCAAGGACTTCATGGTCGACACCTATCAGGTCGCCGAAGCCCGGGCGCTCGGCGCCGACTGCATCCTGGTGATCATGGCTGCGGTCGATGACGCCTTGGCCGCCGATTTGGTCTCCGAGGCGAGCCGCTGGGGCATGGACGCGCTGATCGAGGTGCATAACGCGCCGGAGCTCGACCGAGCCCTCAGGCTGCCGGCAAAGCTCGTGGGCATCAACAATCGTAATCTCAAGACCTTGAAGGTCGACCTTGTGACAACGGTCGAGCTCGGGCCGCGCGTGCCGAAGGACCGGCTGCTGGTCGGCGAGAGCGGTATCGGCAGCCGCGCCGACATCGACCGGCTGACGGCGGTCGGCTGCCGCGCCTTCCTGATCGGGGAGTCCCTGATGCGCCAAGCCGACGTCGCCGCCGCGACCCGCGCCCTGGTGCCGTCACCCGCCATGGCAAAGGCCGGCGACTGATGTCGAAGCTGACCCATTTCGACGCCAAGGGCGACGCGGTCATGGTCGACGTCGCCGCCAAGCCGGTGACCGAACGCGTTGCCGTCGCCGGCGGCTCGATCGTCATGCAGGCCGAGACGCTGAAGCGGATCCGCGAGGGCCAGATCGCCAAGGGCGACGTGCTCGCGGTCGCGCGCCTCGCCGGCATCATGGCGGCGAAGAAGACCGGCGACCTGATCCCGCTCTGCCACCCGATCGGCCTCGACGCCGTCTCGATCGAGTTCGCGATCGACGACGCACGCTCGGCCGTCGACATCACCGCGACCTGCAAGGTCCATGGCCGCACCGGCGTCGAGATGGAGGCGATGTGCGCGGTCAGCGTCGCCGCGCTGACCATCTACGACATGTGCAAGGCGATCGACCGCGGCATGAAGATCGGCGAGGTGCGCCTCTTGAGGAAGAGCGGCGGCAAGTCCGGGGACTTCGTCCAGGCATGATCCCGGTCGACGAGGCACGCGGGCGGATCCTGGCGGAGCTCAAGCCGGTCGGCATCGAGGAAGTGCCGCTGCTCGAGGCGCAGGGCCGCGTGCTCGCCGAAGACGTGCGGGCTCGGCTCACCCAGCCGCCCTGGCCGGTCTCGGCGATGGACGGCTACGCGGTGCGCGCCGCCGACGTGACGAAGGTGCCGGTGACGCTGACGATCGCAGGCGCCGTGCCGGCTGGCTCTTCCTACGGCGCCCCGGTGAAGGCCGGCGAAGCCGTCCGCATCTTCACCGGCGCCCCGGTGCCGGACGGCGCGGACGCGATCGTGATCCAGGAAGACACCGAGGCGTCGGGCGGCAAGGTCACGGTGAAGGAATCCTCCGCGGTCGGGCGCCATATCCGGGTCGCCGGCCTTGACTTCAAGGCAGGCGAGGTCGGCGTCGCCGCCGGGCATCGACTGACCGCGCGCGACGTCGGCCTTACGGCAGCGATGAACGTGCCGTGGCTCCGCGTTCGCCGGCGGCCGCGCATCGCGATCCTGGCGACCGGCGACGAGATCGCGCGTCCCGGCGATCCGGTCGGCCCGAACCAGATCGTCAGCTCCAACAGCTACGCGCTCGCCGCGCTCGTCCGTGCGCTCGGCGCCGAGCCGGTCGTGCTCGGCATCGCCAAGGACACGGTCGAGGACACCGTCGCCAAGGTCGAAGGCGCGCGCGGCTCGGATCTTCTCGTCACCACCGGCGGCGCCTCGGTCGGCGACCACGACCTCGTGCAGAAAGCACTGGCGACGCGCGGGCTCGCGGTCGACTTCTGGAAGATCGCGATGCGGCCGGGGAAGCCGCTGATGTGGGGCAAGCTCGGCGACCTGCCGGTGCTGGGCCTTCCCGGCAACCCGGTCTCGACCATCGTCTGCGCGCTGATCTTCCTCAAGCCCGCGATCGAGAAGCTTTCCGGCCTCGATCCGGAAGCGACCTCGTTGGTCGAGGCGCGGCTCGGCGCCGACCTCGCCGCCAACGACCACCGCCAGGACTACCTCCGCTCGACGCTCTCCCAGAGCAGCGGCGCGCTGACCGCGACGCCGTTTTCCAAGCAGGACTCCTCGATGCTCTCGCTGCTGTCCAAGTCCGACGGGCTGATCGTCCGCCCGCCGAAGGACCCGGCGAAAAAGGCGGGCGAGCCGGTGCGGGTCCTGCCCTTCGCCTCGGCGATTCCGGCGATTTAACGCCGGCCTGCTTGACACACCCCGTGAACCAAACTAGAACATGCGTGAACGTTGCGGCTTTGTTCTAGATATTGTGGTCGTGTTACGGGGGATACCAAATGCTGACGAAGAAGCAGTTCGAGCTCCTGACCTTCATCAACCGACGGCTGTCGGAGAGCGGAGTTTCTCCCTCGTTTGAAGAGATGAAGGAAGCGCTCGGGCTCAAGTCCAAGTCGGGCATCCACCGGCTGATCACAGGGCTTGAGGAACGCGGCTTCATCAAGCGCCTCGCCCACCGCGCCCGGGCCCTCGAAGTGACGCGCCTGCCCGAGCAGGCCTCCCTCCCCGACCAGCGCCCCAGCGCGCCGCAGCGCGGCTTCGCGCCCAACGTCATTCCCGGCAACTTCGGCGCGGCACTTTCGGGGACCGAGAGCAAGCCCGAGGTCGCCAACATCTCGCTGCCGCTCTACGGCAAGATCGCCGCGGGCACCGCGATCGAGGCGCTCCGGGATTCGTCGAGCTTCGTCGACGTGCCCGCGAGCCTGCTCGGCAACGGCGAGCACTATGCGCTGACCGTCGCCGGCGACTCGATGGTCGATGCCGGCATCCAGGACGGCGACACCGTCGTCATCCACCGCAGCGAGACCGCCGAGAACGGCGCGATCGTCGTGGCGCTCGTCGACGACAACGAGGTGACGCTGAAGCGGCTCCGCCGCAAGGGCGCCTCGATCGCGCTCGAGCCCGCCAACAAGGCCTACGAGACCCGCATCTTCGGACCCGACCGGGTCAAAGTTCAGGGCAAGCTCATCGCCTTGATGCGCCGCTACTAGGCGCGCTCTTCAGGCCGTCGAGAGAACGATCGGGCGCGACGCGTCCGAAGGAATCCGCATGTCGACCGCACTCGTCGTGATCGACGTCCAGCAGGGCATGTTCCGCGACCCGCTCAAGCCCTACCGCGGCGACGAGATGCTCGCGCGCATCCGCGACCTGCAGGATCGGGCCCGCGCCGAAGGCATTCCAGTGATCACGGTCCAGCATGACGGCGGTCCCGGTGACCTGCTGTCGCGCGACAGCTCCGGGTTCGCGGTCCATCCCGGCGTCGCGCCGAAGCCGGGCGAGGAGATCGTGGTCAAGGATCGCTGCGATGCCTTCCTCGGTACCGGGCTCGACGCCCGCCTGAAGGCGCTCGGGATCGGCCGGCTGGTGATCGCCGGCATGCAGACCGAGTTCTGCGTCGACACGACCACGCGCTCGGCCTTCGCCCGCGGCTACAAGGTGGTGCTCGCCTCCGACGCGCATTCGACCTTCGATTCCCAGGTGCTGAAGGCCCCCGACATCGTCGCCCACCACAACGCCATCCTGCGCGACTTCGCGACGGTCGCCCCCTCGGCCGAGATCCGCTTCTAGCCGGTCACGCGAAGGTCTCGCCCCCGGGCGGAACCAAGTCCGCACCCCCGACGTAGCTGCCTTCAGTTCCCGCACCTTGGCCCAAGAGGATGCGACCCATGAGGCTGAAGCTTTTTGCGATTGCGATGACGGCGCTGATCGTCGGCTCCGTCTCGGCCCCCGTCGAGGTTCTGGCCGATCCGCCCTCCTGGGCGCCGGCGCATGGCTGGCGCAAGCAGAAGAACGTCGAGAAGCGCGAGGAACGCGCCGAGCGGCGTGAATTGCGCGCGCTCCGCCTGAACGACCGCGATGCGACCGCGAGCGATCTGAACCGCAGCCAGGTCCGCAAGCTCGAGCGTCAGAACCGCCGCGAGGAACAGGCCGAGCTTCGCCGACTGGAGCGCGCCGAGGCGCGTCGTGAAGCCCGTCGCCACGAGCGGATGCTCCAGCGCCAGCAAGCGTTCCGCTAAGGCGCCGACGCCCGGTTGCCGCGGCCCGGAGCTGCGGCAACCCAGGGCCTCTGGCCGCGCACGCCGCGTACCGTCTCGACGCGCACCTCGCCGCCGTCGAAGCGGAGCGCGTGCGTGCCGTCGGCGCGAAGGTCGAGGAGGTCGACGACCAGGCGCGGCGACCGGCAATATTGCGCCGGGATCGTCGCGATCACCACGATGCCCTCGCGCGCACAGGCGATACGCCGCTCATCCGGCGTTCGCACCAGCACCACCTCGGTCGGACCGTAGCTGCGGCTGCAGCCGCTCGCACCGCAACGCCAGAGTGCCGCCCAGTCGGCGCCGGCTTCCTGTCCCTGGCGGCGGATCCAGGTGTCCGGAACGAAGCCGGCGCGCCGCCGCGACAGCGCTAGGTCGCCGTCCTCACCCCGCGCGCCGATCAGCTTGCCGTCCGACGAGATCAGGAAGTCCGGCGGCCGCGACGTCGTCGCCAGCAGAATGCCGAGCGCGATGCCGGCAGTCCCGAGCCAGCGGATACTGCCCTGCCAGATACAGAGCCAGAGTCCGCCCGAGGCGATCGCGATCAGCGCCGTGATCGGCATCTCCGGCAGCACCATCACCGCGCCCGGCAGCGACGCGGTCCACTTGGCGACGGCGAGGATGCCTTCGATGCCCCATCCCATCGGCGCCGTCGCCCAGCCGGCGAGACCGAAAGGCATCAGCAGCAGCGCGATCATGCCCCAGGGCATCACCCACAGCTCGGCAATCGGAATCGCAAGCAGATTGGCGGCCAGGCTGTAGAGCGGCAGCCGGTTGAAGTGGAAGATCGTGAACGGTGCGGTCGCCAGCGTGGCGACGACCGAGGCGAGCGAGAGCCCGGCGAGATGCAGGAAGGCGCGCCTTATCACGCCGGAGTCGGCGCGCATCGCGATCAGCTTGTCGCCGGTCGCCTCGAATACGGCGATCAGCGCCACGACCGCGGCGAAGGACATCTGGAAGCTGGCGCCGACCAGGCTCTCCGGCGCGATCAGCAGCACCGCCGCCGCGGCCCAGGCGATGGTGCGCATCGAGATCGCCTGCCGATCGATGAGGACGGCGAGCAGGACGATCGCGACCATGATGAACGAGCGCTGCGTCGGCGGCGATGCGCCGGAGAGCTGCAGGTAGAGGAAGCCCACGATCAGGGCCACGACCGCCGCGATCTTCTTGGTCGGCCAGCGCAGCGCCAGCGGTTCGACGAGCGCAAGCCCGCCGCGGACGACGAAGAACACGAGCCCGACGACCAGGCTCATATGCAGGCCCGAGATCGACAGCAGATGCGCCAGTCCGGAGTCGCGCACCGCCTGCATGTCGGCCGCCGGGATCGGTCCCTGCTCGCCGGTGATCAGCGATGCCGCAACCGCGCCGACTGCGCCCGGCAGCAGCGCCAGCATTCGCTCGGTGATCTTCTTCCTGACCTCGGCGATCCAGAGCCGCGTCGCCTCGATCGGTCCCGCCGGAGGATCGAGGCGAAGCACCTGCAGCCGCCCGGTCGAGAAACCGGTCGCCCCCAGCCGGTCGAAGAAGGCCTGGCGCTGGAAGTCGAAGGCCCCGGGTGCGGCCGGCTCCGGCGGTGGCCGCAGGATCGCGTTCACGCGCACCCGGGCGCCGAGCGGAATGTCCGGCCGGGCGCCGCGCAACGAGATCCGCGCCCGCTCGGGCGTGCGCTGCGGCGCCAGCCGCGGGATCGTCAGGCGGTCCAGGGTCAGGCGAACGGCGCCGTCGCGATGCTCGAGCTCGACCACCCTGCCCTCGACGCCGACCGGACCGATCGAGCGGTCGAGCAGCGGCGCCATCACCGCTCGCGTCCGCATCTCGCCGAGCGCGAAGCCGAGGGTCAGCGCCAGGAAGACCGCGGCGGCGATGCCGGCGGCACGGCCCTGGAGCCCGGCGGTCGCCGCCAAGGCCGAGACCGCGGCACAGAGCCCGATCCAGAGCGGCGGCTCCACGGGCAGCGCGAAGTAGATGCCGACGCCGGTGCCGAGCGCCACGGGCAGCCAGAGTGCCCAGCGCTCGCGCTCGGCCAGGACCGCGGCGGCGAAATCGGCCGCCAGCGCGCCCGGACGGAGCGCCTGGACCGCGGCCGCGGCCTTCACTGGCCCGGCTCCGGCGATGTGCTAAAACCCGCCATCTCCCGAGCATCAGACACGAGACCATGACCGTCGTCACGCGCTTCGCCCCCTCGCCCACCGGCTACCTGCATATCGGCGGGGCCCGCACCGCCCTGTTTAACTGGCTCTACACCCGCCATCTCGGCGGCACTTTCCGGCTCAGGATCGAGGACACGGATCGGGCGCGCTCGACTGACGAGGCGATCAAGCTGATCATCGAAGGCCTGAAGTGGCTCGGCATCGACTGGGACGGCGATGTCGTCATGCAGTTCGCCCGCGCGCCGCGCCATGCCGAGGTCGCGCGCCAGCTCCTGGCCGAGGGCAAGGCCTATCACTGCTACTGCACGCCGGCCGAGCTCGAGGAGATGCGCAACAAGGCGCGCGCCGAAGGCAAGCCGATGCGCTACGACGGGCGCTGGCGCGACCGTGACCCGAAGGACGGCATCCCCAACGTGCCTCCGGTGATCCGCTTGAAGGCACCGCAGACCGGCGAGACGGTCATCGACGACCTGGTCCAGGGCCGCGTCACGGTCGCCAACGAGGTGCTCGACGACATGGTGCTGCTGCGGGCCGACGGCACGCCGACCTACATGCACTCGGTCGTCGTCGACGACCACGACATGGAAATCACCCATGTCATCCGCGGCGACGACCACCTGAACAACGCCTTCCGCCAGTACCAGCTCTACCAGGCGGCCGGATGGAAGGTGCCCGAGTTCGCGCATGTGCCGCTGATCCATGGCCCGGACGGCGCCAAGCTCTCGAAGCGTCACGGCGCGCTCGGCGTGGAAGCCTATCGCGACATGGGCTACCTGCCCGAGACCATGCGCAACTACCTGCTGCGCCTGGGCTGGGGTCACGGCGACGACGAGATCATCTCGACCAAGCAGGCGATCGAGTGGTTCGACATCAAGGATGTCGGACGCAACGCCGCGCGCCTCGACATTCCGAAGCTCGACAACCTGAACGGCCATTACCTCCGCGAGGCCGATAATGCGCGTCTGGCTGAGCTGGTGATCGAGCGGCTGAAGGACGTGAGCCCCGTCGGCCGCTCCCGCATCGAGCGCGGCATGGCCGGTCTCAAGGCGCGGGCGAAGACGCTGGTCGAGCTGGTCGACAATGCCCGGTTCTATACGCTGGCGCGGCCGATCCCGATCTCGGAGAAGGCCAAGGCGCTGCTGACGCCGGAGGCAAAGAAGCTGCTCGCCGACCTGTCGCCGGCGCTGGCGGCGACCGACTTCTCGGAGGCGGCGCTCGAGACGGCGGTCCGGACGTTCGTCGAGACCGCCAGGGTGAAGCTGGGCCAGGTGGCGCAACCGCTCCGGGCGGCGCTCGCGGGCGAGCCGACCTCGCCCGGGATCTTCGAGGTGGCGGCCGTGCTCGGCCGCGACGAGGCTCTCGGGCGCATCGCCGACGCCACTCGGTAAGGTTAACGTTTCTGCAATGCAGCAAACCGCTTGGCAGCGCGCCAAGCGTATGTTTCTCTTAGCGGTATTCAGCTTTGCGGGGGATGCCCATGACTGCCAAATCTGCCGGCGCCAACAAGATCGCGACCCTCACCGACGCCGACGGCAAAACCATCCAGCTGCCGATCATCGAAGGCACGATCGGTCCCAGCGTCATCGACGTCCGCAAGCTCTACAACGACACCGGCCACTTCACCTACGACCCGGGCTACACCTCGACCGGCAGCTGCGAGTCGAAGATCACCTATATCGACGGCGACCAGGGCATCCTCCTGCATCGCGGCTATGCGATCGAGGATCTCGCCGAAAAGGGTGACTTCCTCGAGGTCGCCTACCTGATCCTGAACGGCGAGCTGCCGAACAAGGCCCAGAAGACCGACTTCATGAAGAACGTGACCTATCACACGATGGTTCACGAGCAGATGACGCAGTTCTGGCGAGGCTTCCGCCGCGACGCGCATCCGATGGCGGTGATGTGCGGCGTCGTCGGCGCGATGGCCGCCTTCTATCACGACTCCACCGACATCTCCGATCCGAAGCAGCGCGAGGTCGCCTCGTACCGCCTGATAGCGAAGATGCCGACGATCGCGGCGATGGCCTACAAGTATTCGGTCGGCCAGCCGTTCATGTACCCGCAGAACAAGCTGAGCTACGCCGAGAACTTCCTCTACATGATGTTCGGCGTGCCCTGCGAGGAATACAAGATGAGCCCGGTCCTGGCGAAGGCCATGGATCGCATCTTCATCCTGCATGCCGACCATGAGCAGAACGCCTCGACCTCGACCGTGCGTCTCGCCGGTTCGTCGGGCGCCAACCCGTTCGCCTGCATCGCCGCCGGCATCGCCTCCCTCTGGGGCCCGGCGCATGGCGGCGCCAACGAGGCCGTGCTGACGATGCTCGGCGAGATCGGCTCGAAGGACAAGGTCGGCGAGGCGGTCAAGCGCGCCAAGAGCAAGGACGACAGCTTCCGCCTGATGGGCTTCGGCCACCGGGTCTACAAGAACTTCGACCCGCGCGCGAAGATCATGCAGAAGACCTGCCACGAGGTCCTGGGCGAGCTCGGCGTGAAGGATCCGCTCCTCGACGTGGCGATGGAGCTGGAGAAGGTGGCGCTCCAGGACGACTACTTCGTCCAGCGGAAGCTCTACCCGAACGTCGACTTCTACTCGGGCATCATCCTGAAGGCGATGGGCATCCCGACCTCGATGTTCACCGCGATCTTCGCGCTCGCCCGCACCGTCGGCTGGGTCGCCCAGTGGCGCGAGATGATCGAGGACCCGCAGCAGAAGATCGGCCGCCCCCGCCAGCTCTATACCGGCGCGACCCAGCGGCCCTACGTTCCGGTCGACAAGCGTTGAACCTCACGGCGCGACGTCAGGCCGGTCGGCGGGCCCCGCACAAGGTCCTGCCGGTTCGTCGCCGGCAGGCCTATGCCGGCGGCGGGCGCCCGCACGTCGCCGCCAACGACAACCCGCTGCCCGGACGCCCGCGCCGGCTGAGAGCCGGATGGGCCCTTCCCTTCGCCGTCGTCCTCGTCGCAGTCGCCGCCCTCGCCTTCGCGTGACATGAGCCGCGTCGCCGTCCGTGCCATGCGCCGGCGCGACGTGCCTGCCGTCGTCGCGATGATGAAGGAACTGATCCAGTTCATCCGCTTGCACGGCGAGAATGCGCCAGGCGGCGTCACCCAAGCCAAAATCCTGAAGAACGGATTCGGCCGCGACCGCTGGTTCGGCGTGCTGGTGGCGACGGTCGACGGCAAGCCCGCCGGCTATGCGCTGCATCACCGGGGCTACGAGGTCGATAACTCGTCCCGCGTCCTCTACCTGTCCGACCTCTATGTGCGGCCAATGGCCCGCCGGCTCGGCGTCGGCCGGGCCTTGATGGCGGCGATGGCAAAGGAGTGCCATCGGGTGGACGCCAAGGAGATCCTCTGGCGCACTCACGCCGGCAACAAGGAAGCACGCACCTTCTATGCCGGCCTCGGCGCCGCCGACTGGAAGCTCGGGACGACCATGTGGGTCGCCGCCGACGTGCTGGCCCGCCTCGCTACTTCCCGGACTCGCGCTTCAGAAAAGCGATGAGGTCGCCGCGGTCGACGGCCTCGCCGACACGGAAGCCCATGCGGGCGCCGGCGATGAAGCCCTGCGGGTTGGTCAGCCAGCGGTCCAGCGTCGTCTCGTCCCACACCACGGTCGAATTCCCGACTCCGGTCGAGTAGCGGAAGTCGGAAACGCCGCCCGCCTTGCGGCCGAAGACGCCGCGATGCTTAGGGCCGACCCGGTTGGCGTCGAGCGAGTGGCAGCCTGTGCAGCGCTCCTCGTAGAGCGTGGCACCTCGGCTCGCGTCCGCCGCCCAGGCAGGAAGCGCCGACGCGACCAGCGCCGCGATGAGCAGATTCCTCATGTGACCTCGATCGTAGAAGATGTGGGCGGCGGCGACCACCGGCGCGCCGCCGCCCACCACTCGCCGCCATCAGGGGGCGTCAGGCGGCGAAGCTGAACGCCTTCTGCGGCAGGTTCTGCTTGAGCGCGCCGGCGAGCGCGGTCCAGTGCATGGTCTCGTCGGCCGCGAGGCGTCCGGCGATCTTCGCGAGTTCGGCGTCCCTGAAGGACGGGATCACGCCGAGATAGGCGTTGGCGGCACCACGCTCGAGCCTGGCAGCGAGCACCAGGATGTCGCCCTGACTCCTGATCGCGCCGGCGTTCAGCGCCATCGCGTAGTCGTTCATCATCCTGGGCTCGACCGGCACGCCGCCGAGCTTCCGCACCGTCGCGGCGAGCGCATCGCGATGCTCCTTGTGATGACCCTGGAACAGCACGGCGACATCGAGCACCGGCTTGTCGAGAAGCTTCGACTCGGCGCCGATCTGGTATGCCGCGATCGCCTCGTGCTCAAGACCGAGCGCCACGTTGAGGATCGCGACGTCGCCTTCGGCGCTGCCGGAACTCATCGGCATCGCAGCGTTGCCGGCACAGCCGGCGAGCATCGCGACAACGCCGGCCGACAGGAATGCCTGGCCGCTATTCAGGAAACGACGACGATTGATGCCGGTCCCGAGGGGCGGATGAAAAGCATTCGACATGACTCTCTCCCGATGGTGGACCGGCGACGACCGCCCCCGCCGTCGCCGATATCACCGGGTCTACGAGAAGAACCTGTCGAACAGATCAACCGTTTCGCGTCACGAACCCGTGAAGGATTCGCCTCCGCGATTACTCAGGCGGCCTTCCGCTCGATCAGCTCGATCTTGTAGCCGTCCGGGTCCTCGATGAAGGCGATGACGCTGCCGCCGTGCTTCATCGGGCCGGGCGGCCGCGGGATCTTGACGCCTTCCTTGGCGAGCTTCTCGCAGGTGCCGTAGATGTCGGGCACGCCGATCGCCATGTGCCCGAAGCCGGAGCCGATCGTGTACGGCTCCTTCTGGTCCCAGTTGTGGGTGAGCTCGACCACCGCGCCGGCGGACTCGTCGCCGTAGCCCACGAAGGCGAGCGTGAAGCGGCCGGACTCGTAGTCCTTGCGGCGGATCAGGCCCATGCCGAGAAGGCGCGTATAGAAGTCGATCGACTTCTCGAGGTCGAGCACACGCACCATCGTATGGAGCATGCGGAACTTGCTGGCGTCGACGGCCGCTGGCCGCTCTTGCGTCTGGGTGCTCATGCTTCGGGTCCTTTCCGCCGAGGTTGCGGAAATCTTAGCGCGCTGATCGATCAGATCGAGCATGAATTTCAACGGGTGCGCGGCGGCCGCGGTGACAGATAAATGTCCGCACTGCCGTCGTCCCAGCTTTGTCGACGCGAAACCCGACGGCATTCCCCGTTCGTCACGTCCGCACTCCTTTTGGCGTCACCGGCCGCCGCCAACCTCCCCGCATTGTCCACCGTGGGGGACCAAAGGAGCCAAACAATGCCGTCTTTGAAAACTCAACTAGTCGGTGCAACGGCGATCGCGACCCTCCTCGCGCTGTCACCGGTCACCATTTCGCTCGATGGATTCGGAACGTCGGTCGCGATGGCCACCGGCGACCACGGCAGGTCCGACGGCCGCGGTGAGCGGGAGGGCGGTAAAGGCGGACGCGACAATGAAGGCGGCAAGAGCGGCGGATCCGTGGACAGCGACGACAGGGGCAAGGCCGGCGGCAACGGCAACAGCCCGGCCGGCAGCAATCCATCCGGCACCGAAGGCAACCAGGGCAGCAACGGCGGCATGAACGGCAATGCCGGTGGCAGCCGCGGCGGCCAAGAGGGCAAGGGCGGCGGCTTCTCGGGCGGTGTCGACGGCTGCGGATCGGTGGACAGCGACGACACGGGCAAGGCCGGCGGCAACGGCAACAGCTCGGCCGGAAACAATCCGTCCGGCACCGAAGGCAATCAGGGCAAGGGCA
>JAEULB010000189.1 GCA_016792585.1 Rhodospirillaceae bacterium
ACGCGGGCATGGGCGTCGGGCCCAACGACCGCAAGACCGTCGACCAGTTCCGTCCCGAAGCCTGGGACACGCTGCTGAAGGTCGATCTCACCGGCGTCTTCCTGATGAGCCGCGAAGGTGCGGCGGCGATGGTGCCGCCGCGGCCGCGAAGGCGGCGAACGCGCCGCCGGGTTTCGCTCTCGACGTCTCCTCGCGCGAGCAGATCGAAGCCGGGATCGCCCGCGTGCTCAAGGAGCACGGCCGTCTCGACATTCTGGTGAACAACGCCGGCATGGGCGTCGCCGCCGCCGATCGCAAGACGGTCGACGAATTCCGCCCCGAAGCCTGGGACACGCTGCTCAAGGTCGACCTGACCGGCGTGTTCCTGATGAGCCGCGAAGGGGCGAAGGCGATGGTGGCGCGGAAGTCCGGCCGCATCATCAACATCGCCTCCGTGCTCGGCCTCGTGCCGATGCGCCTGCAGAGTTCCTACGTCGCCGCGAAAGCCGGCGTGGTGAACCTCACGCGCTCGATGGCGCTGGAGCTGGCCCCACATGGCGTGCTGGTCAACGGCATCGCGCCGGGATCGACTGCGACCGAGGACTGGAAGCGCTGGATCCACGACAAGGGCAGCGAGGCGAAGGATCTGCACGCCAAGCTGATGTCGCACATCCCGCTGGCCCGCCCGGCGACGACGCAGGAGATCGCCAACGGTGCCCTGTTCCTGGCGGCGCCGGAGAGCTCCTACATCACCGGCCACATCCTGACCATCGACGGCGGCTGGACCGCCGGATTCTCGCGCGACTTCTGAGGAGAAAGCCCATGGCGACGAAGGCGCGATCCGCGAAGAAGGCGACGAAGGGCAGCGGCAAGAGCGCGAGCCTGCCGAGGGGTCTCGACAAGGCCGAGTTGCTTCGCCTCTACGAGCAGATGGTGCTGCTCCGGCGCTTCGAGCTGGCGGCCCAGGTCGCCTGCCGCAAGGGCGAGACCCCGGGATTCCTGCACCTCTATGTCGGCGAGGAGGCGACCGCCGTCGGCGTCTGCGCGCATCTGAAGCGCACCGACTGGATCACCTCGACCCATCGCGGCCACGGCCACGCGCTCGCCAAGGGCATGTCGCCGAACACGCTGATGGCGGAGCTCTACGGCAAGCGCGACGGCTGCTGCGGCGGCCGCGGCGGCACCATGCATCTCTACGACAGCGCGTCCGGCCTGTTCGGCACCAACGGCCTCGTCGGCGGCGGGTTGCCCTCTGCGGTCGGCGTCGGCATCGCCGCCAGGGTCAAGAAGAACGACGGGCTCGGGGTCGCCTTCTTCGGCGACGGCGCGACCAACCACGCAGCCTTCCACGAGTCGCTGAACTTCGCCGGCGTGCAGAAGGCGCAGACCGTCTTCATCTGCGAGAACAACCTCTATGCGACGGCGACGCCGCTCGCCATGGCGACGCTGAATCCCGAGATCGCGACCCGCGCCGCCGCCTACGGCATTCCCGGCGTCGCGGTCGACGGCAACGACGTGATCGCGGTCTGGCAGGTGATGAAGACCGCGGCCGACCGCGCGCGCCGCGGCGACGGCCCGACCCTGATCGAGTCCAAGACCTACCGCACCGTCGCCCATCACGAGGGCGACACCGTCACCGGTACCTACCGCACCCAGGCCGAGGTCGATACCTGGGCCAAGCGCGATCCCATCCGCATCCTCGCCGACCGCATGATCAAGGAATTCAAGATCGCGAAGCCGGCCGATCTCGAAGAAATCGATACGAAGATCGACCGCATCGTGCAGGCCTCGATCGAGTTCGCGCGCAACTCTCCGGAACCCGATCCGGCGACGGTCGACCGCCACATCTATGCCGAGCCGATCAACCCGCCGGCCGCTCTCGCGCTGCCGCCGTCGAACGTGCCGACGACGACCACGAGCTGGCTCGACGCCGTCCGCGACGGCCTTGCCGAAGAGATGCGGCGCGATCCCCACATCGTCTATTTCGGCGAAGGCACCGGCGAGCGCGGCGGGACCTTTGCGCACACCAAGGGCCTCTATCAGGAGTTCGGCGGCCATCGCATGGTCGACACGCCGATCTCGGAGTTGGGATTCACCGGCGCCTCGCTCGGCGCCTCGGCCGTGGGCGTGCGCTGCGTCGCCGACCTGATGTTTGCCGACTTCATCTTCGAGGCGGCCGGCCAGGTGGTCCTGCAGGCGGCCAAGCTCCGCTACATGAGCAACGGCCAGATGAGCGCGCCGATGGTGATCCGCGTCGGCGCCGGCGCGGTGCGCTCCGCCGGCCCGCATCACAGCGGAATGTACCACCCGGTCTGGGCGCATATTCCCGGCCTCATCGTCTGCGTGCCGGCGACGCCGGCCGATGCCAAGGGCCTGATGAAGACCGCCCTCCGCGCCGGCGATCCGGTCCTGATGCTGGAACCGAAGGGTCTCTTCGCCAGCAAGGGAGAGGTGCCCGCCGGCGATCACGTGGTGCCCTTCGGCGTCGCCCGGATCGCCCGATCCGGCACCGACCTCACCATCGCCGCCGCCGGCCAGATGGTGCACCGCGCGCTCGAGGCGGCCGACCTGCTGGCAGGCGAGGGCGTCTCCTGCGAGGTGATCGACCTCCGCACGATCCAGCCGCTCGACGTCGACACCGTCGCCGCGAGCGTGCGCAAGACCGGCCGCCTGCTGGTCGCCGACGAAGGCTGGTCGATGTGCGGCGTCGGCGCCGAGCTCGGCCAGGCGATGAACGAGCTCTGCTTCGACCATCTGGATGCGCCGGTCGCGCGCCTCCACACCGACGCGATGACCCACCCGTTCGCGCCGATCCTCGAGAAGGCGATGCTGGTCGGGACCGACCACGTCGTCGCCGTCGCCCGCAAGGTGATGGCCGGCGAGGCCCCAGCGCCGCGTCGCGCCCGCAGCGGCCTCGGCCGCGCGGCGGCACCGGCTCCCGTCGCCGCTGCTGTGGCACCCAAGCCGTCGTCCGGCAATGGCGCCCACCCGCCGCAGGCCAAGGCCACCGTCGCCGGCGAGGCCCTCACCATGCCTTTCGGCGACCTTACGGTCAGCGAAGGCAAGATCGTGCGCTGGCTCAAGAAGGTCGGCGATCCGGTCAAGGCAGGCGAACTGGTGGTCGAGATCGAGACCGACAAGGCCGTGGTCGAGGTCGAGGCGACGGCGACCGGCAAGCTCGCCCAGATCCTCGAGCAGGCTGGCACCGTGGTGAAGATGGGCCAGCAGATCGCCGTCGTGGCGCCGGCCTGAGCGTAGGGAACGAACCATGCGTCTGTTGATGGTCAATTGGGGTTATGACGACGACGCGGTGATGGAGCGCCAGATGCTGGGCTCGGACGTCACCGTCGATCTCCGGCGCTGGACGCCCGGCAAGATGCAGCCGGTCACCGCCGCGGACGGTGCCGAGATTGATGCGATCATCAACTATTCGGCGGTCGAGCAGATCGGTGCCGAGCCGGCCGCGTTCCCAAAATGCAAGATCGTCGTCCGCTCCGGCGTCGGCTTCGACAATGTCGACCTTGCCGGCTGGGGCAAGCGCGGGGTCCCTGTCAGCAACGTGCCCGACTACGGCACCACCGAGGTCGCCGACCATGCGATCGCGCTGATGCTGGCGCTGACCCGCGGCACCGCAACGTATCAGCAGAATCTGCGTCCCGATCCGGCCAAGGGCTGGCGCTTCGGCGCGGCCCCACTGGTCAAGCGGCTGCGCGGTGCCGTCTTCGGGGTGATCGGGCTCGGCCGCATCGGCCTCGCCGCGGCGCTCCGCGCCCAGGCCTTCGGCATGAAGATTGTCTTCTTCGACCCCTATCTCCCGACCGGCACCGAGCTCTCCGCCGGCTTCTCGCGCGTGAAGACGCTGGAAGAGCTGATGTCGGCCGCCGACGTCGTCAGCGTGCATGCGCCCCTGTCGGACGAGACCCGCGGCCTTGTCGGGCCCAAGGCCTTCATGGCGGCCAAGCAGGGTGTCGTGATCGTCAATACCGCCCGCGGCCCGATCGTCGACCTCGGCGCGCTGGGCGCGGCGATCCGGAGCGGCAAGGTCGGCGGCGCCGGCCTCGACGTGCTCCCGGCCGAACCAGCCGACGCCAATCATCCGCTTATCGCCGCCTGGATCAAGGGCGAGCCGTGGATCGAGGGGCGGCTCGTTCTCTCCCCGCACGCGGCCTTCTACAGCCCTGCCAGCATCGAGGACCTCCGCCGGAAATCGGTCGAGGTGGTGATCGAGTACATCACCGCCAACCGCCTGCTGAACTGCGTCAACCCGCAGTTCCTGGAGAAGCGCGCGTGACGGCACAGCCCGCAACCCCGCGCGGCCGGCCGTTCGCGAGCCCGTTGTCGCGGCGTCTCGCGGCGATTGCCGGAATCGATCTCGCCCGGGTGATCGGCTCCGGCCCCGGCGGGCGCATCGTGAAGGCCGATATCGAGGCGGCGATCACGGGCGGCGCGCCGCGGGCGGCGGCCACTCCTGCCACCGTGCCGGCTCCACACGTCGAGATGCCCGGCGGACCGGCCTATGACGAGTTGCCGAACAACAACATCCGCAAGGTGGTGGCGCGCCGGCTCACCGAGTCGAAGCAGCAGGCGCCGCATTTCTACCTCTCGCTCGACTGCGAGATCGACGCGCTGCTCAAGCTGCGCGCCGACCTCAACACGCGGGCGGAGAAGGACGGCGTGAAGCTCTCGGTCAACGACCTGGTGATCAAGGCGGCCGCGATCGCGCTCCGGAAGGTGCCGGCGGCGAACGCCAGCTACACCGAGGCGGCGATCCGCCGCTACAAGACGGTCGACATCTCGGTCGCGGTGGCGATCCCGGACGGGCTGATCACGCCGATCGTCAGGAACGCCGACATCAAGGGGCTGGCGGCGATCTCCGCCGAGATGAAGGATCTCGCCGCC
>JAEULB010000195.1 GCA_016792585.1 Rhodospirillaceae bacterium
CGTAGTGAACATGAGGTCCGGTCGACCTGCCGGAGGAGCCCAAGAGACCGACGACCTCCCGGAAATCCACCTTCTGTCCGCGCCGGACGTTGATCTTATACAAGTGTCCGTACCGCGTCCTGAGACCATTGCCATGGTCGATCTCGACCATGCGGCCGTAGCGGCTCTTCCATCCGGCGACCACGACCGTGCCGGGAGCGGTCGACATCACCGGCGTCCGCATCGGCGCCGACATATCCAAACCGTAGTGCATCGCGGCCTGCCCGGTAAAGGGATCGTGCCGGGCACCGAAGCCGCTCATCAGGGCGAAGTTGTCGAGGGGGGCCGACAGCGGGATGGCCCGGAGCACCCCGTGGATCTGATCCAGCCGGCGAAGCTGCGATCCCAGCTGCAGCGACATCGACTCCAGATTGGTCGTGGTGTCGCCGGCGCCCGACGGCGCCAGGTCACGGAACAGTGGAACGAAAGGGCCGCCCTGGCCCGCGCGGCTGTTCCCGCGCTGCGGCACCGGCTGGTCCTTCGGCATGATCGTGTCGAGGTTGAGGCCGGTGCGGCTGACGATCTTCTGGACCTCGGACAGGTCGGCGCGGGTGCGGTCGTTCAGCTTGGCCATCACCTCGCGGTGGACGCGCTGGAGTTCCGACATGCGCCCTTCGAGGTCGCGCACGCGCACCTGGGCGAGCTGGCCGTCCTCCTGCAGGCGGTCGCGCTGCATGGAGGTCGACTGGAGGTCGGTCTTGGCGGTCTCGAGCTGTGCTTCGACCTGGGCCGTGCGGGCGAGCGAGATCTTGAGTTCGCTCTGCAGCTGCGACATGCGGCGCGACAGCGCCGAGCGCTGGGCCGCGATCTCTTCCTTCTCGGCCTCGATCGAGGCGAGCTGGCCGCGGAGGCCGGAGATGTGCCGCTCGAGCGAGCCGTTCTCGCCCCACATGCTGCGGACGGTTTGCTCGAGCTCGGTCATCTTCTCGGCGACCGCCTGGCGGGTCTGGGAGACCTTGGTGCGCTCCGCCTCGGACTGACGGAGCTGGGTCTCGGTGACCTTCAGGTCCTGGCGCAGGTTCTCGTTCGCATCGAGCAGCCGGCGGAGATGGCTCTGCTTCGACTCGAGATCGCGCGTGATGGCCATGACGGCGAGCTGGTGGTTCGCCATCTGGTTCAGGAGGTCGCGGTAGGCGTCGTGCGCCTGGTCGAGCGCGGCGGTCCTGGTGTCGAGGACGCGGCTGATCTCGAAATAGCTGGTGGAGGCGAAGCTCATCCAGCCGGTGGTGACCGCCCAGATGCCGAGCGCGATCAGCTGGAACTTACGGGAGATCCGAAGGCAGCGGGTCGAGCGATCGCTGCGGAGGATGATTTCGCGGTCGACGATCCAGCGGCCGGGGATGGCCGCGAGCTTCTGCAACCAGGGACGTGGGCGATGGAAAGTGTCCAACGTCTGGCCTGCTCCTCGTCGAGATCTTCGTCGGAGAGCGGCCTCGGTCCCGGCGAACGGCTTGGACTCTATGGTCCTAAGCCCCCCTTCGTCCGCGACAGGTCCGTTCCCCCGCTTAAAGTCGCCTGTTCCAGGTCTCCTTAGGGTCGGCACCCTAACCCCGTCCCCTTCGGCGTGCAACCCTGAACCAAGCAGCGAATCTGCTATCTTGAGGTCATGGATCAAGGCCCTGAACCGAAAGCGGAAGATCTTCAGGCGATGGCCAAGACGCTGATTCATTGGCTCGACGTCGCGGAGACGGCCGAGCTGATGAAGGAGGTCGGGATTCTTCCGAGATCCAAGGAAAGGATCGACAAGGACTACGATCGGCGGGCTCAGGCCTTTGCCAAGCATGCCCTCCCCGCGCAGATAGTTCGACTGAAGGCGGAAGCCCCGATGGCTTCTCTCCACATCTTCTCTGAGATCTACGACAACGGCTTCCTCAGGGCCGACCCCTGGCGCTGGTGGTTCGCCTGGATCGCGCTCGAGCTGATCGCCGAGACCGGGCCCGACCCGACCGGGCGGCGCATCAAGGACTTCCTCAAGGACAGCGAGACCCACCCGCTGACCGAGGAGAGCGCCGTCCGCTGGCTCGCCTGCAACCCGCTCCGGGTCCGCTACTGGAGCCGCGAGATCGGCCGCGACATCATGCTGGCCCAGACCCACCAC
Organism: Rhodospirillaceae bacterium; assembly: GCA_016792585.1. Lineage (GTDB taxonomy): Bacteria > Pseudomonadota > Alphaproteobacteria > SHVZ01 > SHVZ01 > SHVZ01. The sequence continues at coordinate 2,138 of JAEULB010000195.1, forward strand.
ACGTCCGACAGCGCCAACGCCGCGGTCCGGGCCGAGCACCACCTGGCGATGGCGCTGAAGAAGCCGATCGAGGTCCTGAAGGACTCGCTCCTCGACGAGGCGGCCGAGGTCTCGATGGCGCTGACCATGCGGATCGACGAGCGGGTCAGGCGGAACCTTAAGGCCCAGCGGCCTACTCGAACCTGAGCGCCTCGATCGGGTCGAGCTCGGAGGCCTTCTTCGCCGGGTAGAAGCCGAAGAAGACCCCGACCGCGCCGGAAAACAGGAACGCGACGACGATCGCCCAGGGCTGGATCAGGGTCGGCCAGCCGGCGAATATGGCGATCACGATCGACCCGGCGATCCCGAGCACGATCCCGACCGAGCCGCCGATCAGCGACAGCGTCACCGCCTCGACCAGGAACTGCACCAGGATGTCGCGGCCGCGGGCGCCGACCGCCATCCTGAGCCCGATCTCCCGGGTACGCTCGGTCACGCTGACCAGCATGATGTTCATGATGCCGATGCCGCCGACGATCAGCGACACCGAAGCGACCGCGAGCAGCAGCAGCGACAGCACCCGCGACGACTGCTCGCGCGTCTCCATGATGTCGGCGAGGTTCCGGATGTTGACGTCGTCCTCGTCCTTCGGCTGCAGCTTGTGGCGCTGGCGGAGAAGGTCGCGGATCTGCTCCTCCGCATCCTTCATCGACTCGCCCTCGACGACCTTGACCATCACCGAGCCGACCGCCTTCGCCCGCGTACCGGAGTAGCCCAGGAGCCGGCGCTTGGCCGTCGTCATCGGCGTCAGCAACACGTCGTCCTGGTCGGCGCCCTGGGTCGACTGCCCCTTCTTCTCGAGGACGCCGATGATCGTGAACGGCACGTGACGGATGCGGATGATCTGGCCGAGCGGATCGCCATCCCCGAACAGCTTCTCGGCGACGGTCTTGCCGATCAGCGTCACCTTGGCCGCGGCCGACATCTCCTCCGGCGTGAAGGTCCGCCCGTCGGCGATGTTCCATTCGCGGGCCACCAGATAGTCGTTGGTGACGCCGAGCGCCCAGCTCGACCAGTTCTGATTGCCGAAGACGACCTGGACCTGGCCGCGGACGGTCGGCGCCGCGACCTCGATGATCGGAAGCTCGCGTGCGATCGCGATCGCATCGTCCTCGGTCAGCGTAGGCCGCGTGCCGGTGCCGAGGCGCGCGCCGCCGGTGGTGACCGCGCCCGGCAGAAGTATGATCAGGTTGGCGCCAAGGCTCCGGATCTGCTCGGCCACCCGCTGGTGCGCGCCCGAGCCGATCGCCACCATCACGATCACCGCGCCGACCCCGATGATGATGCCGAGCATGGTGAGCGCGCTGCGAAGTGCATTGACGCGAAGCGCCTTGAGCGCGACCGACAGGCTGTCGAACGAGAACGCGCCCTTCGGCGCCGCGAGGCGGAGGCCGGCGGCCGAGGCCGCACCGCGTTCGGCGATCGCAGTCATGCGGCGGCGGCCTGGCGCGGATGCGGGTTGGTCCGGTCGGCGACCAGCTTGCCGTCGCGGAACTGGAGCACGCGCCCGGCATGGGCGGCGACGTCCTCCTCGTGGGTGACGACGACGATGGTGAGGCCCTGCCGGTTGAGCGCCTGGAACAGCGCCAGGATTTCCTCCGAGGTCCGGGTGTCGAGTGCGCCGGTCGGCTCGTCGGCGAGAAGCAGGATCGGCCGGTTGACCAGCGCGCGGGCGATCGCGACCCGCTGCTGCTGACCGCCGGAAAGCTGGGCCGGGTGATGATGGAGGCGATCGCCGAGGCCGACCTGCGCCAGGGCCTCGGCGGCGCGGCGGTGGCGCTCGGAACGACGGACGTCGCCGTAGATCAGCGGCAGCTCGACGTTCTCCTGCGCCGTCGTCCTCGGCAGCAGGTTGAACTGCTGGAAGACGAAACCGATGCGCCGGTTGCGGATCGCCGCGAGCTGGTCGCGCTCGAGGCCGGCGACATCGGTGCCGGCGAGCCGGTAGCTGCCCATGGTCGGGCTGTCGAGGCAGCCGATCAGGTTCATCAGCGTCGACTTGCCGGATCCCGACGGCCCCATGATCGCGACGAACTCGCCCTCGCGGATCTGGAAGCTGACGCCGTCGAGCGCGCGGACCAGGTGGCCGCCGAGCTCGTAGTGCCGGCCGAGGCCTTCGGCCTCGATGACGCCCGATGCACCCGAGGCGTCGGGCACTAGAGCCCCCACCTCGGGCCGCCGGCACCGGCGGCCTTGCTGGAATGGCCGACGATCACCTCCTGGCCCGCCTTGATCTCACCCGAGACCACCTCGGTGAAGCTGCCGTCGCCGATGCCGATGCGCACCGCGACCGATTGCGGGCGGCCGTCCGCGCCCAGCACCCATACCCGGCCGGGGCGGGTCTCGCTCGCCTCGACGCGGCGCATCGCGGTCTCGTAGGCGGTCCGCTGCTCGGCCGTCAGCACCGCCGCGACCTGCCTTCGGACCTCGGCCGCCGCCTGCTGGCGGATGCGCGCGATGTTCTCCCGGTCGGCAGGCGCGCCGGCGCCCGCCCCCTCGCCCGCGCCGCCGGCCTGAGCCCGGGCCCGCGCCGCCTGTGCCCTCTGGCGCGCGTCGTCGAAGATCTGGTGCACCTGCTTCTGCTGGTCGGGCGAGAGCTTGAGCTGCTGGGTCAGGCGCTGCGTCATCACCTCGGGCGACGGCACCGACGCGACCGACGCGTCGCCGGCTTCGCCGCTTTCCGTCGACGTGCCCGGCGGCCGATAGCGCAGCGCCGCGTTCGGGACCTTGAGCGCGCGGGGCCGTTCGGCGGTGACGATCCGCACCGTCGCGGTCATACCCGGCAGCAGCCGAAGATCTGGATTGGACGCCGAGATCACCGCGACATAGGTCACGACGTTCGAGATCACCTGCGGTCCTTTGCGGACCATCTTCACCTGGCCTTCGAAGGTGCGGCCCGAGAAGGCGTCGACGGTGAAGGTCGCGCGCAGGCCCTGCGTGATGCGGCCGACATCGGCTTCGTCGACATTGGCATAGACCTCCATGTCCTTGAGGTCCTGGGCCATCGAGAACATCACCGGCGCCGACAGGCTGACCGCGACGGTCTGGCCGCGGTCGATGTTGCGCTGGATCACGACGCCGTTGACCGGGGTGCGGAGCACCGTGCGGTCGAGGTCGATCTGTGCCTGAGCCAACGTCGCCTCGCGCATACGGACGGAGGCCTCCGCCGTAGCGATACCGGCTTCCGAGGCGCCGACAGCGGCACGCTGAGCCGTCTCCTGGGCCTTCATCGCCTTGAGCGCCGCATCGGCCGCCTCGGCATCCGAGATGGCCTTGTCGGTATCGCGCTGCGAGAAGACACCTCGACCCGAGAGCGAGGTCTTCCGCTCCTTCTCGCGCTCGGCGTCCTGAGCCTGGACCTGGGCGCGGCGGGTATTGGCCTCGGCGACCGCGAGCGCCGCCTGAACGTTGCCGAGATCGGCCTTGGACTTAGTCAGCGAGGCGCGGGCGACGTCGAGCTCGGCCTTGGCCTGCTGGAGGCGTGCCTCGAAGGTCTGCGGATCGATCAGCGCAAGCGGATCGCCCTGCTTAACCTCGGTATTGAAGTCAGCGTACAACTCCTTGATCTGGCCGGATAGTTGCGAGCTGACCTGGACGGTGATCACCGCCGCCAGAGTGCCCGAGGCGGAGATTGCGGCGATCACCTCCCCCTCCTCCGCCTTCTGCATCCGGAAGGTCGGCAGGGAGCCCTGGCCGGGACTGGCGAAGTAGACGCCCGCCCCTCCGGTAAGCGCCAGAGCGACGACGAAGCCGATCACCCAACGTTTCATTTAGTCATCCTAGCGTATCGCGAGGTAACACGCCGAAGTCTTCCCGTTCCTGTCCGGATACCCGCCGAAAGACTTACTTTGGCGGCGGAGGACCGTCCGCTCGATATCCTTTAAGTTGCCAAACCTTCTGACTTACCCGTAAATCCCTAGCATTTTCAGCGTGTTGCAGTCTTTTTCTGAGATGCTTTTAACTTGCTTGCCGACCATCACGCGTGGAAGGTTTTGGCCGCGTCCGCCAGGAGCGACATGACCGGTACCTTCAATCCTGGGCTCGTCGCCCTCTCCTATATCGCCGCGGTCGTAGCCTCCTATGTCGCCCTGACCCTGGCGCAGCGGGTCACCGCCGCATCCGGGCGCGCCGAGATCTATTGGCTGCTCGGCGGCGCCATCGCCATGGGCACCGGCATCTGGTCGATGCACTTCATCGGGATGCTGGCTTTCAGCCTCGGCATGCCGATGTCCTACGACTTCCCGATCACGCTGCTGTCGCTCGTGATCGCGATGATCGTCTCCGGCTTCGCGCTCTACACGGTCAGCCGGAAGACGCTGACGGTCAACCGCCTCGGCGTCGCCGCTGTGCTGATGGGCATCGGCATCGCGGCCATGCACTACACCGGCATGGCGGCGATGGAGGTGACGCCGGACATCGAGTACGACCCCGCCCTGTTCATCGCCTCGATCGTGATTGCCGTCCTGGCGTCGCTGGCGGCGCTCTGGATCGCCTTCAACCTCCGGACCGGGTCGAGCACGCGCGCTCTCCTGATGCGCCTCGGTGCCGCGCTGATCATGGGTCTCGCGATCTGCGGCATGCACTACACCGGCATGGCCGCCGCGATCTTCGACGCGCATTCCATGCACAGCGAAGGCAGCGGGGGCGTCGACGCCTACTGGCTGGTCGGCCTGGTCGGCGTCGCCAGCTTCCTGCTTCTGACCGGCACGCTGATCGTCTCGGCGCTGGACTCGCGCGCAGCCGAGCGGGCGTCGTCACTGCTCGAGCTGGTGATGCGGACCAACGAGGACATCGAGCGCCGGATCGAGGAGCGGACCGAGAGCCTGACGCTGGCCAACCAAGTCCTGAGCCAGGAGATCGCCGAGCGCGAGCGCTCGCAGATGGCACTCCGCGAATCCGAGGAGCGCAAGAGCGCGATCCTGAAGACCGCCCTCGATTGCATCGTCTCGATGGACCACGAAGGCCGCATCGTCGACTTCAACGACATGGCCGAGCGCACCTTCGGCTACACCAATGCCGAGGTCCGCGGCCGCGACCTCGCCGACGTGATCGTGCCGCCCGACCTGCGGGCCGCGCACCATGCGGGCATCCAGCGCTATCTCAAGACCCGGAAGTCCGACCTGCTCGGCCGCCGCATCGAGGTGCCGGCGCTGCGCCGGGACGGCACGACGATCCCGGTCGAGATCGCGATCGCCTCCGTCGAGATCGGCGAGAACCCGTTCTTCGTCGCCACGCTCCGCGACATCGTCGACCGCAAGTCGACCGAACGCGAGCTGCGCGAGGCCAAGGAACTGGCCGAGAGCGCGAACCAGTCGAAGTCGCAGTTCCTGGCGATCATGAGCCATGAGATCCGGACGCCGATGAACGGCATCCTCGGCATGGCGCGGCTGATGCTGGACACCCGCCTCGACGAGCGCCAGCGCGACAACATCGTGACGATGGTGGAGTCGGCCGAGGCGCTGCTGACCGTGCTGAACGACATCCTCGACTTCACCAAGCTCGAGGCCGGCAAGCTCGACCTCGTCGCCCGCGACTTCGACCTGACCAGCCTGGTCGAAAGCGTCGCCTCGCTGCAGGGGTCGCGGGCGCGCGCCAAAGGGCTCGAGCTCACCTCGAACATTGCCCCGGACCTGCCCCGCTATCTCCGCGCCGACCCGGACCGGCTGCGCCAGGTGCTGTCGAACCTGGTCGGCAACGCCATCACCTTCACCGAGAAGGGCGCGGTTTCGGTCGACGTCCACCTCCTGGTCGAGGTCGGCGACATCCTCTGGCTCCATGTCGCGGTCTCGGATACCGGTATCGGCATCGCGCCCGACGTGCAGCGCAAGCTGTTCAGCGACTTCACCCAGGCGGACGCTTCGATCGCCCGGCGCTTCGGCGGCACCGGCCTCGGCCTCTCGATCTCCAAGCGCCTGATCGACCAGATGGGCGGCCGCATCGGCCTGGAAAGCCAGGTCAACCGCGGCAGCGTGTTCTGGTTCGAGTTGCCGCTGAACCGCGGCGAGGCGCCGGCCGAGCTCAAGGCGGCGACCGCCGACGACTCCAGGGTCGGTCCGATCAGGGTCCTGCTGGCCGAGGACAACCTGATCAACCAGAAGGTCGTGACCGGCATCCTCAAGAACCACGGACACCAGGTCGACGTGGTCGAGAACGGCGCGCTCGCGGTGGAGGCGATCAAGGCCCAGGCCTACGACCTGGTGCTGATGGACGTGCACATGCCGGTCATGGACGGCATACTCGCGACCCGGATGATCCGCTCCTTCACCGGTGAGCAGGCCAACGTGCCGATCGTCGCGGTCAGCGCCGGCGCGATGGAAGCCGAGATCCAGGCCTGTCTTGCCGCCGGCATGACCGATTTCGTCGTCAAGCCGGTGCACCCGAAGACGCTGTTCGACACGGTCGCCCGCGTTCTCGGGGGGCGCATCAGCGCTCCGGCCGCGGTACCGGCCGCACCAATCCCGGTAAGGAAGGAACCGGTCGAGGAGGAGAAGCTCGACGAGGCGATCCTCGATGCGCTCGCTGAGCAACTCGGCGGCGACGCGCTGGTCGAGCTCGCCGACGACTTCGACCGCAACGCCGAGCGCCTGGTCGCCAACATGCACAGCGCGCGCACCGTCGGCGACGCGCCGGCATTGCGGCTCGCCGCGCATTCGCTCAAGGGGGCGGCGGCGAGCCTTGGGCTCCGTCGCGTGGTCACCGCGGCGCGCGAGATCGAGATGGCGGCGGCCGACGGACGCGTCGCCGACGCAGCTCCCCTGACGCACTCGCTGCCTGAAACGATCAAGGCGGATCGCGCAATCCTCGCAGCCCGCCTCGCCCGCATGTAGCTTCGATGGAAGCGGCGCTCTCCGACTACCAGGACGACGCCGGCTTCGAGCCGACGGCGCTCTCGGTCATGCTGGTCGAGGACGACGCCTTCGCGCTCGGCCTCGAACGTCGCATCCTCGAGCGCCTCGGCATCCGCAATATCATCACGGCCGGCGACGGCGAGGAGGCACTGGCCTTCCTCCAGACCGGCCTCCTGCATTTCGACGTGATCCTCTCGGACCTCCGGATGCCGAAGATGGACGGCATCGAGCTCTTGAAGAAGGTCCGTGCCGGCTGGCCCGAGATCCCTTATCTGCTGCTGACCGCAGACCGCACCGAGACTTCTGTGCTCTCCGCCCAGGACCTCGGCGTCGACGCCTATGTCGCCAAGCCTTTCTCGCCCTCGCAGCTGCTGCGCACGCTGAAGATCATCTTCGAGCGCCGCGATCCGAGCGGGCTGCAGATCTGGCTGCGCTCGGACGAGTGTCGCCAGCTCCACACCACCGGTCACCAGGACGTGACCCGCCTGTACGAGCTATGGGACGAGCGCCGTCGTGGGCGCGCGATGCCCGAGACAAGCGACTTCCTGCCGATCGAGACCTCTCCCCTGGCGGTCCTCGAGCCGAACCTGATGCTGGCGGAGCTCGGCGACTCCGGGCGCATCCTCTTTCGTCGCGCCGGCCGCGAGGTCGAGCGTTCGGTGGGGTTCAAGGTCGAAGGAAACCATCTCGACGAGATGCCGACCTGGTTCAGGCGCCACGCCGAAGCGGGACTGCGCAGCATGCGCCGGACGAGGCGGCCGAACTATCAGGTCGTCAAGACGATCCACGACTTCCGCATCCAGCACGTCCAGCTGCTGATGCTGCCGGTCGCCGAGTCCGGAAAGGGCGTCGCCTGCGCACTCTGCGTTGCCGTCTGGATGTGAGGATTGTCGCCGGCGGGTGAACGGTGTATCGCCGGCAGCCCCTGGCAACCGCGCCACCGAGCGACCATCTTTCGCGTGTCGCGAAAGGAACTCCACGAATGACCGTCCTCAAGTCCGATGCTTCCAACCTCCGCCGCGTCGTCGCGGTGATGGCCGGCCAGCCGACCAGCGACGGTGCCGGCGTCAAGCTCACCCGCGTCATCGGCCAGCAGCGCCTGCCCGACCTCGACCCGTTCCTGATGCTGGACGAATTCCGCTCTGACGACGCCAAGGACTACATTGCGGGATTCCCCGACCACCCCCATCGCGGCTTCGAGACCGTCACCTACATGCTGGCCGGCCGCATGCGGCACGAGGACAACAAGGGCAACAAGGGCCTGCTCCGCCCCGGCAGCGTGCAGTGGATGACCGCGGGCCGCGGCATCGTGCATTCCGAGCTGCCCGAGCAGGAGGATGGCCTGATGTGGGGCTTCCAGCTCTGGGTAAACCTGCCGGCCAGGGACAAGCTGTGCGAGCCGCGCTACCAGGAGATCGCCCCGGAGGAGATTCCGGAGGTGGCGGTCGACGGCGGCGGCAAGGTCCGCGTGATCGCCGGCAGCGTCGGCGGAACCACCGGGCCGATCTCGGGCGTCGCGACCGATCCGACATACCTCGACGTGGCGCTGCCGGCAGGCACGGCCTTCGCGCACAAGCTTCCGGCGCAGCACAACGCCTTCGTCTATGTCTTTGAAGGCTCCGCCGAGATCGGTGGCGACACGCTCGCCCGCGGCCGCGTCGCGGTCCTGAGCCAGGGCGATCGCATCGAGGTCTCGGCGCCGAAGGGCGGTCGCTTCATCCTGGTCGCCGGCAGGCCGCTCGGCGAGCCGGTCGCCAAGTACGGCCCGTTCGTGATGAACACGGTGGACGAGCTTCGCCAGGCGGTCGCCGACTTCCAGTCCGGAAAATTCTAGGGGGGAGTGCACGGTCTCCCTCGTCCATCGCGGCTGTCGCGACTTGCAATCTAATCGGCCTAAAATGCCGGGATGAGTTTCAAAGCGGAAAGCCCGCCGTTTCGTGGACTGGAATTCGAGCACGAGCAGTCTGCGACCTTCGCCGACTACTGGTACTCGCTGCCCAAGCAGGACCTGATCCCTTCCAGGAAGGACTTCGATCCGGGGGCGCAGGCGGCGGTCTTGACCACCTACATCATCCACGAGCTGGTCTCGCCGGAGATGATCAGGATCCGGCTGGTCGGCACCAAGCACCGGGAGGGCTTCGGCATCGATCCGACGGGGCGCAACTACCTCGACTTCGTCGAGCCGAAGCGGCGAGCCAAGGCGTCGCAGGCGATCTACCTGGTCTGCGAGCGGCCCTGCGGCATGCTGGTGAAGCTGGTGTCCAGGACCCAGACCGGCCTCATGTACATGAACGAGACCTTCGCGCTGCCGATGCGCGACAACGATGGCATCGCGCGCCTCGTCTTCTACCAGTCGAACTCGGCGCCGCTCGACGAGTATCGCGATGCCAGCTCCGACAAGCTCGAGGTGCTCGACGTCCACGACCGGGTCTTCATCGACATCGGCGCCGGCCTGCCGAGCTTCAAGGATTGAGGGCGCGGCGCCTGCCGGCACCGCGCCCTCGCCCTCGCGTCAGCTCTTGTCGATGTTCCAATAGACGAACAGCGGCGCCTTCAGGATGCCGGTGATGTTCTTCCTGTGCGGCCAGGGCTGGACGTACTCGCCGAGCGGGATGAACGGCAGCACTTCCCAGAGCCGCTTGTGCAGCGCCTCGACCTGCTCCTTCTGCTTTTCCGCATCGGTCTCGCGGATGAACTTCTGACGGATGTCCTCCGCCGTCTGGTCGCAGGCCCAGCCGAACCAACTCTTGTCGCAGGTGGTGACGGTCGGAAGGCTGGTCAGCGGCGAGGCGCCGGTGGTGCCGCCGAAGGTCGTGTGGAAGATGTGCCAGCCGCCGTCGGCGGGCTTGTCCTTCTTCGACCGCCTGGTCACGACGTTGCCCCAGTCGGCGATCTGGAGATCGACGTTGACCCCGATCTTCTTTAGGTTCTCCGCCGTCATCAGCGTCAGCGCGTTCAGGGTCGGGATGTCGGAGGCGCCGATCAGCGTGATCGGCTCGCCGTTGTACCCGGCCTCCTTCATCAGCTGCCTCGCCTTCGCCAGGTCTTGCTTGCGATAGGCGTCCGCACCCGCCTCGGTCGCGTACGGCCCGCGGCACATGTACATGCCGAAGCAGACCTTCCACCACCGCTCCGCGCCGTAGGCGGCCTGCGCGTATTCGCGCTGGTCGACCATCAGCGCCAGGGCCTGGCGGGCCTTCGGGTTGTTGAACGGCGGATGCAGGAAGTTGGGCCTGAGGCCGCCATAACCCGGCAGGAGCTGGACCTCGCCCAGCACCACGTCGGGGTTCTTCTCGATGACGCCGAGGAGATCCATCGACGGCTGGTCGAGGATGTCGACCTCGCCCGCGTTCAGCGCGGCGAAGGCGGTCGCGGCATCGGCGATCACCTTGTATTCGATGCGGTCGACCTTGACGACCTTGCCGCCGGCGAGTCCGTCCGGCGCTTCGCTTCGGGGCACGTAGTCGGGATTCTTGGCGTAGACGATCTTGGCGCCCGGAACCCACTCCTCCTTGACGAACTTGAAGGGGCCGGAGCCGATCGACTCGGTGATCGGCGTGTTCGGATCGGTAAGAGCCTCCTTCTCGCGGTAGATGCCGCCGTAGACGCTGTTGCCGCCGGCGATCGTGTAGAGCGTCGGCCCGAATGGCTCCTTCATCTTGAGGGTGAAGGTCTTGTCGTCGACCGCCTGCACGCTGGCGGCGAACTCGTTCAGGCTGCGGCCCAGGAGCTCGCGCGCCATCATCCGCTTCAGGGACGCGACCACGTCCTTGGTGGTGACCGCCGTTCCGTCATGGAACTTGAGACCCGGCCGGAGCGTGAAGGTGTAGGTCAGCTTGTCGGCCGAGAGCGTGTAGGTCTCGATCATCTGCGGCTTGGCCTCGAGCTTCGAATCCCAGTTGAACAGGGAATCGTAGACCGAAGCCATGTGCTGGCCGGTGATGGTCGCGGTGGTCTGGTGACCGTCGACGACCTTGACGTCGGCATGCGGCACGATCCGCACCACCTTCTGCGCCAATGCCGGCGACGCGGCGAGGGCAAGCCCTGCCGCCAAAGCCAATGCACGTCCTTTCATCGCAAGGATCTCCTCGAAGTTGCCTCTCCTGATGGAGATCGCAGCCCCCGGGGAGCGTGTTCGCTCTCTTGTCGTTGCCCTTGGAGCGGCGACCGCCGCCCTTGGTCGGGCGGCCGTCAGATCAGGCGACGGCCGCCGGCCCCTGTCAATGGTCCCTAATCTTCGACGCCTGCGATCGAGATCGGCCGGCGGCCTTCGAGGAAGGTCTTCTCGCAGGCCTTGAAGAAGGCTCTGGTCTCGCCGCCGAACTCGGCGAAGACGTTCGGGTACTCGGGCGTCATCTTGCCCGGCGTCCTCGGCGCGCAGTAGCGGTCATAGGCCCAGTAGATCTTGCTCTCGGCTTCCGGATGGCCGTGGCGTTCGCGGGCGTTGTAGTGGATGAACATCACGTCGCCCGGATGGATGAGGCCTGCCGCGTTCTCCTCCGGCAGGACCACGCTCGGGTCGAGGTTGAGCGCGCAGGAGGTGCCGCCCAGCATCACGTGCCCGCAAGGCCCGGCCAAGGGCAGCAGCTTCCAGACGGCCCGGCAGGTCTCCGGCGCCAGGTCGTCGAGCAGGCGGGCCCGCGCGCTGGTTCCCTCCATCGTGAAGACCAGATATCGCGCCATCAGCCGATCTCCCCGGTGACCTTGAGCGGCAACGGCCCGTGCGTGAACAGCCGCTCGCTCTTTGCGTAGAAAGCCTCGGAGCCCGGCATCAGCGTCGCGAACACGTTGCCGATCTCGTGCTCCTGCTTTCCCGGCGCGGTCGCCATGTTGTAGCGGCCGTAGCACCAGATCACTTCGCTGATCGGCTCGGGATGGCCGTGGCGCATCCGGTGCGGGTAGTGGATGAAGACGACGTCGCCCTTGATCAGGTGCGCTGTCGCGTTCTCGACCGGGACCACGATGGTCGGATCGAAGTGGAATCCGGCCTCGGTGCCGGAGTGGCGCGCCGGCAGGCCTCTGCCCTCGAACGGCAGCATGCGCTCCCAGAGCGTCTGGCAGGTGACCGGCGCCAGGTCGTCGTCGAGCCTGGCGCGGGCGACCGCGCCGTCGAGGTCGAACACCAGGTAGCGTGCCATCCCTAGAGAATGCTGGGGAGCCAGAGCGCGATCTGCGGGAAGAACAGCACCAGGAGAAGCCCGATCGCCTGCAGGATCATGAACGGCCAGACGCTCGAGAATATCACGTCGAGCGTTATTTCCGGTGGTGCCACGCTTTTCAGGTAGAAGGCGGCGGGTCCGAACGGCGGCGACAGGTAGGAACTCTGCATGTTCATGCAGAACAGGATGCCGAACCAGACCGGGTCGAATCCGAGCTGCTTAATCACCGGGACGAAGATCGGCATGGTCAGCAGCAGGATGCCGATCCAGTCCATGAAGCAGCCGAGGATCCAGAGAACGACCATCATGATGATGATGATCACGATCGGCTCGAACGGCAGCCCGGTGATTGCCGCCCGCATGTAGTTCGTGCCGCCCATGATGTTGTAGATGCCGATCAACGCGTTGGCGCCGAAGGTCAGCCACAGCAGAACGCCGGTGGTGTTCATGGTCTGGAGCAGCGACTCCCGGACCATTTTCCAGTTGAGCTCCTTGCGGATCAGCGCCGACAGCATGGCGCCGACCACGCCGACGCCGGCCGATTCCGTCACCGAGGCGATGCCGCCATAGATGCTGCCCAGCACCCAGACGATCACCATGATCGGCAGGATCAGGCCCTTGAGAAGCTGCAGCTTCTTCGCCAGCGGGATCCGACGCTCTGCTTCGGGAGCCGGCGGCCCGAGCGACGGGTCGATCACGCACCTCACCATGATGTAGGTCATGTAGAGGCCCGACAGCAGGAGGCCTGGGATGAAGGCGGCCTGGAACAGGTCGCCGATCGAGACGTTGGCGGTGAGGCCGTAGAGGATCAGCACGACGGAGGGCGGGATCATCGTTCCGAGCGAGCCACCAGCGCAGATGGTACCGATCGCCAGCCTGCGGTCGTAGCCGAGCCGCAGCATCTGCGGAAGCGCCAGGAGCCCCAGCAGCACGATCTCGCCGCCGATGATGCCGGTCATCGCCGCCATGATCGTGGCGACCAGCGTCGTCTGCACCGCGACACCGCCCGGCAGCCCGCCGGCGAACAGGTACATCGCGTCGTAGAGATCCTTGGCGACGCCGGATCGCTCCATGATGCTGGCCATCAGGACGAACAATGGCACCGCGACAAAGACATACTCGGAGACGAATCCCAGCACGCGGCTGGAGACCAGCGGCATGCCGGACGGCCCAAGCCACAGAAGCGTGCACGTCACCGCGAGGGTCATCGTGACCCAGGCCAGCGGCATGCCGGTCAGCATCAGCAGGATCATCGCGACGACGATCAGGATCGAGATCGTCTCAATGCCCATGGCGGAGCCCTCGAACGTGCATGTCTGGAATCAGCGAATGCGAAAATGGCGGACGATCTGAACCAGAAGCTGGATCACGATCATCGCGGAGCCGATCACGATCAGGGGCTTCAGGATCGCCGGCATCGGCGAATTCCACGCGCTGCCGGTGCGCTCGACGATCTCGATCGCGAACAGCGCCGGCTTGAACCCGGCAAAGGCGAGCAGGCCGATGGCAAAGACGCCGACCAACATCCCGAAGAGCTCAAGGCTCCAAGCGAGCCGCTTCGGCAGGCGGTCGGAGATCGAGGTGATGCGGATGTGGGCGTTGGCCTGGGTTACATAGCCGCCCGACAGAAGGTAGGCGATGGCACAGAGCAGGATGGTCAGCTCGAAGGCCCAGGTCGTCGGCGCATTGAAGAGATAGCGGAGAAGCACCTCGTACGCCGTCGCCGCGACCGCGATGAGATAGAGGTAGCTGACGATCTCGCCGACCACGCGGTTGAAGTTGTCGATCAGGTTCATGAGGCACCATCGCGTCAAGAGGAGGGGGAGCCGAAGCTCCCCCTCGTTAGAGACTCTCGATTCAGGCCAAAGCGACCCCTACTTCGCCAGCAGGCCCATCTTCTGCATGAAGGCGATGTTTGCGTCGTAAGCCTTCTTCGCGAGCGGGCTGCCCTCGGCGAAGTCCTTCCAGGCGCCGGCGGCGATCGCCCGGAAGGCGTCGCGGTCGGCCTGGCTCCAGTCGACGATGGTGATGCCCGACGCCTTGTCGGCGAGATCGGCGGCGACGTTGAGCCGGTCCTCCATCTCGTTTCGCATGGTCATGTCGTAGATGGCGGCGACGTACCAGGCATCGACCGCCTTCTTGAGCTCCGGCGAGAGCTTGTTCCAGATCGCTTTGTTGACCGTGAACTGGATGATCGGCATCGAGTGGATGCCGGGGTAGATCGGGAACTTGGCGACCTTGTGCATGCCGCTCGACTTGTCCATCGTGTAGCTGGAATTGTCGGCGGCATCGACGACGCCCTTGTCGAGCGCCGTATAGGTCTCGGACGGCGGCATCGCGACCGGCGAGGCGCCGGCGCGACGGAACACCTCGGCAGCGAGGCCCTCCGGCGAACGGATCTTCTTGCCCTTCATGTCGGCAAGGCCCTTGATATGAACCTTAGAGACAAAGGCTTCCTTGGCGACCGCGCCGCAGCCGACCACCTGCACGGTGCCGCCGGTATAGCGGTCGAACGCCTCCTGCAGGATCTCGCGGCCGCCACCGTGGTAGCAGAACATCGTCAGTTGCATCGGCGTGTCGTAGCCAGCGATCAGGTCGCCCATCAGCGCGAACACCTTGTCGCGGCCGGCGAAATAGGTCGTCGAGGTGAAGTCGCCCTGCAGGATGCCCTGCCCGATCGCGTTCATCGTCTCGGTATGCGGCACGACCGAGCCGATCGGTGTCAGCTCGATCTTGATCTGGCCGTTGGTCATCGCCGCGAGCCGGTCGAGCCAATGGTCCTGGAGCATCTTGTAGTAGAAGTCTCCCGCGACCATGGAGGTCTGGACCTTCCAGGTCTGCGGCTGGGCCTGGGCGGGCGCAGCCGCGAGGCCGACAGCGATGGCAAGCCCGAGGCCTGCGGAAATCAGGTTACGAAGACGCATTTTTCATCTCTCCCTGGGTTCGGCGTCGTTGAGGACGTCCATTGAACACGTTGAATGGTGCTTCATTCCTTATGTTAGCGGTATCATGCACTTTTCCGCTTCGCAAGGTGGTCTGGGCACGCTGCAGGGCCATGCTTTACGTGCTCTCGCGCCAGATCACCTCGAAGCCGAGGTCGACCGCCTGCCCCGCCGGGATCTCGCCGTCGATGCGGCCGAGGATCAGGCGGGCCGCCTCTTCGCCGATCTTGTAGCGGGGCACCGAGACGGTGGTCAGCGCCGGAGTGGCGGCGGCGGCAATCTCGAAGTCGCCGAACCCGGCGATCGCGAAGCGCCCGGGCACCTTCCAGCCGAGGCGCTGGCACTGGAACAGGGCGCCGATCGCGAGCACGTCGCTGGTGAAGCAGGCGGCGTCGATCTCCGGATGCTCGCGGGCGGCGCGGGCGACGGCCGCGGCGCCATGCTCCATCTGGGAGGGCGGGCGCGGCGTCTCGATGAAGATCGGCGTGCGACCGTTGCGCACCATCGCGTCGGCGTAGCCCTGGCGGCGCTGCGTCGCGCGAGCATCGCCCTCGGAAGGGCCGATGAAGGCAACGTTTCTGTATCCGGCCTCGACCAGCCCTGCGGCGATGGCGCGGACGGCGGCACGGTTGGAGAACCCGACGGCCGAGTCGATCGGCTTGGGCGGCAGCTCCCACATCTCGACGACCGGGATCCGCGCGTCCTCGATCATCCGGCGCGCCCGCTTCGCATGCCGGCTGCCGGTCAGGATCAGCCCGTCCGGCCTTCGGCCGAGCAACGTCGTGATGACGCTCTCGGAGCCCTCTTTGTCGTAGCTGCCGGCGCCGATGATCAGCTGGTAGCCACGGCCATGAAGCAGGTCGGACATGCCCTCGATCGTGTCCGAGAAGATCGAGCTTCCGATCGTCGGCACCACGACCGCGACGACCCGGCTCCGCCTGGAGGCCAGGCTGGCGGCGACGAGGTCGGGGACGTAGCCCACCTGGGCCATCGCCGCCTCGACCCGCAATCGGGTTTCCGGCGCCACGCGTTCCGGCGTGCGCAGCGCGCGAGAGACGGTGATCATCGAGACGTCGGCGATCTCGGCGACGTCGGCCATGCGCGCCGGCGCATCGGGTCCCCGTCGGCGGGAAGTTGCGGGCGGCCGCAACTTGGCGGCGCGCGTCCTTCTGGTCCTTGCGGTTCGATCCGCCATGCGGCGGAGGATAGGGCATCGGCAGCGGCGCCGTCACCGGCCGGGCGCTTGCGGGTGAAACATCTTCCGGCGAGACTGCGCCTTGCGCTATCGGGAGCACTTCATGGATCGTGTCGCATCGGCGTTCCGGCTTCTGCGAACGGCCCTCCTCGTCGTTCTGACGCTCGCCGCGCCGGCGTTCGCCGACGGACTCAGCCGCTTCGAGCAGGAGCTGAAGCCGACGCTGGTCAAGGAGATCGAGCTCGCCTATGGCAGTGCCTCGGCGCTGGGGGCCAGCGGCTTCGTGCTGAACGACGTCAGGGCGGTGTTCAAGGAGGACAAGCCCGACGCCAAGCCGACCCCGGTCTCGATCAAGCGCGTCGTCGTCGACGACCTCGACTTCGACAACGCGAAGGGCGTCGACGGCCCCAACTTCGCCCGCGCGCGTTTCGAAGGCGTGACGCTGCCGGAGGACGACGATCTGCTCAAGTCGCTCGGCGTCGCCAAGGCGACCGCCGACATCGCGCTCGACTACCGCTTCGATCCGGCGCGGAAGGTGATGACCTTGAACCGGCTCGAGCTCAGCCTGCCGGGCCTCGCCCGCCTCGAGCTCGGCATGATCCTCGACGGCGTCGCTCCGTCGGCGGCGGCCACCAATCCCGACAAGGCGATGGACGAGACCTCGCTCCGCACCGCGACGCTGGTCTTCGAGGACGCCTCGCTGATGTCGAAGCTCGTCGCCGCCGCGGCATCCGACGAAGGCAAGACGCCCGAAGCCTATGTCGCCGAGAGCATCGAGATCCTGGGCGTGCTGGCGAAGGACCAGGGGCCGCGGACGCTGGCGGTGCTGGACGCGCTCGCCTCGTTCTCGACCGACTACAAGCAGCCGAAAGGCCCGCTCCGGATCACCGTCAGCCCGCCCGCCGGCGCCTCGGCCAAGGACATGGACAAGCTGACGGTGGCGAACGCGATCGTCGATGTGTTCGGCATCTCGGCAACCTATGCCGGCACCCGCGCCGGCGCCGCGCTCGCCGCCGCGCCGAAGGAGGCGCCCTCCGCTCCACCCAGCCAGTCCGCTGCCCTGCCGCCCGCCGGAGGGACGGTCGCCTGCAAGCCCGGCCAGCGCCTGTTCGCGCTTTCCGAGGGCGGCTGGTGGTCGGCGACGGTGCGCGAACCGTCGCCCAAGGCGGCCGGCCAATGCATCGTCCGCTTCGACGGCACGGATGCCAGCGAGGACGCGAGCGTCTCGCCGAAGGAGATGCTGGCCTGGTCGATGGACGGCCCCGGCAAGGCCGCGACCCGCTGCCGCAAGGGCGACCGGGTGTGGAAGCTCGCCGACGGCGCCTGGTATCCGGCCCAGGTGAAGCAGTCGAAGGG
This sequence comes from Rhodospirillaceae bacterium, assembly GCA_016792585.1. GTDB lineage: Bacteria > Pseudomonadota > Alphaproteobacteria > SHVZ01 > SHVZ01 > SHVZ01. Next base: position 19,677 of record JAEULB010000195.1, read on the forward strand.
CGGGACCTGCGTGGTCGAGCTCGAGGACGACGATGCCGGGGAGGAAACTGTGGCGCTGAAGCAGCTCAGGGTGCTGCCGCGGTAGGTGCCAATGGTGAGCCCGGCGGGACTCGAACCCGCGACCCCATGATTAAAAGTCACGTGCTCTACCAGCTGAGCTACGGGCTCTCACCAAGGCGGGCGGAAGCTAGTCGCCTCGCCCTCTAAGATCAATCGGCGTTCGCGGCGCGGCGTCCGACTTCGACGAAGCGGCGCTTGAGCCTGAGCGCCACGCGGGGGCTGACGAACTTAGCGACGTCGCCGCCGAGCGCGCCGATCTCCTTGACGAAGCGCGAGGAGATGAAGTGCACGTTCTCGGACGCCATCAGGAAGACCGTCTGGATCTCCGGATTGAGCCGGCTGTTCATGCCGACCATCTGGAACTCGTACTCGAAGTCGGAGACGGCGCGGAGTCCGCGGATCACGAACGAGGCGCCGACCGAGCGTGCGAACTCGATCAGCAGCGTCTCGAAGGGCACCACCTCGATCCGCTTGGCGAGCTCGGGGCCGAGCGCCTCGATCTCCTCCTTGACGGTCGAGACTCGCTCGTCGAGCGAGAACAGCGGGCCCTTGCCGGCGTTGCGGGCGCAGCCGACGATCAGGTGATCGCAGATCGAGGTCGCCCGCCTGATGATGTCCATGTGCCCGTCGGTCACCGGATCGAAGGTGCCGGGATAGACGCCGATCCGTCGGCTCATTTGGTTCCTCCCTCGCCCATGTCGCCGGCGTCCGGCGCCGGCTCGCCGTTCTCGTCGCCGCCATTCTCGTCGCCGTTGGCCGGCAGGTGGCTGACGGAGACGACGCGCTCGCCGGTGTCGACGCGGAACAGGGTGACGCCCTGGGTCTTGCGCCCGGCGATGCGGATGTCGTCGACCGAGGTGCGGATCAGCTGCCCGCGGTCGGTCACCAGCATGATCTGGTCGGTCGGGCCGACCTGGAAGGTCTCGACCACCGGGCCGGTCTTGTCGGTGAGGTCCATGTTGGCGATGCCGGAGCCGCCGCGGCCGGTGATGCGGTACTCGTAGGCGGAGCTCCGCTTCCCGAACCCGTTCTCGCTGACCGTCAGCAGGAACTCCTCGGCCGCCGACAGCTCGACGATGCGCTGCTCGGTCAGCGCCACCTGGGCCGCGGCCTTGGTCTCGGGATCGTCGCTGACGGCCTCGACCGCGCCGTCGGAGCCGCGACGCAGCAAGGCGGCATGGCGGAGATAGGCCGCGCGTTCCTCGACCGTCGAGTCGACGTGGCGGAGCATCGAGAGCGAGATCACCTCGTCGCCGTCGGCGAGCCTTATGCCGCGGACGCCGGTCGAGTTGCGGGAGGCGAAGACGCGCACGTCCTCGAGCGAGAAGCGGATGCACTTGCCAAGGCGCGTCGCCAGCAGCACGTCCTGGTCGTCGCTCGCCGGCTGCACGCCGATCAGGCGCTCGTTGCCGTCGTCGGCGAGCTTCATCGCGATCTTGCCGTTGACCTTGATCGAGGTGAACTCGGTCAGCGCGTTGCGGCGCACGTCGCCATGCGAGGTGGCGAAGACGACCGTCATCTTCTCCCAGCTCGCCGGATCGGCCGGGAGCGGCATCACGGTCGAGATCTTCTCGCCCGCGGCCAGCGGCAGGATGTTCACCATCGCCTTGCCTCTGGACTGCGGCGTGCCGACCGGCAGCTTGTAGACCTTGAGCTGATAGACCATGCCGCGCGAGGTGAAGAACAGCACCGGCGTGTGCGTGTTGGCGACGAAGATCTGGCTGACGAAATCCTCGTCGCGCGTCTGCATGCCGGTGCGGCCGCGGCCGCCGCGGCGCTGCGCACGGTATGTGGAGAGCGGCACGCGCTTGATGTATCCGGCGTGGCTCACGGTGATGACCATGTCCTCGCGCTGGATCAGGTCCTCGATGTCCTGGTCGCTGGCGGCGTCCTCGAGCGTGGTGCGGCGCGGGCCAGCGAACAGGCTCTTCACCGTCCGGAGCTCGTCCTTCAGGATCGTCAGCACCCGGTCGCGCGATGCCAGGATGTCGAGATAGTCGGCGATCTTGTCGGTGATCTCCTTGAGCTCGGCCTGGATCTTCTCGCGCTCGAGGCCGGTCAGGCGGTGCAGGCGAAGCTCGAGGATCGCATCGGCCTGGCGCTCGGAGAGCTTGTAGGTGCCGTCCGCTGCCAGCTTGTAGTTCGGATCGTCGACCAGCGCGATATAGGGCGCCATGTCGGAGGCCGGCCAGGCCCGCGCCATCAATCCGATCTTCGCCTCCGCCGGATCGGCCGACGAACGGATCAGCTGGATGACCTCGTCCAGGTTGGCGACCGCGATCGCGAGGCCCACGGATCGGTGCGCCCGCTCGCGCGCCTTGCCCAGCTCGAAGACCGTGCGGCGGGTGATGACCTGCTCGCGGAAGCGGATGAACGCCTCGAGGACGTCCTTGAGGCCCATCAGCTCCGGCCGGCCGCCGTTGAGCGCCAGCATGTTGATGCCGAAGCTCGTCTGCAGCGGGGTGAACTTGTAGAGCTGGTTCAGCACCACGTCGGACATTGCGTCGCGCTTTAGCTCGACGACGATGCGGACGCCATGGCGGTCCGACTCGTCGCGAAGCTCGGCGATGCCGTCGATCAGGCCTTCCTTCACCGTCTCGGCGATGCGTTCGATCAGGCGGGCCTTGTTCTGCTGGAACGGCACCTCGGTGATGACGATCGCCTCGCGATCCTTGCGGATCTCCTCGACCGTGGCGCGGCCGCGCATCTGGATCGAGCCGCGTCCGGTCTTGTAGGCCTCGACGATGCCCCAGCGTCCCATGACGATGCCGCCGGTCGGGAAATCCGGTCCCGGCACATGGACCATCAGGTCCTCGACGGTCATCTCCGGGTTGTCGGCGAGCGCCACGGTGGCGTCGATGATCTCGCCGAGATTGTGCGGCGGGATGTTGGTCGCCATGCCGACGGCGATGCCGCCGGCGCCGTTGACCAGGAGGTTCGGGAACTCGGCCGGAAGGACCGTCGGCTCGCGGTCCTGATCGTCGTAGTTCGGCTGGAAGTCGACGGTGTCGGAATCGATGTCGCGGAGCAGCGCCTCGGAAACTCGCGCCAGCCTCGCCTCGGTGTATCGCATGGCGGCGGGCGGATCGCCGTCCATCGAGCCGAAATTGCCCTGCCCCTGGATGAGCGGCAGGCTCATCGAGAAGTCCTGCGCCATGCGGACCATGGCGTCGTAGATCGAGGCGTCGCCGTGCGGGTGGTACTTGCCCATCACGTCGCCGACGATGCGGGC
>JAEULB010000206.1 GCA_016792585.1 Rhodospirillaceae bacterium
GCCGCGATTCCGGCTTATTTCATCATCACGTCCTTGAGATAGACGAAGTCGAGCGGCGACTGCCGGATCGAGGCGACGCTGTCGCGCGCCGCCCACACCGTCGCCTGCTGCTGCAGCGGGATATGGCCGAAGTCGTCCTTATGGATCTTCAGTGCCTCCTGCATCATCGCCCGGCGCTTGACAGGGTCCATCTCGACGCCGACCGCCTTCGTCAGCTCCTCGACGCGCGGATTCTTGTACATGCCGGCATTCCAGATGCCGCCCTCGGTCATCAGGTTCACCAGCACGTGGTGCGCATCGAAGGTGCCGGGGATCCAGCCCAGCATGTACATGCTCGTGTTGTAGTTGCCCGGCTTGCCTGCCTTGGCGAAGTGGAGCGCCTTGGTCTGCGCGTTCAGCTTCACCTGCACGCCGATGCGCGCCAGCATCGGCACTACGGCTTGGCAGAGCGCCTCGTCGTTGACGTAGCGGTCGTTCGGGCAGTCGAGCGTGATCGGGAAGCCGTTGGGGTAGCCCGCCTCGACCATCAGCTTCTTGGCGCCGTCCGGATCGAAGGGATATCGCTTGTTGAGCTCGGCATCGAAGCCCTCGATGCCGGGCCCGATCAGCAGGCCGGTCGGGGTCGCGGCCCCGCGCATGATGACGCGCGCGATCGTGTCCATGTCGATCGCCTGGTACATCGCCTGGCGGACGCGCTTGTCCTTGAGCGGGTTCTTGCCGGTGCCCGGCATGTCGAGCAGCTCGGCCCGCCCCTGGTCGAGACCGAAGAACACGGTCATCACGCCCTGGCCGGTCAGGATGCGCACCCCCGCCGTCGACGACAGGCGCTGCACGTCCTGCGGCGCCACCGGGAACATCATGTCGATCTCGCCGGAGACGATCGCCGCCAGACGCGTGGCGTCGGCCTTGATCGGCCGGAACGTGACCTCGGTCAGGTTGTGCGCGGGCTTGCCCCACCAGCCGGCATGCGGCGCCAGCGTCGTCTGCTGGTCGGGCACGCGGCCGGTCACCTTGAAGGGACCGGTGCCGTTGGCATTCAGGTTGGCGTGGCTGGTCGGGTTGGCACCGCTCGCGGGGTCCGCGGAGGCGTTCTTCTCCGACCACGCCTTCGACATCACGAACAGGAACGGCAGGCCCTGCAGCACCACGGGATCCGGCGCCTTGGTGCGGATCTCGACGGTGGAGTCGTCGATCGCGGTCGCCGCTTCGATGCCGGGAGCGGCCGGGGCCATCGTCGAGTTCGGATGATTGAATCGCCGGACCGAGAAGGCGACGTCGGCTGCCGTGAACGGCGAGCCGTCGTGGAAGGTGACGCCCTTCCTCAGCGTGAAGCGCCACGTCGTCGGTCCGGTCTGCGTCCACGACGTGGCGAGGCCGGGCTCCAGCTTCAGGTCCGGCGAGCGCGTGACCAGCCCTTCGTAGACGTTGCCCTTGAAGCCGTTGGTCAGCGCCTCGTTGTTGAGGTGCGGATCGAGGCCGAGCAGGTCGCCCGAGGTCGCATAGCGGAACGGCTTGGCGTCGGCCGTCGCCGTCAGCGCGATCGCTGCGACGCCGGCAAGAAGAGCTGCCCTATTGCGCATGATTGTTCTCCCGCATTTCGTTTTGGAAACGACCCGGGAAGGCTCCTTCGGCCGCCGCTTCGCCGCAAGCCGGATCTCGCCGCGAAGAAACGGTGCGCGCGGAGCGTGCGCCGAAAAGCAAAAGGGCCCGACGGCGTCGCCGTCGGGCCCTTGTCTGGTGGAGCCAAGGAGGATCGAACTCCTGACCTCTACAATGCCATTGTAGCGCTCTCCCAGCTGAGCTATGGCCCCGAAACCTTTGGCCGCCTGGGTGCGGCGCCGGTGATCAGATAGTTCGCTAGCCGCCGTGGCGCAACAGGAAACTCCCTGGCGCGCGAAAGGCGTTCCTAGCGCTCCTCCTCGTCTTCGACGTTCTCGATCACCTCGGCCATGTCGTCCTCGTCCTCGCCGAGATCCGAGGTGTCCTCGATCAGGGCCTCGTCCTCTTCCTCTTCGCTCTCCTCGCCCTCGGCTGGCGCCTCCGTCGCCTCGGCCGGCGCCTCGGCTTCGACCACCGGCTGGCGCTCGACCTGCTTCTCGGCGGTCGCCCGGGAGCGTCGCGACTTGGTCGCCGCGTCGGGGTCGTAGACCGTGCCGCACTTGGGGCAGGCGATCTCCGGCTTCATCAGGTCGTAGAAGCGAGCGCCGCAGCTGTTGCACTGGCGCTTCGTACCCCATTCCGGCTTAGCCAATTCTCGATCCTCCACGGGCCCAAAGGCGACTGAAAGGGCCGTTCAATCAGGGCGGCGGGATTGCCATGGCCGGGCCCACCTGTCAAAAGCAAAATCGCGTGAACCGGCCAGCCTTCAGTATCGAGACCATATGCCCCCCTCCTCCTTCGTCGTCGCCATCGACGGTCCGACCGCTTCCGGAAAGGGCACGCTCGCCAAACGCCTCGCTCGGCACCTGGGTTTCGCGCATCTGGACTCGGGCCTCCTCTACCGTGCCGTCGGCCTCGCCCTGATCCGGGCGGGCAAGGACCCGGGCGACCAGGCAGCCGCTCTCGCCGCGGCCGAGGGCCTCGATCCGGCCGGGCTCGCCGATCCCGACCTCCGCCAGGAGCGGACCGGCCAAGCCGCCTCGGTCGTGGCAGCCATGCCGGAGGTCCGGGCGGCGCTGCTGGCGTTCCAACGCCGATTTGCAGCCGCGCCCCCGGGCGGGGCCAAAGGGGCGGTCCTCGACGGGCGGGACATCGGGACCGTGGTCTGCCCCGCGGCCGCGGCCAAGATCTTCCTCGACGCCGGGGTCGAGAAGAGGGCCGCCCGGCGTGAGAAGGAGTTGCGCCAAAGGGGCGAGATCATTATAGAAGGGGCCGTTCTGCGGGACCTTCAGGAGCGGGACGCGCGCGACCGAAATCGCGCCGTGGCACCGCTCGTGGCCGCAGGCGACGCCTACGTCCTCGACACGACGGACATGGATGCCGACCAGGCATTCGAAGCGGCGCTCGCCTACGTCAACTCGCGGAGCTCTGGCGGACCGGGGGGTCCGGCCGCCGAGACCTGACGAACCGAAAGCCCGGCTCGATTCAAAAGAGCAAGACCGGGCAGGACGGGACGGCCGCCCAACGCTGCGTGCGGGGCTCAAAGGCCGGACCCGGAAATCGGAAAGAGAGATTCAAGGATCATGGCTACTGCCAATGCGGCCGCTGGGGCCGCCAAAGAGAGTTTTGCCGCCCTTCTCGAGGAGTCGCTCGGCAAGGCCGACAACCTCGAAGGGTCGGTGCTCAAGGGCCGCGTCGTCGCGATCGAAGGCGACACCGCCGTCGTCGACGTCGGCCTCAAGAGCGAAGGCCGCGTCCAGCTGAAGGAATTCGCCGCCCCCGGCCAGGCGCCGGAGCTCAAGGTCGGCGACGAGGTCGAGGTCTACCTCGAGCGCATGGAAGACAAGAACGGCGAGGCCCAGCTGTCGCGCGAGAAGGCGCGGCGCGAGGAGGCCTGGTCGCTGCTCGAGCGCTCGTTCCAGGAGAACCAGCGGGTCGCCGGCGTCATCTTCGGACGCGTCAAGGGCGGCTTCACGGTCGACCTCTCGGGCGCCGTCGCGTTCCTTCCGGGCAGCCAGGTCGACATCCGCCCGGTCCGCGACATCACCCCGCTCCTGGGCAGCCAGCAGCAGTTCCAGATCCTCAAGATGGATCGCCGCCGCGGCAACATCGTCGTCTCGCGCCGCGCCGTGCTCGAAGAGAGCCGTGCGGAAGCCCGCTCCGAGCTTGTCGCCAACCTCAAGGAAGGCCAGATCCTGCAGGGCGTCGTCAAAAACATCACCGACTACGGCGCCTTCGTCGATCTCGGCGGCGTCGACGGCCTGCTGCACGTCACCGACATCGCGTGGCGCCGCATCAACCACCCGTCC
>JAEULB010000024.1 GCA_016792585.1 Rhodospirillaceae bacterium
GCCGACTACTACGAGAAGCCGCAGCCCTATCTCGACCAGGTCGTCTTCCGCTTCTTCAAGGACCAGGCCTCGATCACCTCGGCGCTGCGCTCGAAGGCGATCGACATGACCTGGTTCAAGGACCCCAAGGTCTCGGCCCAGATCGTGCGCACCGCGCCCGATCTCGTGAACGCGCCGGGCAAGACCACCCGCACCTTCCCGGTGTGGATGAACCTCAAGGACAAGCCGTTCAACGACGTGCGCGTGCGCCGCGCGCTCAGCCTCGCCACCGACCGCAAGGCGGCGCTCGATACCGTGCTCGGCGGTGGCGCGGGCAAGGTCGCGGCGATGGTGCCGGAGAGCCATGTCGGCGGCTATGACGGCGTCGGCGAGATGCCCTACTACAAGACCGACGTGGCGGCGGCGAAGAAGCTGCTGGCCGAGGCGGGCTATCCGAACGGCATCGACATCGGCGAGTACATCGTCGTCGCCGCCAATCCGCTCGACGTCAGCTGCGCGCAGATCCTGCAGCAGCAATGGGCGGCCGCCGGCATCAAGGTCGCGATCAAGCCGCTGGAAACCGCGCCCCTGATCCAGATGTGGCTCAAGGGCGAGTTCCCGACGCTGCTGTCGGTGGCCTTGGCCTGGAGCCCGGATCCGGACTCGATCCTCTCGCGCATCCTCTCGACCAATCCTTCGGGCAAAGCGCTCGGCATGTCCGATACCGAGCTCGACAAGATGATCGTGGACGCGCGCACGATCCTCGACGTGAAGAAGCGGGCTGAAGCCTACATGGCGATCCAGAAGCGGATCGCCGATCAGGCCTACGTCCTCGACATCTACCAGTACCCGCTGCGCTGGGAAGCCTGGTGGGGCTACGTGAAGGGCTATGTGGCGCTGGCGGCGAACATCCGCACCTACGTCCGCACCACCTGGCTCGACAAGGCCTGACGAAACATTTGTCGAAGCGACGTCTCTCGTACCCCCTCTCCCGCCGAAGGCGGGGGAGGGCCGGGGTTGGGGCGAGCGCAGCGAGGCGTTGTTCCTTGTGTCGAATTTTCATTCATTCTCTGCAAGGGCAAGCGAGAGGTATGGCTCCGTCTCCTCGCGTCGCTCGCCCCCACCCTGACGCGACGACGCCTTCGGCGTCGCGCTTACCTCGCCCGCGTACGACGCGGGAGAGGGGACACGAGCGGACGAGACCATGTTGAGGATGATTCTCGTCCGCCTCGCGCTAACGGTGCCGATCCTGCTCGGCGTCTCCATCGTCGCCTTCGGGCTGATGCGGGCATTGCCGGGTGACTTCGTTCTGGCGGCAGCCGGCACCAACACCGTCTCACAGGAAGTGATCGACACCACCCGGCGCCAGCTCGGCCTCGACCGGCCGATATGGGAGCAGTACGGGATCTGGCTCCAGAACGCGCTTTCCGGCGATCTCGGCACCTCGTTCGCGACCAAGAAGCCGGTGGTGAGCGAGTTGCTGCCCAGGCTCGCCGTCACCGCCGAGCTGACCTTGATGGCCGGATTGACGGCGCTGGCGTTCGGCGCCACGACAGGCTTGGCGTCGGCCAGGCTTCGCGGCCGCACCGACTGGGCGGTGCGCGGCCTCAACAGCCTTCTGCTGGCCGTGCCCAATTTCGTCATCGCGACACTGATCGTGCTGCTGTTCGGTCTCTACTTCCCGACCATCGGCATCTTCAACTACGTGCCCTTCGCCAAGGATCCCCTCGGCAACATCGTGAGCCTGCTGCTGCCGGCGATCTCGCTGGCGCTGACCGTCTCGGTCACGGTCTCTGAGAACACCCGCGCCGCCGTGCTCGAGGTGTCGAGCCAGGACTATGTGATGGTCGCCCGCGCCAAGGGCCTGCTCGCCCGCACCATCCTCGGCAACTATCTCGTCAGGAACGCGCTGACGCCGGTGATCACGGTGACCGGCCTGCAGCTCGCAGCCCTCCTCGGCGGCTCGATCCTGATCGAGACGATCTTCACGATCCCCGGCATGGGCCAGTACCTCTTCGACTCGGTCACGCGCCGCGACTATCCGGTGATCCAGGGGATCGTTCTGGTCTCCTCGACCATCGTGCTGCTGATGAACGTCCTGGTCGATATCGCCTATGCGCGGGTCGACGCGCGGGTGTCCTATGAGTGAGCCCGCTCCCCGCCCCCGCCACCGCGGCCAGGTGATGGTCGCGGTCGGCGTCGCCATGCTGGCGACGCTGATCCTGATCATGATCCTCGGGCCGTCGATCGCGCCCTACAGCCCGTCGGCCACGTCTCCCAACTCGCTCGACGGACCGACCGCGGCGCATTGGCTCGGCACCGACTCGATCGGCCGCGACCTGCTCTCGCGCCTGATCGTCGGCGGCCGCGGCACGCTGACCATCACCTTCGTCGCCGTCGCCCTCGCGCTGACCGCCGGCCTGATCCTGGGCCTGACCTCCGGCTACATCGGCGGCAAGGTCGACCTGATCATCATGCGGCTGCTCGACGTAGTCTTCGCCTTCCCGGTCTTCCTCCTGGCGATCGCGGTGGTCGCCGCGCTGGGCCCGACGGTCAAGAACCTGATCCTCACCATCGCCATCGTCTACACGCCGGCGATGGCGCGCGTCGTGCGCGCGCCGGTGCTCTCGATCAAGCGCTGGGACCATGTCGAAGCGGCGCGCAGCGTCGGCGTCGGCGAGTTCGCGATTGCGCTCCGCCACGTGCTGCCGATGGCGATCTCGCCGATCCTGGTGCAGACCAGCCTGATCCTCGCCAACACGATCTTCACCGTGACCGCGCTCTCGTTCCTGGGCCTGGGCCCGCCGCCGCCCGATCCCAACTGGGGCAGCATGCTGGCCGAGGCCCGCCAGTTCATGGAGCTGGCGCCGCTGACCGTGATCGGCCCCGCCGTCGCGATCGTGTTCGCGTCGCTGACCTTCATCGTCCTCGCCAACGGGCTTCGCGAGATGCTCGACGTGGGGAGCCGCTGATGCTCGAGGTCCGCGATCTCACCGCGACCTTCAATCGCGAAGGCACGCCCTCGCAGGTGGTCAACCGCATCGCCTTCGACATTGCGCCGGGCGAGGCCGTCGGCTTCGTCGGCGAGTCCGGGTCGGGCAAGAGCGTGACCGCGCGCGCGGTGATGCGCCTCGCCCCCGAAGGCTCGTCGATCGCCTGGGGCGGGCGCATCCTGTTCAAGGGCCAGGACCTGCTGGCCCTCGACGAACGCCAGATGCGCGACGTGCGCGGCCGCCGGATCGCGATGGTGTTCCAGGATCCGATGGCGTCGCTGAACCCGGTGATGACCGTCGGCCAGCAGATCGACGACATGCTGATGCGCCACATGGGCCTCTCGCAGGGTGCCGCCCGCAAGAGGACGATCGAGCTGCTCGCCCAGGTCGGCATCCGCGACCCCGAGATCCGCGCCGACGACTACCCGCACCAGTTCTCCGGCGGCATGCGCCAGCGCGTATTGATCGCGATCGCGGTCTCCTGCCAGCCCGACCTCCTGATCGCCGACGAGCCGACCACCGCGCTCGACGTCACGGTGCAGGCGCAGATCCTCCGCCTGCTGATGCGGCTCCGGAAGGAGATCGGCATGGCGCTGATGCTGATCACGCACGATTTCGGCGTGATCGCCGGCATGGTCGAGCGGGTCTACGTCATGCACCGGGGCGACATCGTCGAGTCCGGCCAGGTCGACGCGCTGTTCGCCGATCCGAAGCACGACTACACCAAGGCTCTGCTCGCCGCCGTCCCGCGGATCGAGACCGCGAGGCGGAGCGCATGACCGCCCCCCTCCTTCGGGTCCGCGACCTTTCGGTCACCTTCCCGGCGCGCCGCGGACGGCCGCCGGTCAAGGCGGTCGACCGCGTCTCCTTCGACATCCTGCCCGGCCGCACCGTCGGCCTCGTCGGCGAGTCCGGATCCGGCAAGACCACCACGGGTCGCGCGATCCTGCAGCTGCAGGCGATCACCGGCGGTTCGGTCAGCCTGCTCGGGAAAGACCTGACGAAGATGTCGAGCAGTGACGTGCGCGCCATGCGTCGGCACATGCAGTTCGTGCTGCAGAACCCCTATTCGAGCCTGCATCCGAGGATGAAGGTGGCCGACATCCTTGCCGAGCCATTGAAGGTGCATCGCTCGGTGCCGGCGGAACGCATTCCCGAGCGCGTCGCCGAGCTGATGACGCTGGTCAACATGGACCCGGCCTCGGTGAGGCGATATCCGCACGAATTCTCCGGCGGTCAGCGCCAACGCATCGTGATCGCGCGCGCGCTCGCGGTGAATCCCGACTTCGTCGTCTGCGATGAGCCGGTCTCGGCGCTCGACGTCCGCACACAGTCGCAGATCGTCGACCTGCTGCACGACCTGCAGGACAAGCTGAAGCTCTCCTATCTCTTCATCGCCCACGACCTCGCGATCGTGCGCGCGGTGGCACATCAGGTCGCGGTGATGTATGGCGGGCGCATCGTCGAGTTCGGCGACGCCGACGATGTCTACGAGAACCCGTCTCATCCCTACACGAGGAACCTGCTGGAGGCGGTGCCGATCCCCGATCCCGCCCGCCAGCGCGCCAAGCTCGCGGCCTCCGTCGTCGACCCGCAGTTCCGCGGCCGCGACGGCGAGACCGGCCCTTGCGTCTTCGGGCACGACCATGCCGACGGCACGTCGGAGTGGCACGAGGTCGGGCCAGGCCACGCGGTGTCGTGCAGGTTCTGGCCGCCTGGCGTGACGCCTTAGGTCGCGTCCGCCCCTATCGCGCGACCTTGATCTGCGGCAGGTCCCGGGTGAACGGGCGAAAGCCGACGCCGTAATAGAGGTTCCGCGCCGCCGGACGCTCCGCCGCGCCGACGCAGGCGACGAACATGCGGGTCGCGCCGGCGGCCCGCGCCAGATGCATGCCATGGAGCTGCAGCGCGGTGCCGAGCCCTTGCCGCCGGAAGTCCCGGTGCGTGCCGACAGGCTCGAACTCCGCGGTCCGCGTCGCCTCGTCGAACCAGATGATCGCGGTCGCGGCCAAGGTGCCGTCCGGCGCGGCGATCAGCACGTGCAGATCGGCCCGATACGGCCAGGTCCGCCGGACCCGCTCGAGCGCGGTCTCGGTGAAGCTCGACGGATGCCAGGCGTCGCGATGGGCCTTGACCGCGTCGGCGACCGAGACGTCGGCGGCCGACAGGAACCGGAATCCATCGGGCAGGACCGGATCCGGCAGATCCGTCAGATCGCGGGAATTGAACTGGTGCCAGGATCCGCTGTCCGAGCCGGTCTCGGCGTCGAACGCGTATCCGTGCGCGGCGACGATGGTCTGCGCCTTCACATCGCCGGATTGCACCGTCATCGACCGGTCGACGCCGCCGGCGACGCCGTCGTACCAGTCGAGGATCTCCGCCAGCAGCTCCGGGCGGTCGGGATGCGTCTGCCAGATGAGGCTTGCCGTCTTCACCTCGCGGACCTGCCCGTCGCTGCGCGCGACCCGATGAGGCAGGTATGCCCATCCCCATGCCGCCAGCCGCTTCTCGACGAACCATAGGCGATGGCGCCAGAACGAGCTGAGGGCGTCGAAATCCTTGGCCCAGACCCAGGCGAGCTCACCGACCGAGGCGTCGCCGTTGATGAACTCCGGGCGAAGCGCGGTCACCTCCTGCGCCAGGCCCTGCATCAGCCGGAGGTCGGCCGGTCCGAGACTTTCCATGGGGTCGGCCTCTATTCGCGCGGATCAGCGCCGCTTCGCCCCGGTTGCCGTGGTGACCGGCGCGATCTCGGCGCCGAGGACGCTGGGGCTCCCCATCAGCGCCGCTACCACCATGTCGCGCGCCTCGTCGATCTGCTCGATCACGATCTCCTCGGCGGTGGCCGCGTCGCCCTTCGCCATCGCGTCGATCAGCGCCTGGTGCTCGTGCTGGATCTCGTCTGAGCGGTCGCGGAGCGCCAGGCCCAGCAGCAACGCGCGCTCGGCCTCGTCGAGCAGGTTCGACAGCATCCGGAGCAGCCTGGGGCTGCCGGCGGCTTCGGCGATCGCCAGATGGAAGGCGCGGTTGGCGGCAAGGAACACGCGCTGGCTCGCCGCATCGCCCGGCGTGTATCCCGCCTTGCAGCCGACATCGAGGCGCTTCAGCAAAACCGAATCGACGCCGCGCTCGGTCGCGAGCCTTGCCGCCATCGGCTCGAGCTGCCGGCGGAGCCGGAAGACATCGAGGATGTCGGCGAGCGTGACCGAAGCGATGCGCCAGCCGCGCCGGGCGACGGATGTGACGAGGCCGTCCTGGGCAAGCCGTGCGAGCGCGGCGCGGACCGGTGCCTTGCCGAGGCCGAGCGCCAAGGCGAGCTCCGCCTCGCTGACGGCGCTGCCGCCGGCGAGCCGGCCGTCGATGATGCGCGACTTTATCTCCGCATAGGCAGCGTCGCCGAGATTATGCGCCTCGGCGGCGATCGGCACCGACGTTCCCGGGGCTTTCGCCATCGATTCCCGATCCGGAAATGAAAACGCCGGCCCGCGGCCGGCGATCTGACCCCGAGGCACCTCCCGGCAACCTCTAGGCACCGGGACTTTATAGCGAAAGAAACTAGCTAGCAAGAGGCTGAAATGGCCTTTAATTGAGATGCCCTCCACTACTCTTCTCACAGGAGGGACCCATGGCCTGGTGCGGCCTCGACTTCGGAACATCCAACTCCACTCTCGGTCTCGCCGACGGCAACGCGGCACGCTTAGCGCCGCTCGAAGGCGATGCCGTCACGCTGCCGAGCGCGATCTTCTTCGATGCCGAGACCGACGACCCGGTCTTCGGCCGCGCGGCGATCGCGACATATATCGAAGGCAATGACGGGCGACTGATGCGCTCGCTCAAGTCGGTGCTGGGCTCCGACCTGATGGAGCAGGAGACACGTCTCGGCAATCGCAAGATCCGCTTCGACGAGGCGATCGGCCTGGTGCTCGGCCGCATCAAGCTGCTCGGCGAGGCTTCCGCCGGCCACAAGCTCGACAGCGTCGTCCAGGGACGCCCGGTGCACTTCGTCGATGACGACGAGGCCGCCGACGCCAAGGCGCAAGCCACGCTGGAGGACGTGCTGCGCCAGACCGGCTTCAAGCACATCAGCTTCCAGTACGAGCCGATCGCCGCCGCCCTCCACTATGAATCGACGCTCAATCGCGAGGAGCTGGCGGTGATCGCCGACATCGGCGGCGGCACCTCGGACTTCTCGGTCGTCCGTCTCGGCCCGGATCGCGCGCGCCTTCCCGATCGCGCGCCCGACATCCTCGCCAATGACGGCGTCCGCGTCGGCGGCACCGACCTCGACCGTCTGGCGAGCCTGGCGGCGATCATGCCGGAGCTGGGCTACGGCCACGTCGTGCGCCTCGACGGGCTCAAGGCGCCGGTCGCGCTCTATCACGACTTCGCGACATGGGCGAAGATCAACTTCGCCTACACCCACCAGGTCCTCTCCGCGGTCCGCCAGATGAAGCGGACGGCGAGAGATCCGATCCCGTTCGAGCGGATGGAGACGGCGCTGGAGGAGCGGCTCGGCCACTGGCTGGCGCTGCAGGCCGAGGCGGCGAAGATCGCGCTTTCGGAGAACGAGGACACGCGGATCGACCTCGGCCGCATCGAGCCCGGGCTCGGCGTCTGGCTCGACCGCGGCCAGTTCGGCCGCGCGATCGAAGCCTCGATGACGAGGATCGGCGACGTGATCAGCCGCTGCGTCGCGGCCGCCGGCGTGGCGCCGGAGAAGATCGACAGCCTGGTGATGACCGGCGGCTCGGCGCTGCTGCCGATGGTCCGCGACGCGCTCTCGAAGCGGCTGCCGCAGGCACGCCTGGTCGATGCCGACCATTTCGGCGCGATCGGACTCGGCCTCGCGCTGGAGGCGCGGCGGCGCTACGCCTGATTGGCCATGATCGGTTCCGGCTTTCGTCCTTTCCCTTGCGCCCGTTCGGGCCCCCTCCCTAGACTGCGGCCTTCTTCAATTCCTTCCATCCAGGGCACCGCGTGAAGCGCTATTCCTTCGTCCAGCTCTTGAGAAACGCGATCGGGCTCGGCGACGGCTGGCAGCAGGCGTGGCGGAGCCCGGAGCCGAAGCCCTCCTACGACGTGGTGATCGTCGGCGGCGGCGGGCATGGGCTGGCGACCGCCTACTACCTCGCGAAGAACCATGGCGTCCGCAACGTCGCGGTGCTGGAGAAGGGCTGGATCGGCGGCGGCAACACCGGCCGCAACACCACAGTGGTGCGCTCGAACTACCTCTGGGACGAGTCCGCGGCGATCTACGAGCATTCCCTCAAGCTCTGGGAAGGGCTGACGCAGGAGCTGAACTTCAACGTGATGTTCAGCCAGCGGAACCTGGTGATGCTGGCACATACCGAGCACGAGATGATCGAGGCGAGCCGGCGCGTGCACGCCAACCGCCTCAACGGCATCGACGCCGAGATCTGGAGCCGCGAGCAGACCCTCGCCTTCATCCCGATCCTCAACAAGTCGATGAACATCCGCTATCCGGTGATGGGCGGGTCGGCGCAGCCGCGCGCCGGAATCGCCCGCCACGACGCGGTCGCCTGGGGCTTCGCCCGCGGCGCCGATGCGCTCGGCGTCGACATCATCCAGAACTGCGAGGTGATCGGCGTCCGCCGCGAGGGATCGCGGATCGTCGGCCTCGACACCACGCGCGGTGCCATCGACGCCAAGAAGGTCGCCTTCGTCGCCGCCGGCCATTCCAGCGTGCTGGCGAGCCTCGCGGGATTCCGCCTGCCGATCGAATCCCACCCGCTTCAGGCGATGGTCTCGGAGCCGATCAAGCCGGTGCTCGACACGGTCGTCATGTCCGGCGCCGTGCATGCCTATGTCAGCCAGTCCGACAAGGGCGAGCTGGTGATGGGGGCCGGCATCGACGCGTTCAACTCCTATGCCCAGCGCGGATCGCTGCCGATCCTGGAAGATCTCGCCTCCGCGATGGTCGAGCTGTTCCCGATCGTGAGCCGGCTCAAGATCCTCCGCAGCTGGGGCGGCATCGTCGATGTCTGCCCGGATGCGAGCCCGATCATCGGCAGGACGCCGGTCGACGGCCTCTTCATCAATTGCGGCTGGGGCACCGGCGGCTTCAAGGCGACGCCGGGCTCGGGCTGGGTTCTCGCCGACACGATCGCCAACGACCGCCCGCATGCGCTGGCGGCACCCTTCTCGATGGAGCGCTTCGCCTCCGGCCGGCTCATCGACGAGCACGGCGCCGCCGCGGTGGCGCACTAAGATGCTGCTGATCCCCTGCCCCTATTGCGGCGAGCGCACGGAATCAGAGTTCCGCTATGGCGGCGAGGCGCATTTCCGCCGGCCCGAGAACCATCTCGAGGCGACCGACGAGGCCTGGGCCGACTATCTCTTCATGCGGAAGAACCCGAAAGGATGGCACCGCGAGCGCTGGATGCACATCGCCGGCTGCAAGCGCTGGTTCTACGTCGTCCGCCACACCGTCACGCACCGGATATCGTCCGTCTACAAGGTCGGCGATCCGCTTCCGGACCTGCCGTCGTGACCCAGGATTTCCGTCTCGCCAAGGGCGGCCGCATCGACCGCGAGAAGCCGCTCCGCTTCCTGTTCGACGGCCACGCCTATGACGGCTTCGCCGGCGACACGCTTGCCTCCGCGCTGCTCGCCAACGGCATCCATCTGGTCGCGCGCAGCTTCAAGTACCACCGGCCGCGCGGCATCTATGGCCTCGGCGTCGAGGAACCGAACGCGCTGGTCGAGACCGGCATCGGGGCGGCGATCGAACCGAACGCGCGCGCGACCACGGTCGAGCTTTCCGACGGGCTGATCGCCAACAGCCAGAACCGTTGGCCGTCGCTGCGCTTCGATCTCGGCGCGGTCGCCGACTTGGCATCGCCGCTGCTGTCGGCCGGCTTCTACTACAAGACCTTCATGGGGCCGGGGAACGCCTGGAAGCTCTACGAGTGGATGATCCGGCGCGCCGCCGGCGTTGGACGCGCGCCCGAGCAACCCGATCCCGACCGCTACGAGCACAGCTTCGCCCATTGCGACGTGCTGGTGGTGGGTGCCGGTCCCGCCGGCCTTGCCGCGGCGCTCGCGGCCGGACGCGCCGGCGCCCGCGTGATGCTGGTCGACGAGCAGGTCGAGCCGGGTGGGCAGCTGCTCAACACCGCCTATACGATCAACGGCAGGCCGGCGACCGACTGGGTCGCGGACGCGACCGCCGAGCTCGACCGCATGGACGAGGTCCGCCGTCTGCAGCGCACGCTGGCGCTCGGCGTCTACGACCATGGCTATGTCGCCTGCGTCGAGCGCGCGGTGCCGGTGCCCGAGGGACGCACCCGCTGGCGCGAGCGCATGTGGCATGTGCGTGCCAAGGAGATCGTCGTCGCAAGCGGCGCGATCGAGCGCCCGCTGATCCATGACGGCAACGACCGGCCGGGTACGATGCTGGCCTCCGCCGCCCGCGCCTATGCCAACCGCTACGGTGTGGCCGTCGGCAAGCGCGCGGTCGTCTTCGCCAACAACGACGATGCCTATCGCACCGCGCTCGATCTCGCCGATTCCGGCATCGAGGTCGCCGGCATCCTCGATCTCCGCCACGACCTCACCGGTGCCATGCCCGCGCTCGCCCGCGAGAAGGGCCTTCGCGTGCTGGCCGGACATGCCGTCGTCGGCACCCGCGGCCGCACGCGCCTGAAGGCGGTCGAAGCGGCGCCGGTCGACGATCCGTCGAACCGCCAGATCATCGAATGCGACCTGCTCGCCGTCTCCGGCGGGTGGAACCCTGCCCTTCACCTCTATGCCCATGCCGGCGGCAAGGCGTCGTATGACGCGGCGCTCGCCGCCTTCGTGCCCGGATCGTCGCCCGAGCGGATGACCGTCGCCGGCTCCGCCGCCGGCGAGTTCGCGCTCGCTCATTGCCTCTCCGGCGGTGCGCGGGCCGGCGTCGAAGCGGCGAAGCGCGCCGGCTTCTCGGCGACGCAGCCGGCGCTCGTGCTCGAGGCGCCCGAGCCGAACGCCGATACGCGCGTCGGCCCGCTCTCGGCTCCCAACCGCGGCGGCAAGCGCTTCATCGACCTGCACAACGACGTGACCGAGAAGGACCTCCGCCTCGCCGCGCAGGAGGGCTACCGCTCGGTCGAGCACGCCAAGCGCTACACGACGATGGGCATGGGACCCGACCAGGGCAAGACCGGCAACATCCTCGGCCTCAACGTGCTCTCCGATGCGCTGGGCCAGGCGGTGCCGCAGGTCGGGACCACGACCTTCCGTCCGCCCTACCATCCGGTCAGCTTCGGCGCTCTTGCCGGGCGCGAGGTTCACGACCTCTTCCTGCCGACCCGCAAGACGCCGATGGATTCCTGGCACGAGGAGAACGGCGCGCTGTTCGAGCCCGTCGGGCAATGGCGCCGCGCCAAGGCCTATCCGAAGCCGGGCGAGAGCCTGCATGCGGCGGCCGAGCGCGAGGTGAAGGCGGCGCGCGAGAGCGTCGGCCTGTTCGACGCCTCCACCCTCGGCAAGATCGACGTGCGCGGGCCAGGTGCCGCGCAGTTCCTCGACCGCATCTACTGCAACACCTTCTCGACGCTGAAGCCGGGCAACGCGCGCTACGGCCTGATGCTGGGCGAAGACGGCATGGTCAAGGACGACGGCGTCACCGCCCGCCTCGGTCCCGACCACTTCCATCTGACGACGACGACCGGCGGCGCCGCCTCGGTCTATGTGTGGCTGGAGGACTGGCTGCAGACCGAATGGCTCGACCTCGAGGTCTACCTGACCTCGGTCACCGAGCAGTGGGCGGTCGCGACATTGTCGGGCCCGAAGGCGCGCCAGGTGCTGGGCCCGCTGACCGACGTCGATCTTTCGACCGCCGCATTCCCGTTCATGGCGTTCCGCGAAGGACGGGTCGCCAATATCCCGGCGCGCATCTTTCGCGTCAGCTTCTCGGGCGACCTCTCCTACGAGATCAACGTGCCGGCACGCCACGGCCTCGCCCTCTGGCAGGCGCTGATGGAATCCGGCCGGCCGCACGGCATCACGCCCTACGGCACCGAGGCCCTCCACATCCTGCGCGCCGAGAAGGGCTACATCGTCGTCGGCCACGAGACCGACGGCACGATCACGCCGCATGACCTGGGCTATGGCGGCATGGTGTCGACGAAGAAGGACTTCCTCGGCCGCCGTTCGCTCGGCCGCGCCGGCATGACCGGGCCGGATCGCAAGCACCTGGTCGGCCTTCTCTCCAAGGACCCCGCGCGCGTGCTGCCGATGGGCGCGCAGATCCTCGAGCGCCCGACCGAGGCGCGACCCGCGCCGATGATCGGACATGTCTCGTCGAGCTACATGAGCCCGACGATGAAACGCGGCATCGCGATGGCGCTGATCAAGAACGGCCGCGAGCGCCTGGGCCAGACCGTCTACCTGCCGCTGCTCGACGGGCCGACGGTCGCGGCCGAGATCGTCTCGCCCGTCTTCTACGATCCGGAGAACGCCCGCCGTGACGGATGAGTGCGCCCCGCTCGACAACGTCTTGAGGCCCGGCGCGCCGAGCGGCCCGTCCGGCGTGGCCCTCAGCGACCGCCGCTTCGTCGGCCAGATCAACCTGCGCGGTCGCGGCGAGGCTGTGACCGCCGTCGGTGCCGCGCTCGGGTATGCATTGCCGGTCGAGGCCAACACGACGGTCGGCAGCGGCGTCTCGCGCGCCTGCTGGCTCGGACCCGACGAATGGCTGCTGATCTGCGAGGACGACCAGCGGGCCGAGCTCAAGAAGCGCCTCGACGACGCGCTCGCCGGCCATGCCTATGCCGCGACCGACGTCACCGATTCCCGCGCCGTCCTGAGGATCGCCGGCGCCTGCGCCCGACCGGTGCTGGCCAAGGGCTGCCCGCTCGACCTGAGTGCCCGCAGCTTCGGCGTCGGCCACGTGGCTCAAAGCCTGGTCGGCCGCGCCCAGGCGATGATCCTGCCGATCGAGGGCGGCGGCTACGACCTCTTCGTTGCCCGCAGCTTCGCCGGCTACCTCTGGACCTGGCTGCTGGATGCCGGCGCCGAGTACGGGATCCGCGTCCAGACCTAGCGGACACCGGTGCAGCTCGATGCTGCTTCAGGAGATCGGCTGGCCGATGAAGGCGCGGGGCTAGCCGACGGACTTCGTGGTGCAGCGGACGCAAAGGCGATGATCGCGGCCAGATCGCCTGGAATTGGCATCGAGCGGAAGGGGCTTACATCTGAGCCGCCGGTATTTCCGTGGGGAACCACCGTCTTTGTCGCGGCCCCGACGACGCGCAGTACCTGACCGGCGACTTCGCGCAAGTCGCGATGACGGAGACCCCAGGCCAACATATGAAAATGGGTCCGTACGTGTTCGATGGTCGATGCTTGGCCGAGGATATGGGCGCGTTCCAGGTGACGAAAACCCGCCTTTAGATCGCCGGCCATTTCACAGATCGAGGCTGAGCGGAGTTCGTCGTTGACGAACGGCCGTATCCTGCCTCGGAAGCTACCGGTGAAAATTTCCATCATCTTGCTCCGGCGTGCCCCAGGCGGGTTGAAACCGGCCCGGGGCTCATTGGTAGGATGCTCAGGCAACTGCGTAGCTGGTTTCCGGTGCGCAGATGCAGGCCGCCCCGCACTGGCAATTCGCACCGCAGCCGCAGCCCTGCCCCGTGACGACGACACTCGTGGCCGGGCCGCAGAGACACGCCGATTGAGCCGCGCTGCAGGCACAATCCGGGCCGCAGTTGCAAGGTTTCGAGGTGGTTTGGTCGGTCATTGGAACCTCCTGGGTTTGCGGTTTCGATGACGAACATCTATCCCGGAGGGGGGCGACGACACTTGAACGCAGCGGCTACGTCATGCGTAGGGAGGCCGGAGCGACCCCGAACATCCGCCTGAACGTGCGACTGAGGTGAGCAGAATCCGCAAAGCCGGCGTCATGTGCCGCCTGGGTCAATGATTTACCTGACGCGAAGCTCTCGAGCGCCCGCGTGAGGCGCAGCCACAAAAGGTAGGTTTTGAAAGGCAGGCCGGTCTGCTCCACAAAGAGATGCCGCAGGCGCCCTTCCGACAAGTTGGCGACGGAAGCGGCATCTGCGAGGCTTACCGGCCCGTCGAGTTGTCGGGCTGCCCAAGCAATGACTCTGCGTACGCGCAAGTCGGGAACATCGGCTCGGGTATCGCCGGCAATGCGGGCAATCAAGCTCCGGCCCAAACCGACAACGAGAGCATCATCCCTGTCGGCCGCGCGAAAGGCCGTGGCGATCCGTTCGCGGTAGTCGCCCAGAAAGTCAGGCGCGACGGCGGCCAATTCCACGCCATCGAACAGCCGCGAGGCCGTCGCCCTCCCCAATCGGCTTTCCGGCTCGATGAAGAGAAGGGCAAACAGACCCTCGGCTTCAAACGTATGCCCCGCATCCGCTGCGACCGCCACGGCGTCGCCTCCAACATGAGAGGACGGCGTATCGAGGCGGAAGTGCCCGCCTAGGCTAATGGTCACCTGAATGGCATGGTGAGCGTGAAGGTCTGTGCGCCGGGGTTTGGGCGTCGCTGGCGCGGTTGCATCGACGATCCAAAGGGCGCCGCCCTCCCACATGACAATTCGAGCGCGTGCGAGCAGCTCCATCTCTACCGATCCGTCGGCGGCGCCACCTCGACGCCGATCACGCCGGCCCGCTCGATCGCGGCCTTCAGGAACTCCGAAGCGCGCGCGTCGTCGATCAGCTGGTTGACTGCCATCAATGCCGTCGGCTTGCCCTTCGGCACGATGATCGTCTGCGGGACGCCGAAGACGTCGCCATCCAGCACGCGATAGCCGGGATCCTCGCGGGCGACGGTAGCCAGGCGCTGACGGTTGCCGCCGAAAGCGTCGACAGCCTTGGCCGAGAGCATCTGCTTGGCCGTCGCCGGACTCGGATCGGCGCCTTCGACGATCGTCGCCCGCTCGAAGTTGCGGCGGACGAAGAGCGCGATCGAGTCGCCGCGGCCGGCACCGATCTTGAGTCCGGGACGATCGAGCTCCTCGACGGAACGCAGCGCCGAGTCGTTGAGCACCAGGAAGGTCTGCTTGACCAGCATGTAGGTCTGCGAGAATTCGACCGTGCCGGCGCGCGAGGGATCGTAGGCGACGAAGCCGATGTCGGCGCGCCCTTCCCTGACCGCCTCGATCACCGCCGGAACGCCGGCAACCGGCATCATCTGCACCGGCACCTTGATCCGGCGACCCAGCTCGTTGGCGAGGTCGACGACGACGCCGCGGCTCTCGCCGGTCGCGGCGTTCACCGTTCCCTGCGCCGGGTTGCCCTGGAGAAACGCGGCGCGAAGCTTTCCGGTCGGCGCGATCAGCGGATCGGCGAGCGCCGCCCCGGTGAAGGCGAGGCCGGCGAGGAGCAGGGCTGCGGCAAGGCGCATCGTCGCCTCCTAGTTGTTCTGGCGGATCGCCCCCATGCCGAGGCCGGCGGCGATCAGGAAGGATCCCGCGACGCGGTCGGTCCATCTGGCGAAGCGCGGGTTCCTGGCGAAGCGGTTGAGTCGTCCGGCGGCGAGGCCGTAGGCCAGCAGTACGCCGAGCTCGATCACCACGCTGGTGATCGCGAGGATCGTCACCTGGAGTGCCACGTCGCCGGCCGGATCGATGAACTGCGGCAGGAGGGCGACGAAGTAGAACAGCGTCTTCGGATCGGCGAGCTTCATGATCAGCCCGGCGCGGAAGATCGCCGGATAGCGCGTCTCCGCCGGGCCGGACGCGGTCGACAGGCTCGGATGCGATCCTAGAAAAGTCTGCAGCCCGATCCAAACCAGGTAGATCACGCCGACCCAGCGCACCAGGTTGAAGAGGTCGTGGGACATCAGGATCAGCGAGCCGACGCCGATCGCCGAAAGCGCGAAATAGATCGCGTTGGCGCCGAGGATGCCGAGGCTGGCGACCGCCGACGCCTTCGCCCCGCGCGTCAGGCCGACCGAGACCACCGTCAGCACGGCGACGCCCGGTGCGAGGCAGAGCAGCGTCTCGGCGACGACGAAAATCAGCCAGGCATTCAGGTCCATGCGGCGTCCCTTGCGGTGGACGCCTAGCCTACCCGACCTTGTCGCCGAAGCTGCGAAGATACTTCATGCCGGTGTCGCACATGATTGTGACCACTGTCGAACCCGGTCCCAGACGCTCGGCGAGCCTGAGCGATGCGACGACGTTGGCGCCGGTCGAGGTGCCGCAGAACACCCCCTCCTCCCGCGCCAGTCTCAGCGCCATCTGAACCGCATCCTCGGTCGATACCGGCTCGATCGCATCGGGCAGATCCTTCCGCCACAGCGGCACGACGAAGCCGGCACCGACCCCGTCGATTTTGTGCGCGCCCGAGGGGCCGCCCGACAGCACCGCGGATTCCGCCGGCTCGACCGCGACCAGCGCGACCTTCCCGTTGCGCCGACGCAGGCCCTCGGCAGTGCCGCGGAACGACGCAGCGCTGCCGACCGCCTGGACGAAGCCGTCGATGCGTCCCTCGGTCTGCGTCCAGATCTCGTCGGCCATCTTGTGATAGGCGGCGAGCTGGTCGGCGTTCTTCAGCTGGTCGGTCCAGAACGCTCCCTTCTCCTTGGCAATCACGCCGGCGGCCTCGATCATGTCTTTCGTGAGCTGTGCGGTCATCTTGCCGCCGTCGCTCTTCACCACGTGAAGGCGGGCGCCGAGGATCCGCATGTGGTCGAGCTTCTCCTTGGCGAAGGCGTCGGACGTGACAATGTCGAGCGGATAGCGCTTGACCGCGCAGATCAGCGCCAGCGACACGCCGGTCGAGCCGCCGGTGTACTCGACCACCGACCCGCCGGGCTTGAGGCGCCCATCGGCCTCGGCCGCCTCGATCATCGCCAGCGCCATGCGGTCCTTCATGCTGCCGGTCGGGTTCTCGTCCTCGAGCTTGAGGAGGATACGGGCGCTGTTCGACGGTGCGATGGTGAGGAGCGCCAGCAGCGAGGTGCCGCCGATGCGCTGGAGGATGTCCTGCTTCATCTTTCCTTCCTAGGCCGGCCGGGTCGGGCTGTCAGGTACGGAATCCGGACCGCCCCGCCAGCCTCTCCCGTGCTACGGTCTTTCGTATGAGCGGATACGGTCAATTCTGTTCGGTGGCGCGCGCGCACGAGGCGCTGGGCGGCCGCTGGACGCTTCTTGTCGTGCGCGAGCTTCTCTGCGGCAGCCGGCGCTTCAACGACATCAGGCGCGGCATCCCCAGGGTCTCGCGCACGATGCTGTCGGAGCGGCTGCAGACGCTGGTAGAAGCCGGCGCGGTCGAGCGCAGCGAGGGGGAGCACGGTCCCGAATACGCGCTGACCGAGTCCGGCCGCGAGTTGGCGGCATTGGTTGGTGCGCTCGCCGTCTGGGGCCAGCGCTGGCTGCCCAGGCACGCCGCCGACGAGGATCTGGACTTCGAACCGCTGCTGGTCGACATGCAGCGCCGTGTCCGCTTCGACGCCTTGCCGGCCGAGCCGGTGGTCGTCCGCTTCGAGATCGACGGGCCGCGCGATCCGCGCTTCCTGCTGCTGAAGCGCGGCGAGGCGTCGCTGTGCACGCAGAACCTGGGATTCCCGGAACTCACTCTCCGCGCGCGCCTCGGCGTGCTGGCCGGGTGGTGGCGCGGCGACCTCGACTTCAAGCGCGCCGATGTGACCCTCGACGGTCCAAGGGGGCTCGTCCGCGCCTTCCCGACCTGGTTCGAGCGCTATCAGTTCGCCCACATCACCCCGGCCCACGTCTCCCCGACAAGGGAGGCCCGTGCGTCATGATCGTTCGCATCGTCCGCCTCGGAACGCCTCGTCATGCCAAGGAAGGCACGCGCATCGGCACGGTGCGCCGCCCGCCGCGCGGCGTGCCGAAGAACCGCTTCGCCGCCGACGACTGGTACGACGTCTGGTACCCGGACCTGTCGCCGAGCCAGAAACTGGTCGAGCGCGCGCTGAAAGCCGACACCACGGCCGACTGGAGCGCCTTCGTCCGCGCCTTCAAGGCCGAGATGAAGGAACCGGGGCCGAGCCGCTCGCTCGATCTCCTCGCCGCGCTGTCGCACGAATCCGACTTCTCGGTCGGCTGCTATTGCGAGGACGAGGCGCGGTGTCACCGCTCGGTTCTGCGCGAGCTCCTCGGGGAGCGGAAGGCGAAGATCGGCTAGGCCTTGAGCCGAGTCACGTTGCTTGGCGACGCAAGGGCCGTCACGGCGTCGAACAGCTGCTTGTCGGTGAACGGCTTGGTGAGGATGGCCGCGTGCTTGAAGGACTCCGGCAGGCTCTCCCGGCCGTAGCCGGTCACGAAGATGAAGGGGATGCGCCGGCGGGTGAGCGCGGCGGCGATCTCGCCGACCGGCTTTCCGTGCAGGTTGGCATCGAGCAGAGCGGCATCGGCATCGCTCCGCTCGATCGCCGTCAGCGCCTCCCTCTCGGTGCCGAGCGGACGCGCGACCTCGGCGCCGGCGGCCTCCAGGCTGCCGACGAGGGCGAGCGCGATCAGCGGCTCGTCTTCGATCACCAGCAGGCGCCGGCCGGCGAGGATTGGAGGAGGCTCCGCGGGTGAATCCAGGGTCGTCGCCGACGCGACCATTTCCGCCTCCGGCTTCGCTGCGACCCTCGTCGAGGAGACCGGCAGCGGCAGCGTGATCTCCCAGGTGACCCCTTTCGCGTCGCACAGCATTTCGGCGCGGCCGCCCTCGCTCATCGCGCTCTGCTCGATCAATCGCGTGCCGAAGCCGCGGGCGATCGGCGCCGTCACCGGCGGGCCGCCACGCTCCTCCCATTTGAGGTGGAGCATGGCGTCCTTGACCGACCAGTTGACCGTAATCCAGCCGCCGGTCGATGACAGCGCACCGTGCTTGGAGGAGTTGGTGCCGAGCTCGTGCAGCATCAGCGCCAGATGCAGCGTCATCTGCGGCGCCAGCAGGACTGTCGGTCCCCACGCCGTAAGCCTGGTCTCGTCGACCGAGCCGTGCAGCAACTGGTCGCGGATCAAGGCCCGGAGATCGGCGCCCTGCCAGGTCGAGTCCGTCAGCAGCGTGTGCACGCGGGCCAGCGACTGGATGCGGCCGGCGAAGCGCGTGGCGAAATCGGCCGGATCCTTGGTGTTCCACAGCGTCTGCTGGACGATCGCCTGCACGACGGCGAGCGTGTTCTTGACCCGATGGTTGAGCTCGCTGATGAGCAGTTGCCGGGTGGCGTCGGCCTGCTTCCTCTGGCTGATGTCGCGGGCGATCTTCGAGGCGCCGACGATGGCGCCGTTGGCATCGCGCACCGGCGACACGGTCAGCGAGATGTCGATCGCGCTGCCGTCCTTGCGCCGGCGGATCGTCTCATAGTGGTCGACTCGCTCGCCGCGCCGGATGCGCGCGATGATGCCCGGCTCCTCTTCCAGCCGGTCCGGCGGAATCAGCATCGAGATCGACTTTCCGATCGCCTCTTCGGCGGTGTAGCCGAACAGTCGCTCGGCGCCTTTGTTCCAGCTGGCGATGGTGCCGTCGAGGGTCTTCGAGACGATCGCGTCGTCGGAGGACTCGACGATCGAGGCGAGCCGGCGCGAAAGCTGCTCGCCGCGGGCCCGGTCGGTCACGTCGCGGAAATAGCAGATGACGCCGTGACGCCCGTCGCCCATCGCGATCCGATCGAGCCGCCACTCGTAGGACTCGACGGCGTCGCGGTCCGCGCGCTCCTCCGTCAGCAGAGGCGCGACGTAGGGCTCGCCGGTCTCCAGGGTGTGTCGAAAGCGACGGACGGCCTCGTCGGCGAAATCCTTCTTCCAGAGGATATGGATGACCTCGTCGAAGTCGCGGCCGACGACGCCGCCCGGGATGTCGCCGAAGACCGGACGCGCGCTCTCGTTGACCGCGGAGATGCGGAAGTCGGCATCGACGACATATGCACCGAGCGGCGCATGACCCAGAAGGGCATCGAATTGCGGAATCAGCGGATGGGACACTGTATGCTTGGGTCGAAAGGCATGGAACGAAGGTCACGCCAAGATAGCCGGCGGCGGAGGCATTGCCCCCGTGGCAATTTGGTTACTTCGGCCCCCTCGCACCAGTTGCGAACAATTCGCAACTAAGATAGGATCGGCGGCATGTATCGCGACAATTCCCTGATCCCGGCGGAAGCGGTGCGCCTGGCGGCGCTCGGCGAGCTGGCGCGGGCGCCCAGGGTCTATGCCGACCTCGCGGTCGCGGTCCGACACTTCGTTCAGCGGCTGGTCGGGCCCTCGCTGGATCTCCTGGGCCCGTCGCTGGAACTCCTGAAGATCGAGGGATTGATCCGCCCGCTCGCCGGCGGCGACGAGCCGCTGCTTGGATTGACCGATGCCGGCCGCGCCGCGCTGACGCGCCTCCTCTCCGCACCGCTCAAGGTCCAGGGCGGCGAGATCAACCGCCTCGTGGTGGCGCTCAAGCTCCGCTTCCTCGACCTGCTGACGCCGGAGGAGCGCGTCGATCAGCTCGATCTCCTGGCCGATGCCTTGATCGGCGAGCATGCGCGTCTCGCCGATCTTCGCTGCACGACGGATCCCAACTCGCCGCTCGCCGCCTGGCTCGATCTCGAGATCGAGCAGATCGA
The DNA here is from genome assembly GCA_016792585.1 of Rhodospirillaceae bacterium. GTDB lineage: Bacteria > Pseudomonadota > Alphaproteobacteria > SHVZ01 > SHVZ01 > SHVZ01. The sequence goes on from JAEULB010000024.1 coordinate 20,511, forward strand.
CACCAAGATCGCCTGGTGCGATCGTCAGCGGGATACCCGCTGACCGTCAGAGCAGGTGCTGGCCGCCGGTGATGAAGACCTCGGTGCCGGTGACGTAGGCCGACTCCTCGCTCGCGAGGTAGTAGACGGTCTTCGCCACTTCCTCAGGCTGGCCGAGGCGGTTCAGCGGAATCCTGGGCAGCAGAACCTCGGTCTCCGGCGACAGCATCGCGGTCTCGATCTCGCCAGGTGCCACCGCGTTCACGCGGATGCCGAGTTGCGCCAGCTCAGCCGCCATCTCGCGCGTCAGGCCCGAGAGCGCCGCTTTCGAAGTCGAGTAGGCGGAACCGGCGAAGGGATGGATCGCGTGGCCCGCGATCGAGGTCACGTTGACGATCGCGCCCTTGCCTCGATGAAGCGCCGACGCGAAGCCGCGGGCGAGCCTCAAGGGCGCGAAGAAGTTGAGCTCGAAGACCTGCCGCCACGCATCGAGGTCGCCGTTCAGCACGCCGAGACGCTCCTTGAACGGCGTCTTCGGCGACCAGCCGGCGTTGTTGATCAGCGCATGCAGCGGCGCGTCGCCGATCGTCGCGTTGGCCTCGGCGACGAAGCGCTCGAGGCTGCCGGGCTCGGCGAGGTCGGCGACGATGTGGCGGGTCCAGGCCGGATCGCGCAGGCACTCGGCCGGCACGTCGTCGCGCGACGAGGTCAGGATGCGCCAGCCGCGATCGGCAAACAGCCGCGCGGTCGCGTGCCCGATGCCGCGCGAGGCGCCGGTGATGATCGCGGTTCGGCGCGTGTCGTTCACGAGGCCATCTCCGGCTCCGCCGCGTCGGTCGGATCCTGGTGGATCAGGATCTCCGCGCCCGGAAACGCCTCGAGCAGGGCTCGCTCGACCTCGTCGCTGATGACGTGGGCGCGAGACAGGGTGATCTCCGCCGGCAGCACCATGTGGAACTGGATAAAGAGGCTGGGACCGGAGCTTCGGGTCCGGAGATCGTGCACGGCGAGGACCTCGGGATGGCGCTTCACGATCGCCTCGATGCGCAGGCGCACATCGTCCGAGAGTTCGCGGTCCATCAGCATGTCGAGCGACGTGCGCGCGATCTGCAGCGCGCCGAACAGCATGTAGCCGGCGATGGCGATGCCGCAGACGGGATCGATCCACGTGATGCCGGCCCATTGCACAAGCGCCAGCGACAGGATGACGCTGCCGTTCATGAGCACGTCGCCGGAGTAGTGGAGGCGGTCGGCCCGGATCGCGACCGAGCCCGAACGTCTCACCACGTAGACCTGGAAGCGCACGAGCGCGAAGGTCGCGACGATCGATACGCCCATCACGACGAGGCCGATCGTCGCGTTCTGGATCGGGCGCGGCTGGAGCAGGCTGCCGGCCGCCTGCAGCACGACGAGAAGCCCGGATCCGGCGACGAAGGCGGCCTGGCCGAGCGCCGCAAGCGGCTCGGCCTTGCCGTGGCCGAAGCGATGATCGGCGTCGGCCGGCTCGAGCGCACGCCGGACCGCGATCAGATTGACCAGGGAGGCAGCGGCGTCGATCAGGGAGTCGACCAGGCTCGAGAGCACGGCGACGGATCCGGTCGCCTGCCAGGCAATGGCCTTGACCAAGGCAAGCCCGCAGGCCAGCGCGACGGCGGCATAGGTCGCGAGCCGCATCAGGCGCCGGGCGTTCGGCGACTCCGCCGAGGTCATCGGCCGCGGCTCACGGAAACAGGCGGCAGGTCGACCACCCGCTCCCCTCCCGGCGGTAGACAAGGCGGTCGTGTAGACGGAACGGTTTGTCTTGCCAAAACTCCATGGCTTCGGGCGCCACCCGGAAGCCCGACCAGTGCGGCGGCCGGGGGATGCTCCCGACCAGATGCCGGGTGGTCACCTCCGCCACCCGCTTCTCCAGATGGAAGCGGCCGTCGAGCGGCCGCGACTGGTCTGACGCCCAGGCGCCGATCTGGCTGCCGCGCGCCCGGGTCGCGAAGTAGGCGTCCGCCTCCTCGGGCCGGACCGGGGAGACCGGCCCCTCGATCCGCACCTGGCGGCGGAGCGACTTCCAGTGGAACAGCAGGGCGGCATTGGGGTTGGCCGCCAGTTCCCGGCCCTTGCGGCTCTCGAGGTTCGTATAGAAGACGAATCCGCTCGAATCGGCGTCCTTCAGCAGCACCATCCGGGCCGACGGGCGGCCGGCCGCATCGACGGTCGCCAGCGTCATCGCCGTCGGGTCGTTCGGCTCGCTCGCCTTGGCCTCGTCGAGCCAGCGATGGAAGAGCAGGATCGGATCGGCTTCATCCGTGTCAGTCATGGGCCCTGTCGCATGAGTGTGACCTACGCCACTTTGTTGCCTACATCGCCGCTATTATATGCCGGTGACGGAACGGCGGGCGAAGGCGGCCCGTTGAGAAAAAACGAACTGAAATCAGAGGGACGTGAGATGAAGATGAAGATCGTCGCGGTCGGCATGGCCGCGCTGGTGCTGGCGGGTTGCGAGGGCACCGGCCAGAAGCAGGGCGTCGGCACGGTCGCGGGCGCCATCGGCGGCGCCGCCCTCGGCAGCCAGTTCGGCCGCGGCACCGGCAACGTCGCGGCGATCGCCGCCGGGACGCTGCTCGGCGCCTTCCTCGGCAGCGAGGTCGGCAAGAGCCTCGATTCGGCCGACCGCGCCGCGCACGACCGCGCCCAGGCCCGCGCCTACGCCGCCCCGGTCGGCGAGCGCATCACCTGGAACAACCCGCAGTCCGGCAACTCCGGCTACGTCGTGCCGACTCGCGAAGGCACCTCGGCCGCGGGCGCCTATTGCCGCGAGTTCCAGAACACCATCGTCGTCGGCGGCCGCCAGGAACAGGCCTACGGCACCGCCTGCCGCCAGCCCGACGGCTCCTGGAAAGTCGTCCAGTAGCCCCCCTATCCCCACGCCTCGGGTCGAAAAACCCGAGGCGTGACGGGCTCTTGCGCTATGATGCGGGTCCGTCGTAACCGGACCCTTGATGCGCGATCCCTATCAGACCCTTGGCGTTACCCGCGGTGCGAGCCAGGACGAGATCAAGTCCGCCTACCGCAAGCTCGCCAAGAAGTTCCATCCCGACCTGAATCCCGGCAAGCCTGACGTCGAGCGGCAGTTCAAGGACGTGAACGCCGCCTACGACATCGTCGGCGACGCGGACAAGCGCGCCAAGTACGACCGCGGCGAGATCGACGCCTCCGGCAACGAGCAGCGGGGCGGCGGCTTCTGGCGGAATGCCCGTCCCGGTGCCAGAGCCAATGCCGGAGCCGGGAACGCCGGCGGCGATCCCTTCGCCGGAAGCCCGTTCGGCGCCGCCGACGACATCTTCGACGAGTTCATCCGCCAGGCGACGCGCGGGACCGCGGGAGGCCGCGGCCGCCGCGGTGCCGGCCCCCGGCCCGAGCGCGGCGCCGACGTGACCTATGCATTGAAGCTCGACTTCATCGAGGCCGCTGCCGGCATCGCCAAGAAGCGCGTCTCCTTTCCCGACGGCAAGGCGCTCGACCTGACGATCCCGCCCGGCACCGAGGAAGGCGCCAAGCTTCGCCTCAAAGGCCAGGGCCGCGCCGGCGTCGGCGGCGGCGAGGCGGGCGACGCCTATGTCGACATCCAGGTCTCCCCGCACCCGTTCTTCGAGCGCAAGGGCAGCGACGTCTATCTCGACCTGCCGGTGACCCTGCAGGAAGCGGTCATCGGTGCCGCGATCACGGTGCCGACGATCGACGGAAAGGTGACGCTCCGCGTGCCCGAGAACTCGAGCGCCGGCACCACGCTTCGCCTGAAGGGCAAGGGCATCGACGCCAAGGGCGGCCCGCGCGGCGACCAATACGTGCGCATTCGCATCGCGCTTCCCGACGAGCCCGACCGCGAGCTCGAGCGCTTCCTCGAGAAGTGGAAGCCGAAGAACTACCAGCCGCGCAAGAAGGCGGGGCTGGAGTCGTGATCGCTCCCCGGACACCTCACGCACAAAGAACGAGGACCTGATGACGTCTCAACCGGCCACCGGACTGATGGCGGGCAAGCGCGGCCTGATCATGGGCGTCGCCAACGACCGCTCGCTCGGATGGGGCATCGCCAAGGCGGTCGCCGACCAGGGAGCGGAGCTCGCCTTCACCTTCCAGGGCGAGGCGCTGCAGAAGCGCGTCGAGCCGCTGGCTGCCTCGGTCGGATCGAAGATCGTGCTGCCCTGCGACGTCACCGACGAGCAGAGCATGGACAACGTCTTCAAGGTCATCGCCTCGACGTGGGGAAAGCTCGACTTCCTGGTCCACGCCATCGCCTTCTCCGACAAGGAGGAGCTGAAGGGCAAGTACGTCGCGACGACGCGGAAGAACTTCCTGCTGACTCTGGACATCTCCTGCTACTCGTTCACCGCCTGCGCCCAGCGCGCCGCGCCGCTGATGACCGACGGCGGCAGCATGGTGACGCTCACCTACTACGGCGCCGAGCGGGTGATGCCGCACTACAACGTCATGGGCGTCGCCAAAGCGGCGCTGGAGGCGAGCGTCCGCTATCTCGCGGCCGACCTCGGCGGCCAGAACATCCGCGTGAACGCGATCTCCGCCGGCCCGGCGAAGACGCTGGCGGCGTCGGGCATCGGCGACTTCCGCTATATCCTCAAGTGGAACCAGTACAACTCGCCGCTCAAGCGCAACACGACGCTGGAAGATGTCGGCGGCGCCGGCGTCTATCTCCTGAGCAACCTCTCGAGCGGCGTCACCGGCGAGACCCATCACGTCGACTCCGGATACCACGTCGTCGGCATGAAGGCGGTCGACGCGCCCGACATCGCTGTCGTCTGATGGCCGGCAACAGCTTCGGCAGCGTCTTCCGTTTCACCACCTGGGGCGAGAGCCACGGGCCGGCGATCGGCTGCGTCGTCGACGGCACGCCGCCGCGGATCCCGCTCACCGAAGTGGACATCCAGACCTTCCTCGACAAGCGGAAGCCCGGGCAGTCGCGCTTCACCACCCAGCGGCGCGAGCCCGACCAGGTGAAGATCCTCTCCGGCGTGTTCGAGGGCGTGACGACCGGCACGCCGATCTCGCTGATGATCGAGAACGAGGACGCGCGCTCGAAGGACTACGGCGAGATCAAGGACAAGTTCCGTCCCGGCCATGCCGACTACACCTACTGGAAGAAGTACGGCATCCGCGACTATCGCGGCGGCGGCCGCTCGTCGGCACGCGAGACCGCGAGCCGGGTTGCCGCCGGCGCGATCGCGCGCAAGATCCTGGGCGACGGCATCAAGATCCAGGGCGCGTTGGTGCAGGTCGGATCGCATCGCATCGACCGCTCCCGCTGGAGCTGGGACGAGTGCGCCAACAATCCGTTCTGGTGCCCCGATCCGGTCGCGGCGCAAGCCTGGCACGGCGTGCTCGACGAGGTGCGCAAGGCCGGATCCTCGGTCGGCGCGGTGATCGAGGTTGTGGCCTCCGGCGTGCCCGTCGGCCTCGGCGATCCGATCTACGACAAGCTCGATGCCGACCTCGCCAAGGCGATGATGAGCATCAACGCGGTCAAGGGCGTGGAGATCGGCGCCGGCATGGGTGCGGCCGAGCTCACCGGCGAGAGCAACGCCGACGAGATGCGGATGAAGTCGGGCTCGGTCGAGTTCCTCTCGAACCAGGCCGGCGGCATCCTCGGCGGCATCTCCTCGGGGCAAGACGTCGTCGTCCGCTTCGCGGTCAAGCCGACCAGCTCGATCCTGACGCCGAGGAAGACCGTCGACGTGAGCGGCAACGAGACCGAGATCACGACCAGGGGCCGCCACGATCCCTGCGTCGGCATCCGCGCCGTTCCGGTCGGCGAGGCGATGATGGCCGTGGTACTCGCCGACCACCTGCTGCGCCACCGCGCGCAATGCGGCGCCTCCTAAGCGCCGTTCTAGTCCTCCTCGTCGTCGCGCCGGCTGCGGCCGAGCGTGTCCCCGGCACGCAGTTCGAGAAGCTGAGCACGACCGACGGCCTCGGCCGCCGGGTCACCTACTATCTCTCCGACAGCGCGACGCCGAAGCCGCTGGCGCTGGTGATCCAGGGATCGGGATGCAGCGCGCTCTTCCGGCCGCTCGCCGACGGCGCGATGAGCGCGGTCGGCTACCACAACGTCTTCCGCAGCATTGGCGGCGAGCGCTATCGCGTGCTCGCGGTCGAGAAGCCGGGTGCCCGCAGCACGTCGGAGCCGCCCGTCGGCGGCACCGCGGAAGGCTGCCCGCAGGCGTTCATCGAGGAGCACACGCTCGATCGCTGGGCCGAGGCGCTCAAGGCGTCGCTCGCCGCTGCGCGGAGCATCGCCGGCGTCATCGCCGACCGCACGCTGGTGATCGGCCACTCGGAAGGCGGCGTGCTCGCGGCCAGGCTCACCCGCCTGGACCCGGCGATCGCGCATGCCGCCCTCCTCGCCTCGCCCGGCCCCGATCCGGTCGAGGAGCTGGCGATCTGGGGCGAAAGCCGGAAGCGGCCGCGCGCCGACACGCTGGCGATGGTCGCCAGCATCCGGGCGGCGCCCGACAGCACGTCCGATCTGGTGCTTGGCCACCCGCATCGCCGCTGGTCGGGCTTTCTCGCCGCCGATCCGGTCGCCGACCTGCTCGTCTCGAAGGCCAGGATCTTCGCCGCCCAGGGCGAGGCCGACGCCAACTGGCCGGTCGCGGCCCATGACGCCCTGGTGACACGGCTGCGTGCAGGCGGCCGAGAAGTGATGGCGCTTAGGATCCCCGGCGCCGACCACGCACTGAATGCGCCGGGTCAGCGCCCGCCCGAGGGCATGGCCGAGGTCTTCCGGAAGATCGTCGCCTGGGCGAACGGCTGAAGCCCCGGCCAGCGGCGCCATGCGCGCTCGTGGAAGAAGAAGACGACGGTGTTCACCGCGGGCTCGACCAGCGCGATGCCGGTCGCGATCGCGACCGAGCCGGTGAAGGCATAGCTCACCCCGAAACCGACGGCGAAATGCAGGGCGGCGAAGGTGGTCGTCTTGGCGAGGTCTCTGACCATGGGCACTATCTTAATAATGATTATCATTAGCATATAAGGGAACCTGAACGAGCGTCAAGGCCTTGTCTCTGGACAGGGTTCGATGAGGTTCCTACATCCGGTCCACCTCGATCCCCGGAGGGTTTTCCCGCATGTGGCTGCTGCGCTGGTTGGGCCGTCTTCTCTGGCGGATCGTCACCTTCCTATTCGCCATCGTCGGCGGCGCCGTGGTCGTGAGCGCGGTGCTGGTCGGGCTGGCCCTGATCGCGATCCCGATCCCGGGCCTGAAGCGCGAGCCGCTGCCGTCCTCGATGGTGCTGACGATGACCATCGACGGGAAACTCGGCTCGTCCGAGGACGAGAGCCTGGTGAGCGCGCTCCGCAGCCGTCGCCTCGGCCTCGAGGACGCGATCGCGGCGCTCGCCCGTGCCGAGACCGACCCTAAGGTCAAAGGCCTGATGCTCGACGTCGGCCGCGCGAGCCCGGGTCTCGCCGAGGCCCAGGAACTCCGCCAGGCGGTCACGCGCTTCCGCGCGACAGGCAAACCGGTCGTGGCCTTCGCCGACGGCTTCGGCGAAGGCGGCCTCGGCGGCGGTGCCGCCTACTATCTGGCCGCGGCGGCCGACCAGGTGTGGATGCAGCCGTCCGGCGACTGGTCGTGGACCGGTCTCTCGCTCGAAGGCGTGTTCGTCAAGGACACCTTCCAGAAGCTCGGCCTCGCCGCCGACATGATCCAGCGCCATGAATACAAGGGCGCGATGGAGCCGGTGACCCGCACCAGCTTCTCCGAGCCGGTGCGCGAGAATCTCGGCCGCGCCGTCCGCGGCTGGTTCGACCAGATGGTGAAAGGCGTCGCCGAGGGCCGGAAGATTCCGGAGACGACGATCCGTTCCCTTGTCTCCAGCGCACCGCTCTCCTCGGCCGAGGCGCTGCAGGGACAGCTGGTCGACAAGCTCGGATACCGCGCAGACGCGATCGACGCCGCCGGCGGGAAGGACAAGGCCGAGGCGGTGACTCTCGATCGCTATTTCCGCCGGCTCGGCTCGCCGTGGACGCGCGGGCCGACCATCGCCGTCATCCACGGCGACGGCGAGGTCACGCGCGCCGACGGCCGCGGCTACGGCATGCCGCGCTTCTCGGCCGAACGCATCGGCAAGGCGCTCGACGAAGCCGCCGACGACGCCGACGTCGTCGCCATCGTGCTCCGCATCGACAGCCCCGGCGGCTCCTATGTCGCCTCCGACACGATCTACGACCAGATCCGCCGTGCGCGGAAATCGAAGCCGGTGGTCGCGAGCCTCAAGGACGTCGCCGCGTCCGGCGGGTACTTCGTCGCGCTCGCGGCCGACCGCATCGTCGCCTCGCCCGGCACGCTGACCGGATCGGTCGGCGTCGTCGGCGGCAAGGTGGTCGCGGCCGAGCTTCTGAAGACCCTCGGCGTCGCCACCGACCCGATCGAGGTCGGCGAGCATGCCGGGATGTGGCGGATGACCCGCCCCTTCACCGACGAGGAGCGCCGACGGGTCGAAGCGATGTTCGATCGCGCCTACCTGGACTTTACCCAGAAGGTCGGCGAGGCGAGGAAACTCACGCCTGCCGAGGTCGACCAGGTCGCGCGCGGCCGGGTGTGGACCGGGGAGGACGCACTGAAGCAGAAGCTGATCGACGGCGAAGGCGACTTTGTCGCCGCGATCGCCGCGGCAAAGCAGCTCGCCGGTATCGCCGCCGACGCCAAGGTGACGATCGAGACCTTCCCGGAATCGAAGGCGCCCTGGCAGATGCTGCGCGACGTGGTGCTGTCGGGCGACCTGCCGGAAGAGATCGAGTCTCTGCTCGGCGGCATCCGCTGGCTCAGCACGCTGACGCGGCTGATCCCCGAGGCCGGCATCCGCCTCCGCTGATCAGCGAAGGCTCAGGACGAAGCAGGCGAGCGCCGCCAGCGGCGCCACCGTCCGCACGTGGTTCCACGCGGTCCATCGAGACCGATAGTGCGTCCATAGCTCGGCGCCGGCGGCTCCTTCCGGATCGAGCGTGGCCAATTTTTCGTTCAGCGGCACGTTGAAGCTCATCGTCACGACGATCGTGCCGGCGACATAGAGAACACTGCCGGCGACGAGCCAGATCGCGGCAGGATCGCCCCATCGCATCAGTGCCACGACCAGGAGCGCGATGCAGACCGCACCGGTTCCGAGGAAGACGCCGAGGAACAGCGGATTGATCACGACGATGTTGATCGACTGCATCGCAGCGATGCCCGCCGGCGGCCTGAGCCGTCCGAGCGCCCTCACCACGAAGGACGAGAACGCAAAGAACACGCCCGCCATGAGGCCGCTGCCGAGCGCCGCGAGCAGCGTCAGGATGAAAGTCACGTGAGCGCTCATGACGATCCCTTCTCGGCCGCGATCAGGAACTCGCGGTTGCCGTCGGCGCCGGTGATCGGCGAGTCCTCGATGCCGAGCACGCGCCAGCCGTTCTCCCCGAGCCACCGCCGGACGGAACCGCAGACCTCTTCGTGCAGGGCAGGGTCACGGACGATCCCGCCCTTGCCGACGCGGTCCTTGCCGACCTCGAACTGCGGCTTGATCAGCGCGACCAGGCGCGCGCCTTCTCGGGCGAGGACGAGCGGTGCCGCCAGCACTAGGTGCAGCGGGATGAAGCTCGCATCGCAGACGACGAGATCGACCGGCTCAGGGATATCGGCCGAGGTCAGGTGACGTGCGTTGGTCTTCTCCATGACGACGACGCGCGGATCCTCGCGGAGCTTCCAGGCGAGCTGGTTGTGGCCGACATCGACGGCGAAGACCTTGCGCGCGCCTTTGGTCAGCAGCACGTCGGTGAAGCCGCCGGTCGAGGCGCCGACGTCGAGGCAGACGAGACCCGTCGGATCAATCGCGAAGCGCTCGAGGCCGCGCGCGAGCTTGAGCCCGCCGCGCGAGACCCAGGGATGGTCCTTGCCCTTGACCTCGATCTCGACGTCCTCGGGCAGCGTCTTGCCCGCCTTGTCGAGCCGCTTGCCGTCGCGGTCGAAGACCAGGCCGGCGAGGATCATCGCCTGCGCCTTGGCGCGGCTTTCCGCATGGCCTCGCTCGACCAACAGCTCGTCGAGACGCTGACGCCCCGGCCGGTCAGCCATTGACGGCTCGCCATAAATATGTACCAATGTACCAAGATAACAACAAACGAGACCTCGATGATCGAGCGGATCCAGACCGGCGTCCGCATGGAGAAGCGCCTGGTCAAGGTGCTGAAAGCCTTGGCCGAGCACAAGGACATGAGCCTCGGCGACCTGCTCGAAGGCGTCGTCCTCCATGCCTTCGAGGGCAAGAGCCCGTTCGGGCCGGAGACCCTCAAGCTGATCGCCGAGTTCAAGCGGCTTTACGGCCTCGACCTCGACGCCAGGTCGAGCCATCGGCTGAAGGAGGCATCGCCGTGACCGACGAGGAATTCCTCGCCGCGCTGGAAGACACCTCCCTTCCGGACTCGGACTTCCGGCATCCCGACCACCTGCGCGCCGCCTACCTCTATCTGCGTCGCGACGGGTTCACGCAAGCCGTCGCCAACATGTCGGCTGCGCTCCGCGGGTTCGCCGCCTCGCGCGGCAAGGCCGAGCGCTACCACGAGACGGTGACGATCGCGTTCCTGGCACTGATCAATGAACGGCTTGCGTCGTCGGGCGATCCGGGATCGTTCGACGCCTTCATCGCGCGTCATCCGGAGATCGCCGAGCGCGATCTGCTCTCGCGCTATTACCGCCCGGAGACCTTGGCATCCGAGAACGCGCGGCGAAGCTTCGTGCTGGAGCCGAGAGCCTAGGCCCGCCTCGTATCGGAAGCGCGGCCGAGCGCGGCGAGCGCGGTCGCGACGATCGCCTTGGCGTCGAGGCCGGCCTCGACGTATTGGCGCTGCGGCACGTCATGCTCGACGAAGCGGTCGGGGAGCGTCATCGGCCTGACCTTGAGGCCGTGGTCGAGCAGGCCGGCAGTCGCCATGAACTGCAGCACATGCGCCGAGAAGCCGCCAACCGCGCCTTCCTCGATCGTGATCAGGATCTCGTGGCTCTGCGCGAGCCGCCGGATCAGGTCGGTGTCCAGCGGTTTGGCGAAGCGGGCATCGGCGACGGTCGTCGAGAGCCCGCGCGAGGTCAGTTCATCGGCGGCGGCCAGCGCCTCCTGCAGGCGTGCGCCCAGCGACAGGATCGCCACACGCGATCCTTCGCGAAGGACGCGCCCTTTGCCGATCTCGAGCGGCTCGGGATTCTCCGACCGCTGCGCCCCGGTCCCCTCGCCGCGCGGGAAACGGACGGACGAGGGACGGTCGTCGATGGCGACTGAGGTCGCGATCATGCGTTCGAGCTCGGCCTCGTCGGCTGCCGCCATCACGACGAAGTCCGGCAAGGTCGCGAGGTAGGTCACGTCGTAGCTGCCGGCATGGGTCGGGCCGTCGGCGCCGACGAGACCGGCGCGATCGATCGCGAAGCGCACCGGAAGACGCTGGATCGCCACGTCGTGCACGACCTGGTCGTATGCCCGCTGCAGGAAGGTGGAGTAGATCGCGCAGAACGGCTTGATGCCTTCGGTCGCGAGGCCGGCAGCGAAGGTGACCGCGTGCTGCTCGGCGATGCCGACGTCGAAGGTGCGGAGCGGGAAGCGCTTGGCGAAAAGGTCCACGCCGGTGCCGGACGGCATCGCTGCGGTGATGGCGACGATCGCCGGATCTTTTGCCGCTTCGCGGATCAGGCTCTCGGCGAAGACCTTGGTGTAGGTCGGCGGACCGGGCTTGGAAGCCGCCATCGCGCCGGTGACGAGATCGAACTTGCCGACCGCGTGATAGCGCTCCTCGGATTCCTTGGCGAAGGGATGGCCCCTGCCCTTCTGCGTCACCACGTGAAGCAGCACGGGCTTTCGCATCTCGGTGTCGCGCAGGTTCCTAAGGATCGGCACCAGGTGGTCGAGGTCGTGACCGTCGACCGGGCCGACATAGTAGAAGCCCATCTCCTCGAACAGCGTGCCGCCGCCGACGCCGGCGAAGCCGCGGGCGAACTCCTCGGCCCGGCGCGCGGCCTCCTCCAGCGGCTTCGGAAAGGCGCGCGCCAGCTCCTTCATCGCATCGCGGAAACCGCGATAGGACTTCGACGAGCTGAGCCTCGAGAGATAGCTGCTCATCGCGCCGACAGGGGGCGCTATGGACATCTCGTTGTCATTGAGGACGACGATCAGGCGGCGACCGAGCGCGCCGGCGTTGTTCATCGCCTCATAGGCCATGCCGGCCGAGATCGCGCCGTCGCCGATCACCGCGATCACGTTGCGCCGCTCGCCCTTCAGATCGCGCGCGACCGCCATGCCGAGCCCGGCCGAGATCGAGGTCGAGGAGTGCGCCGCGCCGAAGGGGTCGTAGACGCTTTCGGCGCGCCTGGTGAAGCCGGAGAGTCCGCCGCCCTGGCGCAGCGTGCGGATGCGGTCGCGCCGCCCGGTCAGGATCTTGTGCGGATAGGCCTGGTGCCCGACGTCCCAGACGAGGCGGTCGTCCGGCGTCTGGAACACGTGATGGAGCGCTACGGTCAGCTCGACCACGCCGAGGCCGGCGCCGAGATGGCCGCCGACGCGGCTTACGGCATCGATGGTCTCGTAGCGAAGCTCGTCGGCGAGCTGCTTGAGATCGGCGAGGTCGAGGCCGCGCAGATCCTTGGGCTCACGCACGCGATCGAGGAGCGGGGTCCGGTTCGACGTCATAGTGCCGCTTCAGAGTTTGTCTAGGCGCGGCGGTCGACGGCGAAGCGGGCCGCAGCCCGCAAAAGGTCGGCCTTATCCTGGAACAAATCAAGGTGCTCGATCGCCTGGTCGGCGAGGCGCCACGCCTGCGCACGGGCGCGATCGAGGCCGAGCACCGAGACGAACGTCGCTTTGCCGGCGACCGCGTCCTGGCCGGTCGGCTTGCCGGTCGTCCTGGCATCGCCGGTCGCATCGAGCAGGTCGTCAGCGATCTGGAAGGCCAGGCCCAGCGAATGCGCATAGGCGGTCAGCGAATGGCGCACCGACGGCGCCGCCTTGCCGAGGATGCCGCCGGACTCGCAGGAGAAGGCGAAGATCTCGCCGGTCTTGAGCCGCTGGAGCCGGGTGATCGCCGGAATGTCGAGCGGCTCCTTCTCTGCCAGAAGGTCGAGCACCTGGCCGCCGACCATGCCGCGGGCACCCGATGCCTGGGCGAGCCGGCGGACAAGCTCGACGCGCACGACCGGATCGGGATGCGTGTCGATCTCCGACAGGACCTCGAAGGCCAGCGTCAGCAGCGCATCGCCGGCCAGGATCGCGGTCGCCTCGTCGAAGGCCTTGTGCAGGCTCGGCCGGCCGCGGCGGAGATCGCTGTCGTCCATCGCCGGCAGGTCGTCGTGGATCAGCGAGTACCCGTGCAGGAATTCGATCGAGGCGGCGACGCGGAGCCCGCAGCCGCGCGACACGCCGAACAGCCTGGAGCTCTCGACCGCGAGGAACGAGCGAAGCCGCTTGCCGCCGCCGAGCACGGCGTAGCGCATCGCCTCGGCGAGCTTGGCCTCAGGCCCGGTCGGCGCCGGCAGCAGATAGTCCATGACGCCGGCGACCGCCTCGGCGGTCTCGCCGAGCGCGGCGAGGAACTGTTCCTGGCTTGCTGCCACGCTACTTGGTGTCGAGCGGCTTGGTGGTGAGCGAGCCGTCCGGCTGCAGCTGGATCTGCTCGACCTTCATCTGCGCCTCGCGGAGCTTGGCCTCGCAATGGCGCTTGAGGAGAGCGCCGCGCTCGTAGGCGGCGATCGCGTCGTCCAGCTTGGAACGTCCGGCTTCGAGGCGGCCGACGATCTGCTCGAGCTCGGCGAGGGCGTCCTCGAAGCTGAGCTTGGCGATGTCGGCGGGGATCGGGGGCGCTGCTGCCATGGTGCGTCTCTCTACCTAGATCCCTTGCCCCAGTCCATGAGGGCCTTCACATGGGCCGCCGCCGAGGAGGCCAGCGCGTCGAGGTCGTAACCGCCTTCCAGGCTCGAGACCACCCGGCCCTCCGCGTGGCGGTCGGCGAGAAGGCACAGCTCCTCGGTGATCCAGGCGTAGTCCTCTTCGGTGAAATTGAGCGAGCCCAGCGGATCCAGCCAATGGGCGTCGAATCCGGCCGAGATCATGATCAGGTCAGGCCGAAACCGGTCGATCGCCGGCAATATCTTGTCGGTCATCGCCTGGCGGAACTCGGCCGAGCCGGCGAGCGGCGGCAGCGGCGCGTTGACGACATTGCCGATGCCGGTCTCGCCGGCCGCACCGGTGCCGGGATAGAGCGGCCATTGATGGGTCGAGGCGAAGAGCACCTGGGAATCGCGTTCGAACATGTGCTGGGTGCCGTTGCCGTGGTGCACGTCGAAGTCGACCACGGCGACGCGATCGAGGCCCTGTGCCTTGGCCTCGGCGGCACCGACCGCGATGTTGTTGAACAGGCAGAAGCCCATCGCCTGGTCGGATTCGGCGTGATGGCCCGGCGGGCGGACGGCGCAGAACGCGTGCCTGGCCTCGCCCTTCACCGCGGCAGCGACCGCGGCGCAGACCGCACCGGCAGCTCTCAATGCCGCCTCGCCCGATCCGGAGGAGAGCGTGGTGTCGGCGTCGAGGTTGGCGCGGCCGACGGCGGGCACCGCCGCCAGAACCATCTCGACATATCCCGCATCGTGGACGCGTTCGAGCTGGAGCCGCTCGGCTCTCGGCGCCTCGACCCGTTCGAGCTCGGCGAACGCCGGGTCCTCGAACGCGGCCAGGACCGCCTCGAGACGCGCCGGGCGCTCGGGATGCAGCCGGCCGGGGTCGTGGTCGAGGCAGGCCGCGTGGGTATAGAGGCGGGTGAGCATGGCTGTCCTGGCTTCAAGCGCGGGCCGTCACAATAGGGACCCGGACGCTGCCTCGACAAGCCGAAGGTAGAAAGAGAAACGGCAGCCCTTTCTAGGCTGCCGCCGTTCCGCTCGTCGCCGGAACCGGCGACGTATTACTGAAAGAGGTTGATCAGGTTGCGCGAGTTGCCGTTGGCGATGTTCAGCGTCGTCACCGACAGCTGCTGCTGAACCTGCAGAGCCTGGAGGCGCGAGGATTCCTTCGCCAGATCCGCGTCGACGATCGAGCCGAGGCCTTCGCTGGTGGCATCGACCAGCTTCGAGACGAAATCGTCCTGGAAGGTCAACGTACGGGTATCGGCACCGAGATTGCCGAGCACCGTGTTGATCGAGGCGGTCGCGAGGAACAGGGCCGAAAGAGCCGTGGTCGCCGCCACCGTCGAGGAGATGTTCTGCGCACCGAGGTTCGAAGAGTGGAACGCGAAGTTGCTGTTCGAGCGGATGGTCAGCGTCGAGCCGTCGACGTTGGCGATCACGTTGATCGAGGTAGAGGCGGCCGACAGCAGGTTACGGCCGTTGTAGGTCGCGTTGGTGATGAAGGTGTTGATCTGCGCGACCAGGTTGCGGAAGTCCGAGTTCAGGATCGATTGCTGCTCGGTGGTGTTGCCGGCGTTCTGGCCTTCGGTGATCTTCTTCTGCACGTCGCCGAGCAGATCGGAGATCGCAGTCGCACCCGCCAGCGTCACCGCGGCGACGCCGCGACCGTTGGACAGGCCCTGAGAGACGGCTTCGTACGCCTTGAGGTTGCCTCGAACGCCCTGGGCGATCGAGAAGCTCGACGCGTCGTCGACGGCGCTGTTGACCTTGAGACCCGTCGACACCCGGTTCTGGACCTTGTCCAGCTTGGTGTTGACCTGGTTAAGGTTCTGCAGTGCGACGAACGCACCTATATTGGTGTTAATGGAGTTTTGGATGGCCATTTAGAGCTCCTTCTAGCTGCGGCCTATGAGGGTGCTTTTTTGCACCGACTGTGAGCGTATGCCGGATTGCCGTTCTTGACAATCCATATATTCCCCCACCCGTCATTATGACCGGGCGTTCATTTACCTTCCCGCACTAAGGCCTTGTTTAGGCAGGTGTTTGGTCACTGCCGCGGGCTATTGAAAAAGGTTGATCAGGTTCCGCGAATTGCCGTTGGCGATGTTCAGCGTCGTCACCGACAGCTGCTGCTGAACCTGCAGAGCCTGGAGGCGCGAGGATTCCTTCGCCAGATCCGCGTCGACGATCGAGCCGAGGCCCTCGCTGGTGGCATCGATCAGCTTCGAGACGAAGTCGTCCTGGAAGGTCAACGTACGGGTATCGGCACCGAGGTTGCCGAGCACCGTGTTGATCGAGGCGGTCGCGAGGAACAGGGCCGAGAGGGCCTGCGTCGCCGACACCGTCGAGGAGATGTTCTGTGCACCGAGGTTCGTGGACTGGAACGCGAAGTTGCTGTTCGAGCGGATGGTCAGCGTCGAGCCGTCGACGTTGGCGATCACGTTGATCGAGGTAGAGGCGGCCGACAGCAGGTTGCGGCCGTTGTAGGTCGCGTTGGTGATGAAGGTGTTGATCTGCGCGACCAGGTTGCGGAAGTCCGAGTTCAGGATCGATTGCTGCTCGGTGGTGTTGCCGGCGTTCTGGCCTTCGGTGATCTTCTTCTGCAC
>JAEULB010000230.1 GCA_016792585.1 Rhodospirillaceae bacterium
GATGTGGTCGCCGACATTCTCTACAAGGCTTCCGTCTGGGTTCTGCCGGCGCTGGTCGCGATCACGCTGCATGAGGCGGCGCACGGCTTCGCGGCGTATCTCTTCGGCGACGACACCGCGAAGCGTGAAGGGCGGATGAGCCTCAATCCGCTCCGCCACGTCGATCCCTTCGGCACCATCGTGCTGCCCGGCATCCTGCTGCTGATGCGGGCGCCGTTCCTGTTCGGATACGCCAAGCCGGTGCCGGTGAACTTCTGGCGCCTCAACCCGCCGCGCCTCGGCATGATCATGGTCGCCGCGGCCGGGCCGGGCATGAACCTGCTGATCGCCTTCGTCTGCGCCCTGGCTTTTCACGTCGTCGACGACCTCCCGGATTATGTCGGCCCGTGGGCGGCCGAGAACCTGGAGAACGCCGTCATCCTCAACCTTGTGCTGGCCGTCTTCAACATGCTGCCGGTTCCGCCCCTGGACGGGGGCAGGGTGCTGGTCGGCATCCTTCCCCGGCCGCTCGCCTTCCAGCTCGCCAAGCTCGAGCGGGTCGGCATCTTCCTGGTGATCGGCGTGCTGTTCCTGCTGCCGCTGATCGGCCGGCAGCTGGGGATAAATCTGTCCATTTCACCCTGGCTCATCGAGGCCCCGGTCGAGTATCTGTTGCGCGTGATCGCCACGCTGGCCGGGCTCGAATGACCACTGCCGTCGAAACCTTCGAAGATCAGAAAGACGAGACTCCCGAAGGGGAACGCTTGCTGGTCGACGTCGACGGCTACGAAGGCCCGATCGACGTCCTCCTGACGCTCGCCCGCGAGCAGAAGGTCGACCTCAAGAAGATCTCGATCCTGGCGCTGGTCGAGCAGTACCTGGTGTTCATCCAGGCCGCCCGCCGTGTGCGGCTCGAGCTCGCCGCCGACTACCTGGTGATGGCGGCGTGGCTGGCCTACCTCAAGTCGCGCCTCCTGCTGCCGGATCCGCCGGCCGACGACGAACCGTCGGGCGAGCAGCTGGCCGAGGCCCTGGCCTTCCAGCTGCAGCGTCTCGAGGCGATGCAGCAGATGGCGGTCAAGCTGATGGCGCGGCCGCGGCTCGGTCGCGACACCTTCCCGCGCGGCGAGACCATCGACGTCCGAGTGCGCAAGAAGACCGTCTTCGACGTCACGCTCTACGAGCTGCTGTCGGCCTATGGCGAGCACAAGTCGCGCGAGGAGACGCAGGTGCTCCACATCGCGCCGACCGAGCTGCACGCGGTCGAGGACGCGATCAAGCGGCTCGAGGCGATGGTTGGCCGCATGGTCGACTGGCAGAGCATGAACGCCTTCCTTCCCGAAGCGCTGAAGCCGGGCGGCATCGTCACCCGCTCGGCGATCGCCGCGACCTTGATCGCGAGCCTCGAGCTCGCGAAGAGCGGCGTGATCGAGATCAAGCAGACCGAACCCTTCGGCCCGGTGTTCTTCCGGGCCGCCAAGCCTTCGAGCAATTGATGACCGAGCCGTCGCCCGCCGCCCGCCTGATCGAAGCCGTCC
This sequence comes from Rhodospirillaceae bacterium, assembly GCA_016792585.1. Taxonomy (GTDB): domain Bacteria; phylum Pseudomonadota; class Alphaproteobacteria; order SHVZ01; family SHVZ01; genus SHVZ01. Next base: position 1,518 of record JAEULB010000230.1, read on the forward strand.
TGTTCGCGGCCTCGCACCCGGTTTCCGAGGAGGATCTCGCCCAACGCCTGCCCGAAGGGACGGAGCTGGCGTCGGTCCTGACCGAGATCGAGACGATGTACGACGGCCGCGGCGTCACGCTGACCAAGATCTCCGGCAAGTGGGCGTTCCGCACCGCGCCGGATCTCGCCGCCGCCTTGAGCCCGGAGCAGCAGGTGCAGCGAAAGCTGTCGCGCGCCGCGGTCGAGACGCTGGCGATCATCGCCTATCACCAGCCGATCACCCGTGCCGAGGTCGAGCAGGTGCGCGGCGTTGCGCTCAGCAAGGGCACGCTCGACATGCTGATGGAGGCGACCTGGATCAAGCCGAAGGGCCGTCGCCAGGCGCCCGGCCGCCCCGTCACCTGGGTCACCACTGACGAGTTCCTCGAGCATTTCGGCCTCGACCGGATCGAGGATCTGCCGAACCTCGACGAGCTTCGCGCCGCCGGCCTGCTCGATCACCGCGGCGGCATCACCATGGCGATGCGCCAGGAAGAGGCCGACGCGGTCGAAGCGGAGGCCGAGAAGGAGCGCGACGAGGAAGACGCCCGCACGCGCGAGGAGCGCCGCCAGGCGCAGCTCGACGATGAGGAAGACGAGGCGCGGGGCGCCGAGGCTGCGGCCGAGGAGTCCGCTGCCGCCGGCGACGAGGAGCCCGAGGAAGACGTCGACGAGGATGACGACGACGAGGACGAGGACCTCGACGACGAGGATGATGAGGACGAGGACGAGGACGAAGAAGAAGACGACGACGAAGAAGAGGACGAGAAGGACGAGTCCCCGCCCAAACGGTCGACGGCGGAATAGGCCATGCGACGGAGAGGAGGCAGGGCCGCAGCGCTTCTCCTCGCTCTCCTGGCGCTGACCTTCCTGGGCGCCACCGAAGCTGGACAGGTCCGCTCGGATGTACCGGACAGGATCGACCCGAGCGCACGCTACCTGATCTTCATCCAGGGCCCGGCACCCGGCGAACCCGTCGCCAATGCCTTCGCCAATCGCGGTTTCGAGGTGCTGACCGAGCGCCGCAACCCCAATCCCGATCCGTTCGATCTCGCGCGCCGGGCCGGCGATCAGATCCGCAAGCTGATGGCCGCAGGCGTGTCCGCACCCAGGATTGCCGTGATGGGCTACGACGTCGGCGGCACCGCCGCCCTGGTGGCCGCGGCACGGATCCGCGATCCGGATCTCTCCTATGTCGTGCTCGCGGGCTGCGGCCTCGACGAGCGCTACGAGCGCTTCGCCACCCAGGCTGCCGACCAGATGGCCGGCCGCGTGCTCCACCTCTGGGAGAAAACCGATCCGCAGGCCGAGAGCTGCCAGCTCGCCTTTTCCAAGGCCAAGGCGCTGGAGAGCGACGAGAAGCTGCTCTCCAACGGCGGCGGCCACGAGATGTTCGGCGAGCCCGATCCGTTCTGGATCGACCTGGTGATGGCGTTCCTGGATCGCCGCTGAAGCCTGCGACAGTTCGCGCGCCCGCCATCGTTTGCGCCTGCGAATGAACCGCAACAGAATGGCGGGTCGCCACCGCTCGGACCCGCCTTGACCGATCTCGTCCAGCCATCGCCCCGTTTGCTTCGTCGCCTCAGGCTCGACGGCTGGACCCTGGCGACCGCGGCGATCGCCGCGGTGATCGCGATCCCGGTGCTCGTCGTCCTCTCCTACATCTTCGTCCCGACCGGCGACATCTGGCGCCATCTCGCCTCGACGGTGCTGCCGCGCTATCTCGCGACCACGTTCTGGATGATGGTCGGCGTCGGCCTCGGCACGCTGATCGTCGGCGCCGGCACCGCCTGGCTGGTGACACTGCACCGCTTCCCCGGCCGCGATCTGTTCCAGTGGGCGCTGCTGCTGCCGATGGCCGTGCCCAGCTACGTGATCGCCTACACCTATGGCGGGATGATGGACTATGCCGGCCCGGTGCAGTCGGGCCTCCGCGCGCTGTTCGGCTGGCGCCACGGCGATTACTGGTTCCCCGAGATCCGTTCGCTCGGCGGCGGCATCGCGGTGATGACCTTCGTCCTCTACCCTTACGTCTACCTGCTGGCGCGCGCCGCCTTCACCGAACAGTCGGTCTGCGTGCTGGAGGCGAGCCGCACGCTCGGTGCCGGCCCGTGGCGGCGCTTCTTCCGGGTGGGCCTGCCTCTCGCGCGGCCGGCGCTGGTGGCCGGCGTGGCGCTGGCGCTGATGGAGACGCTGAACGACCTGGGCGCGGTTCAGCATCTCGCGGTCGACACCTTCACCGCCGGCATCTTCCGCACCTGGTTCGGCATGGGGCAGCCCGCAGCCGCGGCACAGCTCGCGGCCGTGCTGCTGATCTTCGTGCTGGCGCTGCTGCTGGCCGAGCGCTGGTCGCGGGGTGACGCCCGCTATCACCAGACCTCGATCCGCTACCGCGCGCTGCCGAGCCTGAAGCTCAAGGGCATCAAGTCGGCGCTGACCGTCATCGCCTGTACGCTGCCGATCGTGCTGGGATTCGTCGTGCCGCTCGGCGTGCTGATCTGGTGGGCGATCCGCTCCCAGGCGCTGGGCTTCGATGCCCGTTTCCTCAAGCTCACCTTTCACAGCGTCACGCTCGGTGCCATCGCCGCTGTGCTCGCGGTCGCGCTCTCGCTGGTGCTGGCTTATGGCGCACGCCTTCGGCCGACGCCGATGGTCAGGACGCTGGCCAGGCTCTCAAGCACCGGCTACGCGGTGCCGGGAGCGGTGATCGCGGTCGGCGTGATGCTGCCGTTCGCCGCGATCGATCGCACGATCGACGCCTGGGCGAAAGCGACTTTCGGCGTCTCGACCGGGCTCATCCTCTCCGGCACGATCGTCGCCGTCACCTACGCCTACCTGGTCCGTTTTCTCGCGATCTCGTTCAACGCGGCGGAGGCCAGCCTCGCCAAGGTCGGGCGCAGCATGGACGATGCCGGCCGCGTTCTCGGACGCCGCCCGCACGAGATCCTCGCCTCCGTGCATCTGCCGCTGCTACGACCGAGCCTTCTTGCCGCGGCGCTGCTGGTCTTCGTCGACGTGATCAAGGAACTGCCGGCGACGCTCATCCTGAGGCCCTTCAACTTCGACACGCTGGCGATCTACGCCTACGACCTAGCCCGCAACGAGCAGCTGGCCGAGACCGCCGCACCCGCGCTGGCGATCCTTGCCGCCGGCTTGGGGCCGGTGATCCTTCTTGCGCGACAGGTCGGCCGCAGCCGCCCGGGACATGCGCTGTGACCGCGCCCGCGCTCTCGCTGACCGGCGTCACCCACGATTACGGCAAGGTCCGCGCCGTCGCCGACCTCACGCTCTCGGTCGCGTCCGGCGAGGTGGTTTGCCTGCTGGGACCCTCCGGCTGCGGCAAGAGCACCGTGCTCCGCCTCGCCGCCGGGCTCGAGGAAGTGCAGGTGGGGCAGGTGGCGATCGACGGCGTCGTCGTCGGGTCGCCGGGCGCCCATGTGCCGCCGGAGAGCCGCAACGTCGGCCTCGTGTTCCAGGACTTCGCGCTCTTCCCGCACCTGACGATCTGCAACAACGTCGGTTTCGGGATCCGCTCGACCGACCAGGACGCGCGGCGGTCGCGGATCATGGCGGCGCTCGGCGATGTCGGCCTCGCCCATGCCGAGCAGTCCTTCCCGCACATGCTCTCGGGCGGCGAGCAGCAGCGGGTGGCGCTCGCCCGCGCGCTGGCGCCGAAGCCGAAGCTGCTGCTGCTCGACGAGCCGTTCTCGGGCCTCGACACGCGGCTTCGCGAGCAGGTGAGGGACGTGACCCTGGAAGCGCTCCGCAAGAGCGGGACGGCGACCCTGATGGTCACTCATGACGCCGAGGAGGCGATGTTCATGGCCGACCGCATCGCGATGATGCGGGAAGGGCGGATCGTCCAGGAAGGCACGCCGATCGATCTCTATCGCCACCCGACGTCCCTGTTCGTCGCCGCCTTCTTCGGCGAGGTGAACCGGCTCTCGGGCCAGGCCGATGGCGGCCAGGTGGCGACCCGCCTCGGCGTCGTTCCTACCCGGCTACCGAGCGGAGCCCGGGCCGAGGTGGCGGTTCGGCCCGAGGCCCTCAAGGTGGATCTCTCGGGCGGTAGTGGCGTGCCGGCGCGAGTCGTCAGCGCCCATCCGCTCGGCCGCTCGACCCGCCTGGTGCTGGCGCTCGACGACGGCCAGCGGCTCCGGGCCCGGATCTGGGGGCTGCATCAGCCGGCCCTCGATACCCCGGTCACAATCGCTCTCGATCCGGCCCAGGCGTTTGTATTTCCGGCCGACTGAGCGTACTTAGTAGATCAAGGGGAGAACGCCGGCCGGTTGCTGGCGCGGGAGGCATTTGCCATGATCCGCGCGCTTTAAGGCACGGCAGGGAACAGGAGCATTTCCATGGGTAGCTTCAGCATCTGGCACTGGTTGATCGTCCTGGCCGTCGTGCTCATTCTTTTCGGCGGCGGCGGCAAGATCTCCAAGCTGATGGGCGATTTCGGCAAAGGCCTGAGGTCCTTCAAGAAAGGCCTGAACGAGGAAGGCGCCGAGGCCAACAAGGACGGCCAGGCCCAGCCGGCCGGACAGATCAACACGCAGGCGCAGGCCGAGCCGCAGACGACCACGACGGCTGGCGGCGCTCAGCAGACCCCTCGCGCCTGATCGGGAGGGTCAAGGCCGGCCTTAGGGCTTAAGGGCGGGACCGACCGCGAATGCTCGACGTCAGCTGGCAGGAAATCATGGTCATCGCCGCGGTGGCGGTGGTCGTCATTGGGCCGAAAGACCTGCCCAATGCGATCCGCACCGTGGCGTCGTGGGTCAAGAAGGCCCGCGAGATGGCCGGCGAGTTCCAGCGCGGCGTCGACGAGATGGTGCGCGAGGCCGAGCTCGCCGACGTGCGAAAGCAGGTCGAGCAGACCGCGACCGGCCTGGTCGACGACGTGACCAAGATCGCCGACAACGCGATCGGCGACGTGAAGAAGTCGGTCGACCCGACCGGCGAGATCGAAGCGGCGCTGCAGGCGCCCCAGACCTTTGCCGAGCCCGTGGTCAGCAGCACCGAGCCGCTCGGTCCGCCATCGCCGGTCGCGCCCGTCGAGACGGCTTCGCTGCCGACGACGCCGACCGAGACGGTGCCCCCTCCGGGAGCGGAGACGGTCGCTCCCGCTGAGCCGGCCGCACCCAAGCCGCCGGCCGCCGCCTAGATCCAGATGACCGACCAGAAGGGCGATATCGACGACACCAAGATGCCGCTGCTCGATCACCTGATCGAGCTGCGCGGGCGCATGATCAAGGCGTTCATCGCCTTCATCATCTGCTTCGTCGGCTGCTACGCGGTCGCCGAGCACATCTTCGCCTTCCTGACCCACCCGCTGGCCGAGGCCTTCCACGGCGAGAGCCGGCGGCTGATCTACACCGCGCTCCACGAAGCGTTCTTCACCTACCTCAAGGTCGCTTTCTTCGCCGCCGCCTTCGTCTCGTTCCCGATCGTCGCCGGCCAGATCTGGATGTTCATCGCGCCAGGCCTCTATCGCCAGGAGCGGAAGGCGTTCCTGCCGTTCCTGGTGGCGACGCCGGTGCTGTTCTTCATGGGCGGCGCGCTCGTCTACTATTTCATCATCCCGATGGCCTGGAAGTTCTTCCTCTCGTTCGAGAGCCCGGGCGGGCCGGGAGAGCTTCCGATCCAGCTCGAAGCCAAGGTCGACCAGTACCTGTCGCTGGTCATGCAGCTGATCTTCGCCTTCGGCCTCGCCTTCGAGCTTCCGGTGCTTCTGACCCTGATGGCCCGGGTCGGCATGGTCACCGCCAAGGGGCTGGCCGAGAAGCGGCGCTATGCGATCGTTCTCGCCTTCGTCGCCGCCGCGATCCTGACGCCTCCCGACGTGATCAGCCAGGTCGGCCTCGCCGTCCCGATCGTCATCCTCTACGAGATCTCCATCGTCTGCGCCCGGATGATCGAGAAGCAGAAAGCCCGGCGCGAGGCCGAGGAAGAGGCTGCCCAGGGGGCGGAGTCGGCCTAGACCGTTAGCGGCGCGGCGCTTATAACGAGCGCCCAATTCGTCAACGGTTCCAGGCCATGCTCGACATCAAGCAGCTTCGCGACGACCCCGCCGCTTTCGACCGGGCGCTTAAGCGCCGTGGGCTCGAGGCGTCGTCGTCGCGCCTGCTGGCGATCGACGAGCGCCGCCGGAAGGCCCAGACGGAGCTTCAGACCCTCCAGGCCCGCCGCAACGAGGCCTCCAAGGAGATCGGCAGGCTCAAGCGCGAGGGTGGCAACGCCGACGCGCTGATGGCCGAGATCGCGACGATCAAGGATCGGGTGCCGGCGCTCGAAAGCGACGACAAAGCCGCGGGCGACGAGCTCGACACGTTGCTCGCCAGCCTGCCGAACGTCCCGGCCGAGGACGTGCCCCCGGGCAAGGACGAACACGACAACGCCTGCGTCCGCACCGTCGGCGAGCGGAAGAACTTCGCCTTCCAGCCGAAGGAGCACTTCGACATCGGCGAGGCGCTCGGCATGATGGACTTCGAGGCGGCGGCCAAGCTGTCCGGCTCGCGCTTCACGGTGCTGCGCAAGCACCTCGCCCGGATGGAGCGCGCGATCGCCTCGTTCATGCTCGACATCCATACCGGCGAGTTCGGCTACGAGGAGACCTCGCCGCCGCTGCTGGTGCGTGACCACGTGCTGTTCGGCACCGGCCAGCTGCCGAAATTCTCCGAGGACCAGTTCCGCACCACCAACGACTTTTGGCTGATCCCGACCGCCGAGGTGCCGCTGACCAACCTCGTGGCCGACCGCATCCTCGACGAGAAGGACCTGCCGCTCCGCTTCACCGCCTACACGCCGTGCTTCCGCTCGGAAGCGGGGGCGGCGGGCAAGGATACGCGCGGCATGCTGCGCCAGCACCAGTTCAACAAGGTCGAGCTGGTGTCGATCGCTCACCCGGACAGGTCCGAGGAAGAGCATCAGCGCATGACCAAGGCGGCGGAGACCGTGCTGCAGCGCCTCGGCCTTCCGTATCGCGTCATGCTGCTCTGCACCGGCGACATGGGCTTCGCCGCCAAGAAGACCTACGACCTCGAGGTCTGGCTGCCGGGGCAGGGGAAGTATCGCGAGATCTCCTCCTGCTCGAACTGCGGCGACTTCCAGGCACGCCGCATGAAGGCGCGCTTCAAGGGGGCGGGGGACAAGCAGACCCGCTTCGTCCACACGCTCAACGGCTCGGGCCTCGCCGTCGGCCGCACGCTGATCGCGATCCTCGAGAACTATCAGCAGGAGGACGGGTCCGTCGCCGTGCCGCCGGCGCTGCGTCCCTATCTCGGCGGGCTGGAGACGATCCGCGCCAATGGCTGACAAGCGTTTTCCGATCGACCTCTCGAAGGCGCGGATCCTGATCTCGAACGACGACGGCATTCATGCGCCGGGCCTCAAGATCCTTGAGAAGGCAGCGCGCAAGCTCTCCAAGGATGTCTGGGTCATGGCGCCGGAGCACGAGAATTCCGGTGCCGGCCACTCGCTGACCCTGCGCTCGCCGCTCCGGATGCGGAAGGTCTCGGACCGTCGCTATGCCTGCGACGGCACGCCGACCGACTGCGTGCTGCTGGCGATCAACCACCTCTTGAAGGACGAGCGGCCGACGCTGGTGCTCTCCGGCATCAACCGCGGCGCCAATCTCGGCGAGGACGTGCACTACTCGGGCACCGTCGCCGCCGCGATGGAGGCGGTGCTTCTCGGCGTTCCCGCGATCGCGCTCAGCGTCTCCGTTCCCTGGGGACAGAAGGCGCATTGGCCGACGGCGGAGATGCACACGGCCGAGACGATCAAGAAGCTCTGCAAGATCGGCTGGCCCGACGACGTGCTGATGAACGTCAACTTCCCGCATGTCGCCGACCCGAAGAAGGTGCTCGGCATCAGGGCGGCGCGCCAGGGCAAGCGCAAGATCGGCGACACCATGGTGCAGAGCCGCGATCCCCGCGGCGTGCCCTATTTCTGGATCGGCGATACCAAGGCCGGCCGCGTGCCGGCGAAGGGCTCCGATCTCGCGACGATCATCGAGGGCTACATCTCGGTCACGCCGATCGGCATCAACATGACCAGCAAGCCGGCGCTGGCCAAGCTCAAGAGAGCTCTCGGGTGACCCAAGCGGCGCGCAAGATCCGGCTCGTCCTGGAGCTTCGCCGCGCCGGCGTCACAGACACAAAAGTTCTTTCCGCGATCGAGCGGGTGCCGCGCGAGATGTTCGTGCCGGATGCCTTCCAGGACCAGGCCTACGAAAACACCGCGCTTCCGATCTCCTGCAGCCAGACCATCAGCCAGCCGCTGATCGTCGGCCTGATGACCCAGCTGCTCGAGCCCGACAAGCGTCTCCGCGTGCTCGAGATCGGCACCGGTTCGGGCTACCAGACCGCGGTCCTCTGCCAGCTCTTCCGTCGCGTCTACACGATCGAGCGCCACCGCGAGCTCCTGGCCGAGGCGGAAGCGCGCCTGGCCCAGCTCAAATGCCATAACCTGACCGCGCAATGCGCCGATGGCACGCGCGGCTGGCCGGAGCAGGCGCCGTTCCCGCGTATCCTCGTGACGGCGGCGGCGAACGAGATGCCAGCGACCCTCGCCGACCAGCTCGACGACGGCGGCGTCATGATCGTGCCGATCGGCGCCAACGTCATCGACCAGTGGATCTACAAGGTGACGCGCGAGGGCCAGCATTTCCGCGAGGAGCGGATGAGCCAGGTCCGCTTCGTACCCCTGGTGCCGGGCGCGGTGCCGCAGGCGTCGTGAGCTTCCGAGTCGCGCGGGTCGAGGGCGACGACGGCTTGGCGCTCGTGATCCTGAGGGAAGCCGACCTGCCGTTGATCCGTCGCTGGTTGCATCAGCCGCACCTTGCCCGGGTCTGGAACCCGCCGGACATAGGAACTGCCGAGATCGCGTCGCACATCGGCCGGCTCCATGTGGCACCCTATCTGATCGTCGAGGAGGGCCGGCCGGTCGGCTACCTGCAGACCTATCACGCCAATCCGGACGAGTTCTGGGCGGCGCACGACCTGCCGCGCGAGACCTATGGCCTCGATCTCTTCATCGGGCCGGCGGAGCTGATCGGCCAGGGCCTCGGCTCACGCGCCGTCGGTCTCGCGGTCCGGCATCTGGCGTCGTTGCCCGACGCGGCGCGGCTCCACATCGATCCGGATCCAGGCAACCTCGCGGCGATCCGGACATACGAGAAAGCCGGCTTCCGCCGCTCGGGCGAGATCGATACGCCGGACGGCCGCTGCCTTTACATGATCCTCGAGCCGAAGCGCGGTATCCTCCCTCGATGAATGAAGGGGAGGGACGATGATCGCCACCTACGATCCGATCACCGCGCTGCTCGGCGGCGCCCTGATCGGCCTCGCCGCGACGATGCTGCTGCTGTTCAACGGCCGGGTCGCCGGCGTCGCCGGCATCATGGACGGGGCGATCGCTGCCCCGGGCCCTGAGCGCGACTGGCGGACCGCCTTCCTGGTCGGCCTGATCTTCGCCCCGGTGATCTTCGCCTTCTTCGGCGGGACCCTGCCGAAGCCCGTGCTGCCGCCGCTGCCGGAGGTCGTCATCGCCGGGCTCCTGGTCGGCGTCGGCACGACGCTCGGCAACGGCTGCACCAGCGGGCATGGTGTCTGTGGCCTGGCGCGGCTGTCGCCCCGGTCCTTCGCTGCGGTCGGAACCTTCGTCGCGGCGGCGGTGGCGACGGTCTTCCTCGTCCGTCACGCGGGAGGCTGAACATGAAGAAGGTCATGTCGGCCGGGATCGCCGGCCTGCTGTTCGGCCTCGGCCTGACGCTCTCCGGGATGCTCGACCCGGCACGGGTGCTGGGCTTCCTCGACCTCGCCGGCGGCGCCTGGGATCCGACGCTGGTCTTCGTGCTCGCCGGCGCGGTCGGCATGAGCGCGATCGGCTACGGCCTTGTCACCAAGCGCTCAGGCCCAGTCTATGGCGAGCGCTTCGACCTGCCCGCGACTCGCGAAATCGACGCGCGCCTGATCGGCGGTGCGGCGATGTTCGGCGTCGGCTGGGGTCTGGTCGGCTATTGCCCGGGTCCGGCGATCGCTTCGATTGGTTTTGCAGGCACTTCCGCGGCGATCTTCTGCCTGGCCATGGTCGGCGGCATGCTGATCCATCGTTTGCTGCCGGGAAGGATTCAGACCTCCGCGCAATGATTTGAAAAATCGCGACCTGCGAATCGACGATTCGGAATTCCTTGCACGATTCGCCTTATCCACATAGATTGCGGAGCCGCAATGATTCGGCATACCCGATTCGCGGCCCCTCTCGTCGCAGCGCTGCTTGCAGCCTGTGCGCCGCGCGAAGATGCTCCGGCGCCGGTTACCCTGCACGACTCATCGTCGACGCCAGCCGTCACGGTCGCGACCGCCAGGTTCGCGCCGCACCCGTCCTCGATGCCGCCGGGCCTTCGCGTCCAGGCGTCGGCACCGGCCGCCGCGGCCTCGGTGACCGTGCAACGGGGCGAGACCTTGAGCGCGATCGCCCGCCGGCATCACACGACGGCGACCGCGATCGCCCAGGCCAACAACCTGAAGCCGCCCTATGGCGTCCAGGCCGGCCAGAAGCTGACCATTCCGGGTGGGGGCCCGATGGAGACCGTGGTCGCCGCCGCCAGACCGGCGGCGGCCGATCGCGGCAAGACCGACTACAAGCCGCTTGCCGTCCGCGCCGCGCCGATCCCGCCGCCGGCCGCCGAGCCGATCTCGCAGGCGACCGTCGCTTCGTCGCCGCGCTCTTCGGTGCACGCCGTGTCGCTGGCAGCACCCGAGCCGGCCAAGGCGCCGACCGTCGTCGGCGACACGCTGAAGGTCGAGGCCGCGAAGGCGGTGGCCGCCAAATCCGAGCCCGTCCGCGTCGAGACGGTGAAGGTCGAGCCTGCCCGCTTCGAGCCCGCCAGGTCCGAGCAGGCGCCGATGGTCCTCGCCAAGGCCGAGGTTCCCTCGCAGCCGCGGCCGGTGATCGCGGCCGAGCAGCATTTCCTCCGCCTGCCGCAGAGCCACGGCAAGAAATCGGAGCCGGAGTCCGAGGTCGCGCCGGTGCCGACCGCCTATCGGGCGATGCCGAAGCCGACAACCGCCGAGCCCAAGGCTGCGCTCTCCGAGCCGCCGCCGCGCGCCGGCCGCAGCTTCGCCTGGCCGGTCAAAGGCCGTGTCATCTCCAGCTACGGCCCGCAGCCCGGCGGTCTCCGCAACGACGGCCTCAACATCGCCGCCAGCCGCGGCGACAAGGTGATCGCCGCCGACAACGGCGTCGTGGCCTATGCCGGGGACGACTTGAAGGGCTTCGGCAACCTGGTGCTGATCAAGCACGCGGGCGGCTTCGTCACGACCTACGCGCACAACGACAAGCTGATGGTGAAGCGCGGCGACAAGGTGAAGCGTGGCCAGGTCATCGCCACCGTCGGCGAGAGCGGCGCTGTCACCCAGCCGCAGGTCCATTTCCAGGTCCGCCAGGGCGCGCACGCGGTCGATCCGCGCCCGCTGATGGAACGGTCCTAGTTGCGATCCAGGGCGTACTTGAGCGCCCTAATTTTGCAGTCGCGGGGACGGGAGTAGACCTCCGTCTCCGTGATGCACTGGAAGCCAAGCTTCACCAGCAATCTTCCCGACGCCGGATTGTCGGCTGCGTGACCTGCTTTGAGCCGGGCCAACCCCAATGCGCCCCAGGCGAATTGGATCAGCGCACCGGCAGCCTCCGTGGCGTAGCCATGCCCCCACCAAGTCACGCCCAACCAATAGCCCAGCTCGGCTTCGGTATCTGAAACCCGATCAAGGTCAGCCAGACCGATCATGGCTCCGCGATGCAGGACAGCGAACCGATATGCTTTGCCCTCGGTCCATTCTCTCGGGTGTTCGTCGAACCATGTCTCCAGGTCGCTTAAGACCGGGGGAAAAGCGGCCGCACTCAGATTTCGGGTTACTTCCCAGTCCGAACTGATCCTGAAGGCCTGATGCGCGTCGTCACGGTCGCTCGGCCGTAGAAGGAGGCGGGCCGTCTCCAAGCTCGTCGACCGGCGTGGCGGGGGGATGCGTTCCACGGCTAGAGCGTCTTCGCCATGAAGACGCGGCTCGTGCCCGGCGGATCGCAGGGGACGCGGCCGAACTCGCGCCAGCCGTGCTTCTCGTAGAAGCCCGGCGCCTGGAAGCTGATCGTGTAGAGCATGCCGGCCTTGCAGCCGCGCCGCTTCGCCTCCGCCTCCATCGCCGCCAGCATCCGTGAGCCGAGATCCTGGCCGCGCATGCCCTCGGGCAGAAAGACGAGGTCGATCACCAGGAGCCCGAACGACGTCCGGCCGAGCATTCCGCCGATCGGCTCGTTGCTGGCGGGATCACGAAGCGCGATCGCGAGCGACCTGCCGTCGGTGTAGCCGGCCTGCTCGTGGTTGAAGCCCTTGAGCCCGTCGTTGATCGTCTTCTTCAGACGGTCGTCGGGCGCGTCGGTGACGACGAACCCGCCGGGCGCCGCCCGCTCGTAGAAGATGTCCCACTCCTCCTCATGCGTCCGGACGAAGCCGTGGCGCTCGTAGAGCCGTGCCGCCGGGCTCTGCTTCAGCACGTGGAGCCGGACGAGCCGGCCGGCGGCATCGGTCTCGGCGAGGAGCAGGTCCAGAACCTTGCCGCCGATGCCGCGACCCTGGTGCTGCGGCGAGAGGTAGAACTGGCCGAGCTCGTCGTGGTCGGCCTCCGCCTTCAGGCTGACGCAGCCGGCAAATGTCCCGTCGACCTCGATCAGCCGGAAGTGCGCCGGCTCGAAGGCTTCGCGGAAGCGGGCCCGTGCGCGATCCGGATGATAGCGGCCGAGGCGTTCCAGGTGCGGGCGCATCACCTCGATGCGCAGCGCCAGCAGCCGCTCGAAATCGGCCTCGCGCGCGGCCGAGAAGGCGATCATCCCACCTTCTTGCCGATGCGACCGGCGAGATCCTGGATGTACTGCCAGGCGACGCGACCGGAGCGGGCGCCGCGGGTGATCGACCACTCGTTGGCTTCGTGATGCAGCTGCTCGACCGGCACGTCGAGGCCATAGGCCCCGGCATAGCCCTCGATCATCGCGAAGTAGGTGTCCTGGTCGCAGGCATGGAACCCGAGCCAGAGGCCGAAGCGATCGGACAGCGACACCTTCTCCTCGACCGCCTCGCCCGGGTTGATCGCGGTCGACCGCTCGTTCTCGATCATCTGGCGCGAGATCAGGTGGCGGCGGTTGGACGTCGCATAGAACAGCACGTTCTCCGGCCGGCCCTCGACGCCGCCTTCGAGCACCGCTTTCAGCGACTTATAGCTGCCGTCCTCGGCCTCGAAGGAGAGGTCGTCGCAGAAGAGCAAAGCCCGCTTCTCCCCGGCCGCGCGCAGGATGGCGAGCAGCTTGGGCAGGCTCGGGATGTCCTCGCGGTGGATCTCGACCAGGATCAGGCGGCCGGGCGTCACGCGGTTGACCTCGGCATGGACCGACTTGACCAGCGAGCTCTTGCCCATGCCCCGGGCGCCCCAGAGGAGGGCGTTGTTGGCCGGCAGCCCGTCGGCGAAGCGCCGCGTGTTGTCGAGGAGGATGTCGCGCTGGCGATCTATGCCTTGAAGGAGCCCGATCGCCACCCGATTTACCCGTCTCACCGGCTGGAGCGCCTCGGTTTCGGCATGCCAGACATAGCTCTCAGCGACCCCGAGATCAGGTGCGGAAGGCGGCTTCGGAGAGCCCCGTTCGAGGGCTTCGGCAATGCGTTGAAGCAGATCCAAAACCTTGGGATCGTTCATGAAAGTCCTTGAGGCGAGGCGGGGAGGGGGGCTCGTTGCAATCCTCGGCCGGGCCGTTATAGTCCGCCCACTCAAATCCGGCCAGATCGGGAGTCCTCTCACATGCTGATTTCGCCCGCCTACGCCCAGAGCGGCGCCGGCGCCGGCTTCGACATCATGGCGCTCGCGCCCTTGGTGTTGATCTTCGTCGTCTTCTATTTCCTCCTGATCCGGCCTCAGCAGAAGAAGATGAAGCAGCATCGCGAGATGCTGTCTGCCGTGCGCCGCGGCGACCGCGTGGTCGTCGGCGGCATCATCGGCAGCGTCGCCAAGGTGACCTCCGACACCGAGCTCAGCATCGAGATCGCCGATGGCGTGCGCGTGAAGGTGCTGCGCGGTGCGGTCTCGGAGGTCCTGTCCAAGACAGAGCCGGTGAAGGCCGAGGGTGGCGACAAGTCCGCCGAGGACAAGCCGGCCTCCGGCAACTGATCGTCCTCGATGATCCAGATCCAGCGCTGGAAGATCATCCTCGTCGCGCTTCTCTGCGCGTGGGGCCTTCTCTACGCCATTCCGTCGTTCGTTCCGCGAACCGTCACCGACAGCCTGCCGCGCTGGCTGCATGCCGATCGCATCAACCTCGGCCTCGACCTCCAGGGCGGCTCGCACCTCCTGCTCGAGGTAGACACGCGAGCGGTCAAGCACGACCGCCTTGCCAACCTGGTCGACGACGTCCGAGTCGCTTTTCGTAACCAGCGACTGACCTATACCGATCTCGGCGCCGACGCTGAGGCGGTCTCGGTCCGGCTCCGCGACCCGAACGACCGCGAGAAGGCGCAGACCGCGCTCCGCGGCCTCGACCCGAACGCGACGGTCACCGTCTCGCCCGAGGGCGTGGTCCGGATGACCTACACCGAGAAGGCCTGGGACGACCGCTATACCGCGGCGATCCAGCAGTCGCTCGAGATCGTCCGCCGCCGCATCGACGAGACCGGTACCAAGGAGCCGACCATCGTCCGCCACGGTAAGGACCGCATCCTGGTCCAGCTGCCGGGCGTCGACGATCCCGAGCGCATCAAGCGCCTGCTCGGCACCACGGCGAAGATGACCTTCCACCTGGTCGACACGCGCGCGAGCCAGGCCGACATCGAGTCCAACCGCGCGCCGGCCGGGTCGATGATCGTCGAGAACGACAGGCCGGGTCCCGACGGCCGCCGCGAGAAGATGGCGGTTCAGCGCCGCATCGCCGTCTCCGGCGAGAACCTCACCGACGCGCAGCCGAACTTCAACAACGGCGAGGCGGTGGTCAGCTTCCGCTTCGACGCGATCGGCGCCCGCAAGTTCGGCGAGGTCACCACCGAGAACGTCAACAAGCCGTTCGCCATCCTGCTCGACAACCGCGTGATCTCGGCCCCGAACATCCGCGAGCCGATCCTCGGCGGCTCCGGCATCATCACCGGCGGCTTCACCGTCCAGTCGGCGAACGAGTTGGCCCTGCTGCTCCGCGCCGGCGCGTTGCCGGCGCCGCTCAAGGTGCTGGAGGAGCGAACGGTCGGTCCCGACTTGGGCTCGGACTCGATCCGCGCCGGCACCATCGCGGTCGCCATCGGCTATGCGCTGATCGCGATCCTGATGGTCGTGGGCTACGGCCTGTTCGGCATCTTCGCCAACATCACCCTGATACTGAACATCGCGTTCACCATCGCGATCATGGCCGGGATCGGTGCGACGCTGACCTTACCCGGCCTCGCCGGCATGGTGCTGGGCCTCGCGATGTCGGTCGACGCCAACGTGCTGATCTACGAGCGCATGCGCGAAGAAGAGAGGCAGGGACGCTCGCCGTTCCCGGCGGTCGACGTGTCGTTCTCGCGCGCCTACGTCACCATTCTCGATTCGAACCTGACCACCCTGATCGCCGCGCTGTTCCTCTATGCGCTGGGGTCCGGTCCCGTGCGCGGCTTCGCGGTCACGCTCGGCATCGGCATCGCCTGCTCGATGCTGACGGCCGTCACGGTGACCCGCATGCTGGTCGTCGGCTGGCTCAAATGGGCCAAGCCGAAGACGCTGCCGATCTGAGGGGCTGAGGAAGACGCCATGTTCAAGCCCATCCGCCTGCTGACCAAGGTCCCCAAGGTCGACTACTTTCGCTTCCACAAGCTGTGCTTCGCGCTGTCGATCGTGCTGTGCGTGATCTCGGTGATCTCGATCGCGACCCGCGGCCTCAACTACGGCGTCGACTTCGCCGGCGGCATCCTGATCGAGGTTCGCACGCCGACCGCGCCGGATCTCGCCAAGATGCGCTCCGACATCGGCGCGCTGAACCTCGGCGACGTGGCGCTGCAGGACTTCGGCGCCAGCAACGACGTGCTGATCCGGATCGAGCGCCAGACAGGCGGCGAGGACGCCGAGATGGCGGCCGTGCAGAAGGTCCGCGAGACCCTGGCAAAGACGCTCGGATCCAGCGTCGAGTACCGCCGCGTCGAGGTGGTGGGACCCAAGGTCGGCGGCGAGCTGATCCAGGACGGCATCCTCGCGGTCACCCTGTCGCTCGTCGGCATCATGGGCTACATGGCGTTCCGCTTCGGCTGGCGCGCCGGTGCCGCCGGCGTCATCGCGATCCTGCACGACTGCTTGACCACGGTCGGCCTGTTCTCGGTGACCGGGCTGCAGTTCGACCTCAACGTGCTGGCGGCGGTCGTCACCATCGCCGGCATCTCGATCAACGACACCGTCGTCATCGACGACCGCATCCGCGAGAACTCGCGCAAGTTCAAGCGCATGGACTTCCGCGAGCTGATCAACCTCAGCGTCAACCAGACCATGGCGCGTACCGTCGTCACCAACGGCCTGGTGTTCCTCGCCACCTTCGCGCTGGTGGTGTTCGGCGGACCGGTGCTGTTCGGATTCTCCTTCGCGATGCTGTGGGGCGTGATCGCCGGCACCTACTCGACGATCTACGTCGCAGCACCGTTGGAGTGGTACCTGTCGAACCGCGGCAAGACCCACGCCAAGGAGCAGGAAGAGGCGGAAGCGAAGGCTTCCTGACCGGCCGATGGAGATCACGCCGCTTATCCCGGAGGGGCGGCAGGTCATCGAGACCTATGGCGATGGCCGCTTCCGCGTGTCCGGCGTGCTCCTCGAAGGCTCGCTCCTGGTCCTGCCGACCGTGACGTTCCCGTGGTCGGCCGCCGGCGTCGCCGGCATCACGTTCGACTCCTTGAGTCCGCTGCTCTCGTCCGATCCGCCGCTCGAGATCCTCCTGGTCGGTACCGGCAAGCGCCTGGTGCCGCTGCATCCGATGCTGAAGGCGCAGCTCCGCGAGCGCGGCATCGGCGCCGACCCGATGGATACCGGGGCCGCCTGCCGGACCTACAACGTGCTGATGGCCGAAGGCCGCCGCGTAGCCGCGGCGCTGCTCGCAGTCTAGTCGATGGCACATCTCTCCGCCCTGGTCGTCGCGCACAACGAGGCCCGTCAGCTGGCCGATTGCCTCGCTGCTCTGCACTTCGCCGACGAGATCGTCGTCGTCCTCGATCGCACCACCGACAACAGCACGGCGATCGCCGCCGAGTTCAACGCCCGCGTCATCGAGGGCAACTGGCACATCGAGGGCGACCGGCGCCACGCCGGCATCGATGCTTGTCGCGGCGACTGGATCCTCGAAGTGGACGCCGACGAGCGGGTGACGCCCGAGCTGGCCAAGGAAGTCCGGCAGCGGATCCAGTCCGCGCAACCTGGATACTTCCTGGTGCCCTTCGCCAACTATATCGGCGGTCACCTCGTGCGGTACGGCTGGGGCGCCTACAACGGCGTCAGCATGAAGCCGTGCCTGTTCGCCAAGGGCTGCAAGCGCTGGGGCGGACAGCGCGTGCACCCGAAGATCGAGTTGACGGGCGTGCGACGCGAGCTGACTCAAACAATGACGCACTACGTCTACAAGGACGTCGCGGATGCGATCCATCGACTCAACCGCTATTCGAGCCTGAACGCCGAGCAGATGCGCGAGGACGGCGAGATCGGCACGCTGTGGCCGAACCTGCGGCGGATGCTGTCGCGCTTCTGGAAGTCCTACGTCGCGCGCCGCGGATACCGCGAGGGCCTCTACGGCCTGCTGCTCGGCCTGCTCTCGGCGCTCTATCCGATCCTCAGCTACCTGAAGGCCCGCCTCGCCGACGAGAAGGACGCGCGCCCATGAAGATGGCAGGCATCCCGTTCCAGACGGTCGACTGGAAGGACGTGGAGACGACCGAGCATGCGGGCCTTTCCGGCAAGGCGCTGTGGCGGACGCGCCACTTCGGCGAGATCCGCGTGCGCATGGTCGAGTACACGCCGGGCTACGTCTCCGACCACTGGTGCGAGAAGGGCCACGTGCTGTTGGTGATGCAGGGGCGCCTCGACACCGAGCTCGCCGACGGACGCAAGTTCACGCTGATACCCGGCACCAGCTACCAGGTCGCGGACGGCGCCGAGCCGCATCGCTCCTCGACCGAGACCGGCGCCATCCTGTTCATCGTCGACTGAAACGACGAGGGGGCCCGAAGGCCCCCTCGCGAACGTCCGTGACGACTGCGCTCAGATGTTCTGGGCGCTGACCATCGCGTAGAGCATCGGGATCGAGAGGACGGTGTTGGTGCGCGAGACCAGCATCGCCGTGCGCGCCGCCGCCTTCTTCTCGTCCGGGGTCGCATCGACCAGACCGAGCGCCTTCTGCTGGTTCGGCCAGATCAGGAACCAGACATTGAAGGCCATGATCAGGCCGAGCCACATGCCGATGCCGATGTTGCGGTGCTGCGGCACGCCCTCGGCGCCGCCCAGCATCAGGGCCTGGCCGATGTATCCGTTCATCCACGCGAGCAGCAGGCCGGTGATCACGGTCGCCAGCGCCGCGTGGCGGAACCAGAAGAGCGCGGTCGGCGCGATCACCTTGCCGATCGCCGGCTTCTGCTCGTCCGGGATCTTCGGCATCGAGGGGATCTGGACGAAGTTGAAGTACCAGAGCAGGCCGATCCACATCACGCCGCTGAGCACGTGCAGCCAGCGCATGAAGAACGTCCAGTATCCGTGGTCGAAGGCGGCCGGGCGGACCAGCAGCCAGAAGATGATCGCCGCCAGGACGAAGCCGGCGATGACGGCTCTTTCAAGTTTCTCGAGGACCGACGCCATGACTTCCCTCCCGGGCTTATTAGGGGATCCAGGGTTAGAGTTCGCTTATTAGAGTAACTCAAGATATACGCTCACGCCAGGGCGAGCCGTGCCGCGATCGCGCCCGAGCGGACAGCGCTCTCGATCGTCGCGGGCAGTCCGGTGCGAATCCAGTCGCCGGCCAGCGACAGATTCGCGAAGCGCGTGCGTGTGCCTGGCCGCAACCTTTCCATCGCCGGAGTCGCCGCGATCGTCGCGCGCCGCTCCTTGACGATGCGCGCGGAAACCGGCGTTCCACCGAGCTCGAATGCACGCGCGACCTCGGGCCAGAAGCGTTTGGCGAGCGCTGCCGGCGTCTCGCCGATCAGGCGATCGGCGGCGCTGACGGTGACCGAGATGACGTCGCCTCGCCACAGGAGCCATTGCGCAAGGCCGCCGACGCAGCCGATCAAACGCGGTGCCGGGGAGGTCTCCTGCACCTGGAAGTGGGCATTGACGATGGCTCGATGCTCGGTCGGAAACATGAGATCGGGGAGGAGCTGAGCCGCCGCATGCGGCGGAACCGCGAGAATCACCCGGTCGCCGGGAGCGAGCGGGACGCGCTCTTGGCCGAAGACGAGCCTCTGGATTCGGAGGCCATCGGTCTCCAGCGCGGTCAGCCGCCGCCCGAGGGCCAGGCGGTCGCCGAGGCGTGCGGCGGCCGGATCGACCATCGCATCGCCGATTCCGGTCGAAGCGATCCAGGGCCGGCACGCGGACTCGGTCAGTAACCGGCCGAACACCGCGCCGAGCCGCCGCCAGGAGGACTCTCGCGGCTCGGTGTTGAGCGCCGCCAGCGCCACCGGATGAAGTGCGGACGCAAGACCGCGGAATGGCGGACGCACGATCCAGCGGCGGCCGCTCGAAAGATCGATGAAGGGATATGCGGCCGGCACGCCCTCGATCATCCGGTCGAGGGCACCGAGACGCCGAAGATAGGCGAGCGCGTGCACGTTCGCGCCGAGCAGCAGGTGTGTGCCGGTATCGATCCTGCGGCCGATCTCCGGATCGTCGTAGCTGCGGCAGCGTCCGCCCGGCATCGGCGCCGCCTCATGCACGAGGACATCGGCGCCCGCGTCGAGAAGCGCGGTCCCTGCGCTCAGGCCGGCAACACCCGCGCCGACGACGTGGATCACCATCCGAACCGGCTGAGGAGCACTATCGCCAGCGCCTCGAAGGTGCCGAGCTGCGGCCGCTCCTCGACGGCCATCCGGTCGAGGAGGCGACGATAGAGGCGCAGCATGGCCAGGCCCGGCCACAGCCGGCGCCGGTCCGATCGACGTGCGCTCGCTTCCGCGAGGTCGTAGAGACCCTGCGCGCGCGCGGCGAGCCAGGCCTTGGGATCCTCGGCGGCAAGTGCCTCCCTGGGCAGGTAAAGGCGGCCGCGCGCCGCGTCCTCGTCGACGTCGCGAAGGATGTTGGTCAGCTGCAGCGCCGTGCCGCCGGCGAAGGCGAAGTCGACGGCGCCTTCGTCCTCGCAGCCGAAGATCGCGACCGCCATCCTGGCCGGCGCGCCGGCGACCCGGCGGCAATAGAGCTCGAGCTCGGCCATCTCCGGCTTGTTCAGGGGGGCGGCGACATCGCTCTCGCATCCGTCGAGCAGCATCTCGAACCACGCGCGGTCGAGGCGATGGCGGCGGACGGCACGGGCGAGCTCGCTGTCGTCGCCGGCGAATACGCGGTCGAGATCGCGCCGTGCCGCCACGAGCCCCGCGAGCCTGGCATCCGCAGGAAGATCGGCATCGGCGATGTCGTCGACGGTCCGGCACCAGCCGTAGACCGCGAAAATCGCGCGGCTCTGTGCTGCCGGCATCAGGCGCATCGCCCAGTAGAAGCTGCTGCGGCGGGCGCTGCTCATCGGCGCAGAAGCCAGCGAAGCCCGCCGCGCGCGCAGGCCGCCGCATACCCGGGTTTCGACAAGCGCACGCGGGATGCCAGCGGGTCGCGGCGGCGGAGCTTCTGCGCCAGGCGCTCGGCGACGGCGACGGTGATCGCCGCCTGCAGCGCGAGGCGCCGGTCGGCAACCTGGCGGGAGAGGGGACGCGCCTGGACCAGCAGCTCGTCCACGCGATCAAGAGCGCGATCGAGCACGCGACGCAAGGCCGGCTGGGTGCGCCCTTCGCCGAGATCGGCGAGCTGGGCGCCTTCGGCGTTCATCCAGGCGGTCGGCAGATAGACGCGGTCGAGCATACGGTAGTCGTCGCCGCAGTCCTGCAGATGATTCAGAACCTGGAGCACGGTGCAGAGCGCGTCCGCCGCCGGATACGCGGCGCGGCCTTCGCCGTGGAGGTCGAGCAGGAAACGTCCGACCGGCACTGCCGAGAAGCGGCAGTAGAGCATGAGGTCGCTCCAGTCGCGGTAGCGCGTCTTGGTCGCGTCCTGGCGAAAGGCCTGGAGGAGCTTGGCCAAGTGCGGGCTCGGCAGCCACTCGACGGCGAGCGCATCCAGGCGCGCGACCTTCTCGTCGGCGGGAAGGTCGGGATCGTCGGCGATGTCGTCGGCGGCGCGCGCGGCGCGGTAGAAGGCCATCACCGACGCCCGATGAGGACGGCTGAGGAAGCGCGCGGCGACCGGGAAGTTCTCGGTCGCTTCCGATTTCCCCTGGGACGTCGCCGGCTCCATCGCCCTATCGTCGCTCGCGGAAGCCGAGGTACCAGAAATAACTTGCGACCTGGATCGCGAGCGCGCCGGCGAAGGCGGCCCGGTAGCCGTCGGGGTGATAGCCGCCATTCGTTCCCGGCGGCCAGAAGTCGATGACCCAGCCAACCGCATACTGGCAACTGAAGGCGAGCAGGAAAGCCACGAGGTTGGTCGCGGTCGAGGCTCGCCCCGCGAGCGCCACGCCGAAATGCTCGGGATACTTGGCGAGCGCCATGGTCGCGACCTGGCCGGTAAGGCCGTAGGCGATGGCGATCAGCAGCGGGAAATCCGCCGCCAAGCCGCCGACCATCAGGGCCTGCACGACCAGGAACGGCAGAACCCCGTAGGAGATCACGGTCAGCGTATCGATGTCGTGACGACGGAGCCAGCTGATGAGGGAGCCGGCGCTCGCGACCCCGACGGCGAAGCCGAGCGAGCAGGCCATCAGGTAGTTGGCCGCCTCGCCCCGGGAAAGGCCGCCGACATCGACGAGCCAGGGGCCGAGCCACAAGGACTGCACCGCGAGCGCGGTCGCGTTGGATGTCGCGACGATCGGCGTCACCTTCCAGAACACGCGGTCGTGCACCACGCGGCCGAGGCCGCGAAGCTGCTCGGGGAAAGTCTCGATCTTTCCGCCGCCGCCGCGCTCCGGCACAACCAGGTAGATCAGCGCCGCGGTCGCGAAGGTGAGGGCGCCGAAGAGGACGAAAGCGGGACGCCAGCCGATCTCCTGGACCAGGAGGCTCGACGGCGTCGCCGCGAGGACCGCGCCCAGCCCGCCGACAGCCATGTAGCAGCCATTGCCCATCGCGACCTTGTCGCGCGGGAACCACAGCGCCACGGTCTTGAAGCCGGTCATCAAGCCGCCGGCGAGACCGAGACCGATCAATGCCCGTGAGAGTGTCAGGCTCAACTCGTCCTGGGAGACGGCGAAGCCGAGGCAGCCGATTGCCGAGAAAAGGAAGAGGCCCGACTGGGTGCGCCTGGGCCCGAAGCGGTCGAGCAGGAGGCCGACCGGAAGCTGCATCGCCGCGTAGGTGAAGAAATAGGCCGCGGTGAGAAGGCCCAGCCCCGACGCGGAGAGCCCGAGATCGCGCACGAGGTCCGGCGCCACGACCGCATTCACCGACCGCAGGAGCCAGACCATGACGTAGCCCGCCGCGAACGGTGTCATGACATGCAGCACGATCCGCGGCAGCGGAGACTCAGGCGTGGTGGTCATTCACCCGAGCTCGATCCGGTCTTCGAGCGCCTCGCCGCGGCGGAAGCGGTCGATGTTGGCGAAGATGTCGTTCATCTTCAGCTTCATCGCCTCGATCGTGCCGGGCGCGTGGTGCGGGGTCAGCACGACGTTGCGGAACTCGGCGAGCGGCGTGACCCCGGGCGGCGGCTCGACCTCGTAGGTGTCGAGACCGGCACCGCCGAGATGACCGCTTTTCAACGCATCCACGAGCGCCGCTTCCGAGACCACGGGGCCGCGGGCGTTGTTGATGAGATAGGCGCCGCGTTTCATCTTCTTCACGGTCTCGGCGTTGATCAGGTGCTTGGTGTCCTTGGTCAGCGGCACGTGAAGCGTGACGATGTCGCTCCGCGACAGAAGCTCGTCGAGCCCGACGCGGGTCACCTTGAGCTCGCGCTCCAGCTCCTTCGGCATGTCGACGATGTCGTGATAGAGGGTCGTCGTCCGGAACACGGTCAGCATCCGGGCGAGCTCCTTGCCGATGCGGCCGAGACCGACGATGCCGACGGTGGCGCCGGTCAGCTGGTGCGACTCCGCGCGGAGCGTGTTGGTGTGCCACTTGCCGCGGCGCATCTCGGCATCGGCGAAGGCGAGCCGCTTG
The DNA here is from genome assembly GCA_016792585.1 of Rhodospirillaceae bacterium. Taxonomy (GTDB): domain Bacteria; phylum Pseudomonadota; class Alphaproteobacteria; order SHVZ01; family SHVZ01; genus SHVZ01. The sequence continues at coordinate 24,915 of JAEULB010000230.1, forward strand.
CCGACCGCGAGCATCAGCATGATCGTGTGCTCGGCGACGCCGATCGAGGTGCCGCCGGGCGCGATCGCGAGCGCTATCTGGCGTTCGCGCAGGGCCGCGGCGTCGACCGTGTCGTGGTAGCCGACACCCTGATGGTGGACGAAGCGGAGACGCCGCGCCGCCTCGATGAAGCGGCGCTCGAGCGCGAAGCTGCCGACGATCACCGCATCGCAGTCGACGATCTTCTTCAGGCGCTCCTCTTCCGACCCCGTCTCGAGTGTCACCACCTCGATGCCGGGCTGGGCCGAGCTCCTCACCAGGTCGTAGAGATCCTGGCCGCCGTGGTTGAAGTAGAGGACCTTGATCGGCGGGGCGTCAGTCGACATACCGCACCCCGCCGCGCGCCTTGGCGCCGTCCTCGCTCCAGAACGACATGGTCTTGCCCGCCTCGGAGAGGACCTTGGCCTCGGTGTCGGCTTCCTTCTTCTTGACCACCTCGAGCTGGGCCGCGACCGCTTCGGCCTGGGCCTTCGGCACCACGACGACGCCGTCGCGGTCGCCGACGACGATGTCGCCCGGGCCCACCGGCACGCCGCCGCAGTCGATCATGTGATTGACCGTGCCGGGGCCGTTCTTGAAGGCCGAGTTCGGGTTGTGACCGATCGCGAAGACCGGCAGGCCGACCTTCAGCAGGCCGGCCACGTCGCGCACCAGTCCGTCGGTCACCAGTGCCACAAC
>JAEULB010000027.1 GCA_016792585.1 Rhodospirillaceae bacterium
CAGCGGCATACCGTTATCCATGACCTGGAGACGGCGGAGCGGATCAGCGAGGAAACCGAGACCACGGTGCTCGACGAGGAGTCGTCGGCTACGGTCATGACGACGGAGAAGTCCGCGTATAGGGCCCGCTGCGGCCATCTCGTCGAGGACGCCTCCCATATCGCCGTCTGCACGCTCTGCAACGCGCGTGTCTGCCGCGCCTGTCATCTTCGGTGCGGGCGCTGTCTGCAGGTGATCTGTACAGCAGATGCCCGCTGGCTTGGTGGCGAGCTCTTTTGTCCCCGGTGCCGTGTTCTTGCCTACGCCCAGCATCTCGGGCGGAGTGCGGCAAGCGCAACTGCGCGATCGGTACCTGCGGTCGCGCGCGGCCTCCATCGGCTTCTCTCCAAGGAGTTCTAGATGGCCGCACCCTGGGGCCGAGCACTCGTTCCGCCACAGCCATTCTTCGATCTGGCGAAGGTGGCGAAAGTCGACAACGATCCGGTCATGGTCCGCTGGATCTTTGGGGCGACGGTGAGCGGAAGCCCATCGTCCCTGAAGGCACTCACCAGCTACCTCAATCGCAGGGCCGCGGAACAGCTTGCGCGCCAGGTACCGTTCTATGTGCCCATGCTCGAACAGCTTCAAGTCGACACTGGTCGCCGCGGTCCGATTCTCATTGGCGCGGTGAAGGGGACGCGCCATCCCTTCATCCTGCCCCTCGACGTGCTGGCACAGCACACGGTGATCTATGGCGCGACAGGTGTCGGCAAGACTGTCCTGCTCTTTCTCCTGATCGGGCAGGCAGCGGAGCATGTCCCGGTCTGGATTATCGATCGCGCCAAGGGCGACTATCGCGCGCTCGCGCGGGTCATGCCTTCACTGGTCGTCATCAATGGGCACCGTGACCTTGCCTGGAACCCGCTTGAGGTTCCGGCACACCTGACACCGCAGCAGGCGATAGCGGTCTTTGTCGCGGTGTTCTCGAAAAGCTTTAGCCTCATGATCGGATCGCAGTCTCTGCTTCAGCAGGGCCTGCACGAACTTTACGAGCGCCTGGGCATCTTCGACGGGTGCGCGGCCTATCCGACAATTGGGGAGCTGCGCGAACACATCGCTTCCAAGGGCCTGCGCGGCCACTACCGCGCGATGCAGTACCAAGACACGGTGATCAATCGCCTCGATGGCATGCTTCTAGAGGCGCCAAAGACCTATGGCTACCGCAAGGGATTCCCCATCGATGACCTGGGGAAGCGGAGCCTCGTCTTTGAACTCGGCGATCTCAACGAGCACCATGCGCGCTTTCTCTCGACGCACATGCTCTCGACGCTTTTTCATCAGCGCATGCGCGAGGGCTCGCGCGGTGCGCGGCTGCAAACGCTTGTTGTTGTGGACGAAGCGGGATGGCTCGCTCCGCCGGCGGACAACGTGGAGGCGATCGGCTGGTCGCCGCTCTCGGATGTCCTTCGCATGGGGCGCGAAGCCGGTATCGGCCTCATCATGGCGTCCCAGACCGCGAACCTCGACGACGCCCTCCTTGAGAATACGCGGACGAAGATCAGTTTCCGCCTCGGCAACGGCAAGGACATCGAACGTATCCGGGCTGCTCTCGGCCTGGATCGAGACCAGACGACTTATCTGTCGCGGATGGGTATTGGCGAGTGCGTCGTCGGCATTCCCCAAATGCGCCCGTTCCTGATCACGGTCCCTGAGATGCGGCCATGAACGCATACCGCGCCCTTGCGATTGCGTCAGCAATCACGCTCTTCGCGTTTGTCTTCAATCTTGCGCCGATCATCACCTGGCTCGGCGTGAAGTTCGCAGAAGCGCTCGCGCTTGCCTTCTATCGCGTAGTTCGCCTTGCCGCGATCGAGTTTCGGATATCGTCGGGCGAGTCCATAGACATCGGCGCCGTTCTCCTGATCGCCCTCCTTGTTGCGGGAGCGTTTAAGCTCCTCTTCGGGAAGCGGGGCTAGGACGATGCGCCACATGGGCGATAGCGAACTTGCCCGCCTGATGGCGCCGCGCCTCGCTGAATTGCAGGCGCTCACGATTCCTGCTCGTGCCACAGAGCCGTCGGCGGCAGGACCGAAGCCGCGAGAAGACCATCCGGCTTCGCCAGGGGTGCCCGTCGCCTCTCCGGCATCTGCTGATCACGCCTCCAGCTCGCCGCCCAAGCCGGTTTGGAAGGCTGGAGTGGGCGATTCCACCTCACCCGCACCCTCATCGGTGAACGCACCCGAGCTTTCTGTCGAGATGAAGGAATTCCTTGCGGATATCGCGGAGCATCCCTACCGAACGACGGTTCAGCGCCGGGATGCGCTGGGCCTCAGCACTTATAAGAACGACCAAATCAAGAAAGAGGCGATCGCGTTGCGGCTCGCGAAGGAATATGCGGTCAATCGGGGCGGAGCAACCTCGAAACTAGCCGAACTGACCGAGGCAGGCTGGCAAGCCATCGGAAGAAAGGCGGCGTCTCTCAGGCCCCAAAACATCAGTGCACCTCATTGGCATCACCAGCGAGAGCTTGCCGAGCAGTGCCGGCAATTGGGGTTGAAGCCAGTCATTGAAATGTTTCGAGGAGGTACACGTGTCGATGTCGGAGCAGCGGTCGGAAACAAGTTAATCGCCTTCGAGATCGCAATGACGCCGAAAAATGAGGCAGTGAATGCGCGAAAGGATCTGGCCGCAGGCTTCGACCTGGTCATCATCGCCTGCAAGAACGCGAAAGTGAGGGATGCGGTTGAGGAGAAGCTCTCCACAGCGCTTGCCGAGGATCAGCGGGCGCGGGTGAAGGTGATGCTTCTCTCGGAAGGATCGTTTCTCAAGTCGGTGCTCAAGGGTATGTCATGACAGCCGCACGGCAAGAGCCATAAGGCGAAAGATGGCGCACTCCGGCATGGATCGGAAGGCAATCCTCGATAGCGACGTTCGCGCGTCGTGGCGCTGGCTTGGGCATGCAGGGTACACCGAGCTTGTCGCGCTTCATCCCGAATACCGGCCAGGGAAGGAGCACTACGAGCATAACAAGTCCCATGACGCGTTCCCGCGGACGGCTTATGTGCGATCTGAAGAAGAGGTCGTGGCCTTTGCGCGCAAGCATCATGGTTCGCGCATGGTCTGCTACGGCATCAACGAGCGGCCCAAGGCGTATTTGAATGAGCGAGGCTATCCGCGTGCGGCGAGGGAGGAGGAGATCCCGAGCACCAAGAGCTTCTTCATTGATATCGACATCAAGGCAAAGCAGCCCAGCCAGGCGCACGCTCAAGCGACGGAGAAGTTTCTCGACGAAGCTGACTCGTTCTTCCAAGACTTGAGTTTGCAAAAGCCCGTGCACGCATTCACGGGGCGCGGGTATCACCTTCTCTTCGCGTATCCCAGCATTCGGGTGGCAGACTGTCCCGATGTCGCCGAGCGACAGCGGAAGTTCGCAAATGATTTTCGCGACAGCTACCACAAAGACCTTGCTGATCTTGAAGCGGAGATCGATGCAACGCATGACCTTCGTCGCATGGCAAAAATCTACGGCACAGCAAAGCCGCATGTCGGCGTCGTTTCGCGATTCTATGGCGCCGAGCGGGTAGAAGACGAGCAACTTCGCATACATCTGCTTGGCATGGCACTCCCTGAGCGTCCCCTATCACTGCGACGTGTTGGCGATGGGAGTCATGGATCGAGCATCGATGCTGTTGCAATGAAGACTCCTCGACTGGTCGAGACGATGATCGCTGCCGACCCGAGTCTGCGTGCCCTTTATGAAGGGGAAGGAAAGCATGCCGGCGACAGCTCGCGGTCCGGGTATGACTATGTCCTGATCCGGGAACTGCGGGCTCGAGGTTTTGACAGCATCGAAGGCATGATAGCGACGCTCTGGTATAGACCGGAAGGTGCCGTTCAAAAGAGCGGCAAGGGATTGGATTATGTCCTGCGCACCATCGCGAAGGCGATTGCGAGCTGATCGTGCAGGACAGGCAAGACGATATATCTCGGCCTGAACCGCTAGGCGATGACCTTCTTGTCGGAGCTGACGCGATCGCGCGCGAGCTGAACTGGAAGACAGCGAGCGGCAAGTGGCATCGGCGGCGTGTGTATCACCTGGCTGAGCATGGCCGACTGCCGATCCATCGGGTGAAGGGACTTGGGATGGTGGCGCGGAAATCCGCGCTCAAGGCATACTTTGCCGCGCTCGACCAACAGTCATTAAAACTTGAAATCAGCTAAACGCGAGACGGCATGGTCGCAGCATCGAGCCGGCGGTGGATCATGGAGACGAGGGAGAGGATGTCCTCGGCGTCGCGCTTGCTAACTTCCCACGTCACCTTCGGCGCATGGGCAAGCGTGTTTCTGAACATGCCAAATGTCCCCCGCACGATGTTCGCAAAGCCCTTTTGTTCGGAGCGTTCGCTTTCGGTCTTGAGAGAGTTGATCGCAAGCATCGGGGGATCGCCTCCCAATGACCGGTCGACAAGGGTGGTACCATCGTCTGTAAGACCGGTTCGGTTTCGCAGTTTTTGCGCTACCGACTTCACCGCTTCGAACACCGCATGAAAGTAGTTGTCTGCGAGGAGCTCCTCGCGGCAAAACGCGAGCACATCCGAATGGACGCCGCGAAGGTCCAGGTCGGCTCGAAGCTCCTGCGCTCGCCTCTGGGCGTCGCTGAGCGTTCTTGCCTGGTCCACCCGAACAAGGGATCCATCCTCCTCGACGCACAGTCCAACAAACACGAGCGCCCGATTAAGGTTCGCGCGCATCGGCTCGTAGCGATGCATCTCTCGGGCATACTTCTCCGGCTTCATTGCCTTTCGAATGAAGGCGAGAACAGGCGAGCGATCCTGCGTCTCATTGTGTGACGCGACGAATGCGTTGTAGAGCCGATGCCTCTTCGTCATAGAGGACGAAGGGTCAGGAATCTTGCACTGCGCAAGAAGGTGCGCGATCTCGGAGCCGGTAAGGCCCTCATTCGTGTCGGCGAGCGCGTCGGCAATCGCCTGAAGCTGGCTGGAGGAAAATACGTTGGCCATACGGTCGTCTCGATGAATGCTTGATAGTTAGGTGTTGAAGCGCTGAATTCGCTCTTTATCAATTTAACTAGTTCCTGTATTGTTCTCTAGTCTTTTAGTAGGGTCAATTGGCCTCAGTCCGCAAACGCTCCTGGAAGACCGCGCAGGGTGACTGGAAGTCAGCCTGGGCGGTGGATTTTGTCGACCAGCTGGGTGAACGGCATCGTCGGCAGTTTGGGACGAAGCGCGAGGCGGACGCCTTTCGGGTCGAGATCGAAGGCCAGCTTCGCGGAGGCAGCTTTCGCGCCGAGGCGATGAGCGCGACGGTGAAGGACGCGTGCGAAGGCTTCCTCGAGCACTGCACCGGACGGCGTGATCGCGGCGAGCGCATGACGCGCCATAACCTCCTCGTCTACGAAGGCCACGTCTGGAACTACATCTGCCCTGATCCTGCGCGGACGGAGAAACGCAAGGGTGCATCACGTGTGACGTCCTTTGCCGGCGGCATCGGCGCTGTAAAGCTTGCGCAACTCACGACCGGCGTCGTCTCGGACTTTCGGGATCGGCTGCGTGATGCCGGCGTCTCGGTTCCGACCGCGCGCAAGATCCTCGCAACGCTGCATGGCGTTCTCGAACACGCGAAGAGCCGCGACCTCATCGCGATCAATCCCGTGCACGGCGTGAAAGTGATCGGGCGTAGGGACGAAGGCTCGAAGAAGATTATCCCTCCGACGAAAGCCGCACTACGCGCGCTAATCGATGTCGCCGGTAGCAATACGCGTGTGAAGCTAATCGTGGCCGCGGCGACGGGCCTTCGGGCAGGGGAATTCCATGCCCTGAGGTGGCGCCATCTTGATTTCACGGCGGGCGAAGTCACCATCGAGACACGCGTCGATGCTTACGGCGATGAGGACATGACGAAGACCAAGGCTGGGATGCGCACCATTCCGGTTGGGCAGCCAGTGCTTACAGCGCTGAAGGAGGTGCGTCTTCGCTCACTGTTCAAGAAACCTGACGATCTCGTATTTCCCAATCGCGACGGTTCCTACGAGAACCACGACAACTTCATCAAGCGCGAGTTCCTGCCGCTTTTTGAGAAGCTAGAGAAGGACCGCGCTGAGGACGAGACGAAGTCCGAGATTGCGCGTTTCAACTGGCACGCTCTTCGGCACTTCGCCGTCTCGACGTGGATCGAGGCTGGGCTCTCGCCGAAAACGATCCAGACCTATGCCGGCCATTCGAGTCTGCAAGTGACGATGGATCGCTACGGGCATCTCTTCAAATCCGAAGACCAGAAGAAGGCGATGGATGCGATTGCGCAAGCACTACTGGGGTCCTAAGTCAGAACGCCGTCGCCAGGGATCGATGGGGCGCCTACATGGCCTCGTATGACCGTGAAGACGTCGCTTGCCATCTGTGCTTTGGCGATACCGTCCTACGAGAGTGGATAAAGGGAGAATCGGGAGGGCGTGGCAAGTGTCCCTGGTGCGGCGGAAGGGGCCATCTCATTGGGCTTGGGGCGCTTGGCGAGGTCTTTCGAGAGGTCGCGGAAATCTATGAGCCCGTCGAGTGGCCGGATGAGGGCGGTGACGAGATAGGGTGGCTGCTAGAGGGCCACTGGCAAATCTTTTCTAGACGTATCGATGATGCGGGCCTCGTCCAGGATCTTACGGTCGCAATCCTAGAGGCCGGCCTCCATCCAAAGCACGACGTAGATTTTCCCGACTATCGCGGAACGTTTCGAGGGACCGAGAACGTCCTTGAGATGGCCTGGGACGACAAGGCGCAAGCCGTCCTTTCCGGCGATTGGCCTGCGGACAAAATGCCATCCGCTGCGGGTATTGAGAGCGCCATTGCCCCAGACTTCCCTGATCAGATCACCATTGCCTTTGAGGATCTCGCGAAGGCATTCGAGATTGGCGAGGTTCTCTATAGGGCGCGAATCCACGACGATCGCCTACGCAGGGAGCACTTTGCCGCGCATGAAGTTGGCGCGCCTCCAAAAGAGAAAGCTACAGCGGGAAGGGCGAACCGAAAGGGAGAGCCGGTGCTCTACCTCGCGAGCGACCTCTCAACGGCACTCGCGGAAGTGAGGGCGTGGCAAGGGGCGGCGGTAGCGGTATCGGAGGTAGCGGTTACGCGCCGGCTGAACATGGTGAATCTCAGCGAGTTCCGAGCGATCGAGAGCCCCTTTTTCGATGAAATGCTGCGGTGGAAAGTGCGTCTCTTGCGATTGTTCTCTCGTTTGGCTTACGACCTTTCCAAGCCGGTGATGCCGCACGAGCAAGAAGTTCTCTACAGGCCGACCCAACTCCTTGCGTGGTTGATTCGCTCGAATGGCTATGACGGATTTCTGTATCCGAGCGCAATGGGAGACGGAAAGAACATCGTTGTCTTTGACTCAACCAGTGCCGAAGTAAAAACGCCTACCTATATGCGCGTCGAGCGGATTGGATTTCGCGCAAAGCCGTTGTCGCCGCTCGAGAGCATCTATGATAATGGGCCATATGATCATGCTCTTTCTCGGCGCACATAGGGGGATTCTCCATCGCTAAGCGAGGCTTCAGGCCAAGTCATTTGAGTTCGATGAGCTCAACAGCGGCGGGAGCTATGACAGTGGGAGGCGGAGCGGCCAGGTAGGTGGCCGCTTCACTCGCCGTGCTCGCCGCGGTGAAAAGCGCGCGGGAATCTGTCTTGATCACCGACAGCCAGTTCGCAATGTACTGCGCGTGATCGAGGCGCGGACCGTTCGTGACGCCAAGGTCCGCGCAGAGAAACGCTGCTCCGAATTCAGCGATAAGCTCCTCCATCGCATATGACTCTGTTCCAAATCGACCGGAAAGATCGCGATTGAGACGGGTCTCATGGCCCGTCCAGTGCGTGAGCTCATGAAGAAGGACCGCGTAGTAGCTCTCGGTGGGATCGCTTGTCTGAGTACCGACAAAGCGCTCCTTCTCGGGCATCCAGATGCGATCTTCCTTTCGATGGTAGAAGGCACGGTCGCCAGAGTGCTGGATGTCAGCACCTGTCGAAGAGATGAGCTGCTCAGCCGAGGCGATAATCTCAACGAGACTCTTGGCCTTCGGCTCTGGCGGAACATAGCCTTCGACCTGGTCCGCATTGAACACCTTGGAAGCGCGCATCACATAGCGCGGCCTCTTGGAATTGATCTCGGCTTCGAGTTCCTCCTGGGCACCGCCGAGCTTCTTGTAGAAGACGACCGTCGTCCCTTTCTCTCCCTTTTGGACTTGCGCGCCGATGTCTTGCCATTGCCGGTAGGTGGCCCAGTGCGAGGTGCGATACCGACGCTCGCTCGCCTGAACCCACAGCGTCAGCACATTAATGCCGGAGTAATGGCGGCCCGTCGTTGGATTGGATGGAAGGCCGTTGTTGCCGTGGTCGCGGTGCCAGGGCATCTCGCCCTTGCCGGGGTTCGCCTCGATGGCTTTGACGATTGACTGCGTGATGCCTTGATAAAGGTCAGCTCGTTCGTTTTGCTGGTACAGGAGGATCACCCGATGAACGGATGGTCCGGCCCTTTATGGGCGTTGTAGTGCAGGATGCAGGCAGGACGGCAAAAGCATTAAATAGCGTGCTTGAGGAGGGTGACGGTGCGCATGGACATCTGGTTCAACAATAGAAAGGTCGCGGACGTAACCCAGTCCCAGATTCATCTTCAACGCATGGTCGGCGCGTACGAGCTGAGATTCCTGTTCCAGTTCCAGACCCTGCGAAAAGAGGGCACCCCACGTCAGGTCACCATCAACGGTGCGAGAGTCTCGACGCAGATTGGCGCGGGGGAGCATCAGCTCGGGATTGCATCGCTCGATGCTCCGGTCCACTTGCGACTCGAGGATAGTGAGAGGACTGCCGGGGCAAGCTTTGCGCTTACTCTGCAACCGCACCAGCTCAGCGCGATCGAGGAACTGCGGGGCAATGAGGATCTCTCCCTCTACCTCACGCTCGGCGGAACCGGAAGTGATGGTCTGAATACCCAATCATTGCAGACCAAGTGGGGCATCCCAATCGCGCGCTCGCGCTGGCTTGAGATGCTGCGCGATGCCCGCGCCCTGGATGTTCTGCTCGTCGAAGTCCCAATGCCTATTACCAATGTGCCTGAGGACTGGAAGAAGATAAGGGCTGACCTTCTGGAGGCGCAGCGCCACTTCCATACTGGCGAATTCAGCGCCTGTGTCCTCTCCTGCCGCAAGGTGATCGAGGAAATAGGAGGACGCCTATACAAAGAGACGGAGTGGCACGGCTCCCGTCTCACGCGGCTGGCGTCAGATCAGCGCAGGGACATGACTAAGGAGCAGAGAGAGGAAGCGGTTAATGCTGCGGTTTTGCATTTCACCCACCCGGCCGCCCATGCCGAAGGGAAGGGCGGAGTTCTTTACACTAGATCAGAGGCGAAGCTCATTCTGACGCTGGCAGCGGCTATTGCGGCGCGGGCTTAGGGCCAATGACGCAGTACATCGATGATATCAGGCACGCTAGCAGTACAATTATTGCCGGACTGACCTTCGAGCATGATCAACTTCGCGACCTTCAACGGGAGCTTGCGGCCGTTGAGACGGAGATTGCGCACAAGGTTCGACGGGTAAACTTCCTGGAACTCAACCCTGAACTTGATGACGAGGGGATTGGGACATCGACATTTTGGGATCTCCATTTCGATGACGGTCCAAAGGCTGATGCTCTTGATAAGAAGATCGCAGAACTAAAGAAGTCCATTAATGATCGAAGATTTTCGAGTGCAGTCCTTGCAGGTGGCCTTCTGCAAATCGCAAAACAGGGAATCTCTCTCGCGCACGGTGCCTTAGATCAAGCACCGAATGGACGCATGATCGGGTCGCTCCCGTTGAAGACCATAGTCTGGCAGGCGCGCAATCAGGCGATGCACTACGAGGAAGGAAACCCCCATCCGCCTGTCGTGGCGGTATTCGACACGCTGGTCCGAGAGCACGGGAATATTTTTGGTAGCTATCGAACAGAGATCAAGGCGGCCGAGGTTGTTGGATTGTTAGGTTGGAACAGCCAGGCTGCCTTCGAAGCGGATATGCTGTCCCTGTTGTAGCCCTAGTTGGTTCGATGGCGCACAAGTGGCACATGGCCGAGCATGATCTTTTGCAATTCAATGGGTTAAGTTCAGTCTCGGTCACCCTCATAACCTGAAGGTCGTAGGTTCAAATCCTGCCCCCGCAACCACTTTTACCGAACTAGCGAACGCCTCTCGAACAGCCGCCCCCTTGGGGGCGGCTTTCTTGTTTGACGCGCCGTCGCTTGCGACCCGCACCATGCTGGCGATGTCGCCAACAAGCTCGATCTCGGGGCCGCTCTCCGTCGGGCGCACATTGATGGCCTCGGTCAAACCGCGCAGGATTTCTGCTGCCTCCGTCCGGATGGCAGGGTCGGACAGAGCCGCTTGAAGGTCTTCAACCTTCCGCCGGTAGAGTTCGGCGAGGTTTGGATGAAGCCCTGGCGCAGGCGGTGGTGAACCGCCCCGGGTTTGCCGGAGGCTCCAACTCCTGAGAAGGTGGAGCCATCATGAGCAAGACGACGAACAAGTTTTCCCCGGAATTGCGCCAGCGTGCTGTGCGGTTGGTGCTGGATCACGAGCATGAACATGCGTCGCGGTGGGCAGCGATCGGCTCGATCTCGGCCAAGATCGGCTGCACGGGCCAGACGCTGAACGAGTGGGTGAAGAAGGCCGAGATCGATGCCGGCAAGCGGGGCGGCGTTCCGACGGACATGGCGGCCAAGCTCAAGGCTCTCGAGCGGGAGAACAAGGAGCTTCGGCAAGCCAACGAGATCCTGCGCAAGGCGTCGGCTTATTTTGCCCAGGCGGAGCTCGATCGCCGGTTCAAGCCATGATTGCCTTCATCGACGATCATCGTGGGGCGCATGGGGGCGAGCCGATCTGCAAGGTGCTGCCGATCGCCCCGTCGACCTACCACGACCATGCCGCCAGGCGGGCCGATCTGGCGAAGCTGTCGGCGCGGGCGCAGCGGGACCTGGTGCTGAAGCCGGAGATCGAGCGCGTCTTCGCCGAGAATTTCGAGGTCTACGGCGCGCGCAAGGTCTGGCGGCAGATGAACCGGAAGAGCATCCCGATCGCACGCTGCACCGTCGAGCGCCTGATGGCCGATCTCGGCCTTCGGGGCGTCATCCGCGGCAAGCCGGTCCGGACCACACTGAGGCATACTCATCTAGACGCTCAATCGAGTGAGACGAGGATGCGCCCGTTCTCGACCTTGGCCGGGTAGGTCTTGAGGTCGATGCAGGCCGGCGCGCCCATGGCCTTCCCAGTGCGGAAATCGAAGCGGCCATTGTGCTTCGGGCACTCGATGATGCCGTCCATCACCAGGCCGCCGGCGAGATGGGTCTTTTCGTGCGTGCAGAGCCCGTCCGTGGCGAAGACCTCGCCCTCTGCCGTGCGATAGACGGCGTAGGTGCGTCCGCCATGGTCGAAGCGACGGACATCCTCGGGGTCGACATCGTTCACGTCGCAGGCGTCGACCCAGGTAGCTGTCATGTCGGTGTCGCTGTCGGCGTCGGACGCCGGATGAAGTGGTTCGGGTCCCGGATCTGGCGGGCAAGCGCCGGGAGAACCTCGCGATAGGCTTCGAGGCATCCCCTGTAGGGCGGCGGGCAATCGGCCTTGATCGCTTCGTGCAACTTCGGCAGGGCGTGATATGGCACGAGCGGGAACATGTGGTGCTCCACGTGATAATTCATGTTCCAGTAGACGAAGCGGAACATCGGATTCATGTAGACGGTGCGGCTGTTGAGGCGATGGTCGAGCACGTCCTCGGCGAGGCCGGCATGCTGGGTCAGCGAAAAGAACACGGCCAGGAACGCACCGTAGAACGTCGGTAGGCCGATCAGCATCGCCGGCAGGATCGACCCCGCCCAGATGCACCACGCGATCACGCCAGTGAAGATCGCGAGATAGACGCGGGCGACGATGGCGATCTTCCAGCCCTCGGTCTCTGGGATAAAGGTGACCTCCTCTGCCGTCACCCGGCCTACGGCGTGAACGAACAGCTTGCCGATGGTCTCGGCGCCTGATTTCAGCGCGAAGAAGTTGACCAGCAGCTTGAAGACGCTCGGCGGCCGCTGCACATTGATCTCGGGGTCGCGCCCGACGACGAGCGTATCGGTGTGATGGCGCGCGTGGCTCCATCGCCACACGGTCGGCTCGCGCAGGATCATGAAGCACGCGATCTGGTAGACAGCCTGGTTCATCCAGTGTGTCTTGAAGGCGGTGCCGTGCCCGCATTCGTGCCATCGGCTGTCCGACGCGGAACCGTAGAGCACGCCGTAGACGAGGAAGCAAGGCACGGCGAGCCAGGTACCCCAGGTAAGGCAGCCGAGCGTCCCCGACAGGCCGAGAAGGCCGAACCACAGCAGAGTGTCGCGGATCGCGGGTCCGTCCGTTCGCTGCATCAGCTCCTTTAGCGTCTTCCGAGGGACTTGGCAGGCGTACCACTGGGCCCCTGCGAGGCCGTTCCTTTGGGCGCGCTCTCCGTCGAGGCCGACGAGGCTATAGTCGCGACGAGTGCTCACGGCGCGACCGCCATCCCGCTGTTCGCCGCGAAGTCGAGGAAGGTGTAGCGGTTCCGTATCAGGCGGGCGTTCTCCACGGCCTTCGCATAGAATGCGCCGGGCCATCCGAGATCGTCCGCTGTCCTCGGCGCGCCGGCCCGCTGCAGGGTGCGATCGAGATTAGTTGCCGGGCGGATGATGCGCTCGATCTCGCCGCGGATGCGGTCCCATCCACTGGCGAGACGCGCATTGACCGCCTCCGCACGTCGGGCATCCAGGCGCTTCTGAGCGAAGTCCTTCCAGCATGAACGGCCGAGATCCTCGCCGAAAACGGTGATCACCTTGGCCTCATCCGCGGCATCCGTCGTAACCTGCGGAGCGCGCTCCCGCAGTATGTGCTCCTGCAGCCGTGCCATGGTCAGGGTCGTCACCGCGATCTGCTCGCCGTGGAAGGCTGGCGGCCAAGCCGGGTCGCCCAGCATGTCGGTGAAGTGGCTGATCAGGTGCTCCCCTTGGCTCGCTGGATGGCTGCTGCCGCAGATGGCGGTGCCGAAGCCCGAGAGCAGCAGCGTGCGGACGAGACGTTCCATCGCCGGGAGATCGCCGCGCATCAGCGCGTCGGATTGCGAGAACAGCGGTTCCTCGTCGTCGGAGAGCAGGACGAAGGGCGCCAGACGATAGGGTGAATCGAACAGGAGATGGGCGAGCAGCCAATCGGCCTGAGAGGTGGTCCGGCAGAGGCTGTCGCCGAGGCCTGAGCGGATCATGCGCGGCGGCGCCGATGCCAGCACGCCGAGGTCGAGGAAGACGCCGAGTGGTGCCTGGGCGGCCAGCGACTTCTTGTGGCCATGAACCGTGATCGCGGCGGTGGTCGAGACGTAGCCGTTCATCGACGGTGCCGTGCCATAGACGACGTAAGGCTTGCCGGCGCCTGCCGTGGCGAACTTGCAGAGATCGTTGATCGTGCCGGCACCAACCGCGACAAGCCCATCCGCCGACTTCGTCGCTTCGGCGATGCGCTGCGACGTCTCTTCGTCGGCATGCGGATGGTCGGGCAGCACGAGGCTCTGGACCTTGGCACGACCGGCGAGCGCGCGCTCGATGCGCGCGCCCATGAGAGCATGCGTGATCGGATCGCTCACCACGGCGAGCCTGCCTTCGAGCTCGAGCCCGTCCAGGCAGGAGTCCTCGGCGCCGGTGAGGGTCGGGGCGATGACGACTTTCTTGGTCGAGACGCGCAGGGCCGGTCCGCCATCCGGATCGGGGTAGGTGCCTGCCAGCAGGCGGTCGATCGGATCTTGGCTGGTCATGAGAAGATCGGCTCCAGTGTATCGAATAGACCGCGATAGGCAGCGTAGGCGTCGTCGTAGGCGGCCTTCCGCTTCGGATCGGCGGTGAAGATCCGGCTCTCGCTCCCAACCGACGCAGCCGCCTCGGCAAGGCTTGCGACGGTGCCGGAGGCCATCGCGGCCAGCATCGCCGCGCCGATCGGGCAGGTGTCGACATGGCGGGGCACCCTGACAATGCGGCCGGCGATATCGGCCCGGATCTCCGCCCACAATCGGCTGCGGGCGCCGCCGCCCAGCAGCAGGATCGTCTCGGCGGTGACGCCCATCGCGTCCAGGCGCTCGACGACGTCGCGCATCGCGAAGGCCGTTCCTTCGAGCACGGCGCGCGCCATGTGCGCTCGGCCATGCGCGGAGGTCAGGCCGTAGAAGCAACCTCGCGCTTTCGGCCGCCACCGGGGCGCCATTGCTCCGCTGAGGCAGGGAAGGAAGATCACGCCGTCCGCTCCCGGTGGGGCTGATACGGCGAGACTGTCCAGGTCGGACGGGCCTCCCAGGCCCAAGATCGACATCAGCCAAACGACCGATCCGCCTCCGAGCCATCCGGGGTTTTCGATGAAGAAGCCGCCGCCGGGATAGGGATGAGTCTCGACCAGCCCATCCTTATCGATGAGCGGGTCGGGGTGAAGGGCGCCGACGACCTCGCCGGTGCCCAATCCGACGGCGACGCGGCCGGGCGCGAGGAGTCCGGCGCCGATGACCGTCGAGAAATCGTCGCCGGTGCCG
Source organism: Rhodospirillaceae bacterium (assembly GCA_016792585.1). Classification (GTDB taxonomy): domain Bacteria; phylum Pseudomonadota; class Alphaproteobacteria; order SHVZ01; family SHVZ01; genus SHVZ01. The sequence continues at coordinate 14,600 of JAEULB010000027.1, forward strand.
ACCGCCACGGGCAGCGCCGACGGGAGTCCAGTCAGCCCGGCGCCCGTTTCGTGAAGGCGTCCGGCTAGGGCGCCGGCGTGGTCGATCCGCGGCAGCTCGGCCGCGTCGATCTCGAACAGGTCCATCAGCTCCGGGTCGTAGTGCGGCCGGTCGAGCGCGCAGACCATCGTCGTCGACGCCAGGGCATGGTCGATGACGAAGCTTCCTGTCAGCCGCTCGACCATGTAGCTGACAGGCTGGTGGAAACGAGCGGGACGGCCGTTCAGGCGATGGCGCTTTAGCCACCGCCCCTTCGCGGCCATGTGCCCGGCATCCGCCACGATGCCAGTGCGGCGTCGGACGAGGTCGGCCGGAATGTCGGCGATCTCGTCGGTCGCACGGCGATCCATCCAGAGAAGGCAGGGGCCGATCGCTCGCCCCGCCTCGTCCACGGCGACGCAGCCGTCGAGCTGGCTGCAGATGCCGAGCCCACGGACATCGCCGGATCGGACATCGGCCGCGGTGAGGGCTTCGCCGATGGCCGGCCCCAGCGCGCGCTCCCACACCCCTGGGTCCTGTTCCGCCCAGCCGGGCTGCGGGAAGTCCGGGCGATAGGATCGGCGCGCCGTGCCTTTGGGCATGAGGTGCTCGTCGGTCACCACGACCTTGAGGCTCTGCGTGCCGATGTCGACGCCGACGAACATGCGGGAAGTCTAGCTCAACAGCATCGCGGGGACGCGTTGGGATCGCCCTGGCCGTAGTTCTTGAACTGCGCGACGGTCGCGGCGACCTCTTCGTCGGTGAGTAGGCAAGGCTCTCCCACCTGCAACGCTCGCCAATATTGGGCGGCCAGATTCTCGACCTCGACCGCCAACCACATCGCCTTCTTCAGGGTAGGCCCGGTGGCGATCATGCCGTGATTGGCGAGCAGGCAGGCGGTGCGGCCTTCGAGCGCCTTGAGCGCGGCGTCGGCGATCTCCTGGGTACCGTAGGTACGATAGGGCGTGCAGCGGATCGAGTTGCCGCCGCCGACGACGATCATGTAGTGGACCGCCGGGATGTCCCTCCGAAGGCAGGACAGCGTCGCGCAGAACATCGAATGCATGTGCGTGACGGCGCCGATCTCCGGGCGCTTGGCCATGATGTCGCGATGGAAGCGCCATTCGCTCGATGGCTTCCGCGTCCCCTCGTGCGTGCCGTCGAGATGCATGATCACCATGTCCTCGGGCGTCATCTCATCGTAGTCCATGCCCGACGGGGTGATCAGGAAGCCCTCGGGGATCCGGACGCTGATGTTCCCGGTGACGCCCTGGTTGAGGCCACGGCGATTCATCTCCAGGCAGGAGGCGATGATCTCCTTGCGGATGTTCTCATACTTCATCGAAAGCTCCGGACTCAGGCTTGGGAGGGGAAGCGCCGCTCTCGCGGGCATTCGATCGGTCCGTTGCGGCTGAGGCGGATACCGGTCAGCGTGCGGTCGGCCTTGTTGAGGCGCCAGCTCAGCATCCGCTGTGCCATTGCCAGCGTTTGCGCGGCATAAGCCGGATCAGCGGCGCGGTTCCTGGTCTCGTCGGGGTCGTCGGCCAGGTCGAAGAGCGCCGGCGGCAGGCCGCCGCAATGGACGTACTTGAAGCGCCGATCGCGGATCACGGCGATCGAGCATTCGTCGAGGCGGACGCCGAGCTCGCGCTCCGGCCGGTCGCTGCCGGCATCCCGGTAGTCGAGTTCCCAGAACACCTCCTGGGGCCAGTCCTTGGGTGTCGCGCCGTCGAGGAACGGCTCGAGCGAGCGTCCGTCACATTGCAGCGGCGCCTCCGCGCCCAGGTATTCGAGGATCGTCGGCATGACGTCGATGCTGCCGGTGAACTCCTCGACGACTCTGCCGCGGCTGCCGCCCTTGCCGGGCGCACGGATGATCAGCGGGATGTGGAAGGCCTGGTCGAAGAACGTCTCCTTACCCAGGACCCAATGGTCCCACAGCATCTCGGCGTGATCGGCGGTGAAGACAATCACGGTGTTCTCGTAGCAGCCGGCGGCCTTCATCGCGGCGAACAGCCGCCCGAGGTTGTCGTCCACCTCGGTCATCATGCCGTAGTAGGTCGCCTTGAGCTGCCGGCGAGAACGCTCATCCTCGGCCGCGTTCGTGAGGTTGTGGCCCTCGCGCTCGCGGAACCAGCGTCGGTAATAGCCCGCATAGGGCTGCAGCTTCTCCTCTTCCTTCGGGTCCTTAAACCCGCGGAAGGGCGGCACCTTCTCGGCGTCGTACATCTTGTTGTAGGGCTCAGTCGCCGCGAAGGGCGGGTGCGGCTGAAGGATGCTGAGGTGGAGGAACCAAGGCGCCTTTTGGTTGGAGACATAGCGGATTGCGTGGTCGACGACGAAAGCCGTCTCGCTGTCCTCCTTGCGGAAGCCGGACGGTGGGTAGGTGTAACCCTTCCCCTCTGCGCCGGGGTAGTTCGCGACCGGCGCGCACGCCGCATCGCGGTTGGGCCAGTTCGGGTAGCCCTTCTCCTTGAGGACGGCGAGCCAGGCATCATCGCCTTCGCTGCCGGGCACGAGTTGCGTCATGCCAGGAAGGGTTCCGGCATAGGTGCGGGCCGCGGGGTCCTTCGGATCGCGCCCGCGCGGATCGAGGCTGATATCGGTATAGCCGATCAGCATCGGGTCGTATCCGAGCTTCCGCATCTCGAAGGCGATGTTCGTGAAGCGCGCGTCGAGCGGCGTGCCGTTCCGGAGCGAGCGATGGTTCATCGCATACATGCCGGTCAGCAGCGAGGTGCGGCTCGGCCCGCAGGGCGCACACTGCGTGAAGTGGTTCCCGAACAGCACGCCTTCCGATGCCAGCTGGTCGAGCGTCGGAGTCTTCACCATCGGGTGCTTCAGCGTCGACAGGCATTCGCCTCGCCACTGGTCGCCGGTGACGAGAAGGACATTCGGTCGTGCGTTCATGGAAGCTCCGGGAGTCGTCAGGCGGTGGCGAGGGCGTCCGCCTGCTCGCGCGCGCCCTGGAGGGTAAGAGAGCCAGCGTGATGGCAGGCGACGAGATGACCGTCGTCGATCGGTGCCAGCGCCGGCATCTCGGTCCGGCACTTGGCGTCGGCGTAGCGGCAGCGCGTGTGGAAGCGGCAGCCGGGCGGCGGATTGGCGGGGTCGGGACGTTCGCCGGGCAGCAGCACCGGTTTGAGGCGCGCATCCGGATCGGGTACCGGGATCGCCGACATCAGCGCCTCGGTATAGGGATGCTTCGGCGTGTAGTAGAGCTTTTGGGTCTCGGCCATCTCGACGATCTGGCCGAGATACATGACCGCGACCCGGTCGCAGGCATAGGCGACGGCGGCGAGATCATGGGCGATGAAGAGGTAGGTGAGGCCCAGCTCCTGCTGCAGCGACTTGAGCAGGTTGAGGATCTGCGCCTGGATCGACACGTCGAGCGCCGAGATCGGTTCGTCGCAGACGATGAACTCCGGCTGCAGGATGAGCGCGCGGGCGATCGAGATGCGCTGGCGCTGGCCGCCGCTGAAGGCATGCGGGTAGCGGCCGAGATGCTCGGCATCCAGGCCGCAGCGGCGGATCACCTCGACGACCCGCTCCTCCAACTCGGCGCCCTTGGCGATGCCGTGAACCAGGAGGGACTCGCCGATGATGTCGCGCACCGTCATGCGCGGATTGAGCGACGCGTAGGGGTCCTGGAAGATCAGCTGCATGTGGCGCCAGAGGCGCCGGAGCTCGACCCGGTCGACGGTCCTGAGATCGACGTTGCTGCCGCCCTCGAGGTGAAGCGTGATGCGCCCGCCGGTCGGCTCGACCACGCGCAGCATGGCCCGCCCAAGCGTGGTCTTGCCGGAGCCGCTTTCGCCGACCAGGCCCAGGGTCTCGCCGCGGCGGATCTCCAGGCTGGCGCCGTCGACGGCGCGGACATAGCCGGTGGTCCGCCCGAAGGTGGCGCCACGCCGGATCGGGAAGTGGACTTCCAGATTCTCGATGCTGAGAAGCGTGCTCATGCCGGCGCGCGCTCCTCGACCAGGTGACAGCTGACGTTGTGGCCGCCCGAGACTTCGCGCGGCTCGGGGAGCGAGCGGTCGCAGGTGCCGGCAAGGAACGCATCGCAGCGCGGGTGGAAGGTGCAGCCTTCCGGCAGATTGTAGAGGCTCGGCACCGCGCCGCGGATCGGCTGGAGGTCGCGCCAATGGCGAAGCCGGCCGAGCTTCGGCACGGCACGCAGCAGGTTGCCGGTGTAGGGATGCGTCGGCCGGTTGAAGATCTCGCGGACCGGCCCGGTCTCGACGATCTTGCCCGTGTACATGATGGCGACCCGGTCGGCCATCTGGGCGACGACGCCGAGATCATGGGTGATGAAGATGATCGCCATCCCGAGCTCGCGCTGGAGGCGGCGCATCAGATCGAGCACCTGGGCCTGGATGGTGACGTCGAGTGCGGTGGTGGGTTCGTCGGCGATCAGGAGTGCCGGATCGCAGGCGAGCGCCTTGGCGATCATGACGCGCTGGCGCATGCCGCCCGAAAACTCGTGAGGATAGCGGTGGATGGCAGCCCCGGGGTTGGAGATGCCGACACGGTCGAGCAGCTCGGCAGCCGCCTTGTTCAAGGCGTCGCCCCTGAGGCCGCGATGAAGGCGGAGCACGTCTCCGATCTGGCTGCCGATGGTGTGGAGCGGCGAGAGCGAGCTCATCGGCTCCTGGAACACCATGGCGATGCGGTTGCCGCGGATCCGTCGGATCGGCGGTCCATCGGGCTCGAGGCGGGCGAGGTCGACCGGCGCCGTGCCGGGAGTCTCGCGGAACATGAGCTGCCCGGAGACGATCTGGAGCTCTTTCGGCAGCAGGCGGAGGATCGACTGGGCGGTAACGCTCTTGCCCGATCCGCTCTCGCCGACCAGCGCCAGGACCTCGCCCGGACGGATCGCGAAGTCGATGCCGTCGATCACCGTGATCTGGCCACCGCGAAGGACCAGGTTGATGCGGAGGTCGCGCGCCTCCAGCAGCAGGCCGTCGCCAATGGTCATTTGGTGTAGGGATCGGCCGCGTCGCGAAGGCCGTCGCCGAGGAAGTTGAAGGCGAGGGCCGCGAAGATCACGAAGGCACCGGGGATCAGCAGCCAGGGCAGGTGCGCGATCGAGCGAATGTTCTGGGCGGCGTAGAGCAGCACACCCCAGCTCTCGACCGGCTCGCGCAAACCTAGGCCGAGGAAGCTGAGTGAGGTCTCGGCCAGCAGAACCTCGGGAAAGGCGATGGTGACGTCGACGATCAGGAAGCTCATGAAGGACGGCAGTAGGTGACGCCAGATCAGGCGTGCGTCGGAGCAGCCGGCGAGTCTCGCGGCGATGACGAACTCCTCCTCGCGCAATGCCAGAAGCTTGCTGCGCACGGTGCGCGCGAGGTGGGTCCAGCCAATCAAGGCCAGCAGAAGGGTAATTGCGACATAGATCTGCAGGGACGACCAGTCCCGCGGGAGTGCTGCGCTGAGCGCCAGCCACAGGGGCAGGGTCGGGATCGAGCGCTTAAACTCGATGATCCGCATGATGACGAAATCGACAGTGCCGCCGAAGTAGCCGGCAATGCCGCCGACAATGGTGCCGACGATGAAGGAGACCAGAACGCCAACCAGGCCGATCGAGAGCGAGATCCGGGTCGCATACATGGTGCGGCTGAACAGGTCGCGGCCGAGGGTGTCGGTGCCGAACAGATGAACGAAGCCGCCTTCGACGCCGAAGAGGTGGATGTCGGTCGGGATCAGGCCCCAGAGTTCGTAGGGCGTGCCGCGGACGAAGAAGGCGATCGGCCAGATCCGCGTGCGGTCCTCGACCGCCGTCATCCTGAGCGTGACTGGGTCGCGCTTGTTGACCTGGGCGTAGACGAAGGGCCGATGGAAGTTGCCCTGATCGTCGACGACATGGATCGCCATCGGTCCGCTGGCGAGGTAGCGCGTGTTGCGCTGCGATGCCTGGTAGGGTGCGATGATTTCCGCGAAGAGGGCGATGAGAATCAGGAGGCCGAGAATTGCGAGCCCCGCCATCGCCATGTGATGGCGGCGGAATCGGCGCCACATCAGCTGCCACTGCGTGGCGACGTCGGGCCTGAAATAGGCGCCGCTGCTGCGCGACTGCGTCGGCGTGGTGGCGGTCATCGGACAGCGCACCTCATGCCATCTTGATCCGCGGATCGAGCACAGCCAGCAGCACGTCCGAGATCACCGTGCCGATGATGGTGAGCGCGCAGTAGATGAAGACCATGGCGCCGGCGAGCGGCATGTCCTGGTTGAGCAGCGAATGTAGAAACAGCGGGCCGGTGTCGGGGAGCGACATCACCACGCCGACGATGGGGGCGCCGGAGATCACGAAGGTCAGCCGCCATCCAAGGGTGGCGACGATCGGGTTGAGCGCCATCCGGACCGGATACTTGATCAGGAGCTTGAGCGGCGAGAGGCCGGCGGCACGCGCCGCGACCACGTACATCTTGCCGAGCTCGTCGAGCACCAGCGCCCGCATCGAGCGCACCAGGAAGGCCGTGCCAGAGGTTCCCAGAACGATGACCGGCACCCAGAGATGCTGCAAGAAGTCTGCGAACTTCGCCCAGCTCCACGGCGCCTCCTCGTACTGGGGCGAGAAGAGGCCGCCGACGCTCTGGCCGAACCATTGCTGGCCCAGGTACATCAGAACCAGCGCCAGCAGGAAGTTGGGCGTCGCCAGCCCGACATAGCCCAGGAACGAGAAAGTATGGTCGGCGAGGGAATACTGGCGGACGGCGGAGTAGATGCCGATCGGCAGCGCCACTGCATACATGAATCCCAGCGTCGCGAAGGCGAGCGCCAGCGTGAACGGAAGTCGCTCGCCGATCACATCGGCGACGGGGCGTTTCCATTCGAAGGAGTGGCCGAAGTTTCCGCGCAGGACGATGTCGGAGAACCAGGTGACGTACTGCTCGTGCCAGGGGCGGTCGGTCCCGAGGAATTGGCGCATCTGCGCGATTTCCTCTTGGGTCAGGACCGCGCCTGACTGCTGCTTTTCGGTTAGATAGGCCTCGGCGAAGTCACCCGGCGGCAGCTGGATGACGACGAAGGCGACGATCGACACCAGCCACAGGGTCAGCGCCATGCCGAGCAGGCGCTGGGTGAGGAAGCGAAGCATCGGTCTGTGCCGTTCGTCGGCGTTCCCTTAGCGCGCGAAGTACCACTGGTCCGCACGGAATGGATATGTCCGGGCGTAGTTGTAGTGCTGCACGGTCCATTCGCGGATGTTGGCGAGGCGCTTCGAGACCACGGTCGGCCCCGGCAGGTCGGTGACCGTGCCGATGATCGTCATGTTCTCGAGGTTGATCTTCACCATCTCCTTGCCGAGTTCGAGATAGCGCGGGCTGCCGGGAACCAGTGTCCGCCACTCGGTCTCGATCGCATAAAGGCGCTTGGCCCAGGCCGGCGGCTCCTCGCCCTTGGTTCCATTGCTGGTCGCCCACTCGCGCCACGCGGCGCCGAACAGCGGCGAGGCGGCTCGGTAGGGCGGCATGTAGGTCTGTACGTCGCTGATCAGGTTCGGCTCGAACGGCACGTCCCATTCCATCAGGATGTCGGCCCCACCCTCGAGCGCCTTCTGGCGCGTTAGCTGGGTGGTGATCTCCTTCAGGTTGGCGTCAACGCCGACCGCGCGCCAATAGCCTTGGATCAGCTGGATGCCGTTGCTGGAGGCGAACTGCGAGCTGTATTCCCAAAGAAGCTGAAGCGGCTTGCCGTCGGGGCGCACACGGATGCCGTTGGCGCCGCGCTTCAATCCCATGTCGTCGAGCAGCTTGTTCGCCGCCGCCGGGTCGTACTTGATCATGTGGTTGCGGTCGGCATCAGTGACGAACGGCACCTTGAGCGGCAGCGCCGCCGACGGCTTTCCGAGCCCGAACCACAGCGTCTCGTTCATCTCGTCACGATTGATCGCGAGCGACATCGCCTGACGGAAGCGCACATCGGCGAAGATCGCCTTCAGCGCCGGGTCGCGATGCGTGATGTTGAAGGCGACCGGGTAGGCCGTCTGTCCCGGCGGGAGCGTCAGGTTGTAGCCGCCCTTCGCGGTGTTCTCCTTGAGCACCGGATAGTCTTCGAGATCGACGCCCTGCGCTTTCTGGTCCACTTCGCCGTTGAGGATCGCCAGCGTCTGCAGATCTTTGTTGAGGAAGCGCTCGTGGTGCCGATCGATGTAGGGAAGCTGCTGACCGGCCGTGTCGACCTTGAAGTAATAGGGGTTGGCGATGAAGATCCGCCGCTGCGTGTTTGTCTCGACCTCGAGGATATGGCTTTCGAGCGTCGGGCGGGTCACTGCATGCGCCGGGATGGTCTCGGCATCCTTCCAGCGGCTCCAGATGCGGTGGAAGTTCTTGACCCAGTTCTCGGTGTTGGCAGCCTTCGCCTCGTCCTCGGCCTTCGGATTGTATTTGAGGTGGTACTTCACATAGTGGTGCTTCGGCGCATAGGGCGCGAAGTAGGAGCCGCCGGTCGCGAGGAAGTGCAGCAGGCCCGGGTTCGGCGCGGCGAAGGTCAGCTTGAACGTGACCTCGTCGATCTTCTCGACGTCGACCGGCTTGCCACCCGACATCCATTCGGCGCGCGTCGTCGGATGCAGGTCCCTGTTCTTGATGATGTCGTCGAAATAGAAGACCACGTCGTCGGCCGTGAACGGCGCGCCATCGGACCACTTGTGACCTTTGCGCAGCGTGAAGGTGATCTGCTTGCGATCGTCGCTCCAGGTCCATGACTTGGCGACGTTGGGGACGATCGTGGTGAGATCGTCGCTGAGGCGGACCAGGTTCACCTGTCGCCAGCTCAGGACTTCGGCCGATCCGGATTCGAGCGCGCGGGAGAGACCGCGCAGCGTGCCTCCGTACTTGCCGCACTCCTCGTAGGGAACGACGACCAGCGGCTCCTGCGGCAGGCGCTTGTCGACCGTCGGCAGCTGGCCGGCCTTTACCCGGTCAGCGAAGAGCGGATTGTCACGGAAGGTGAGCTTGCCGAGCGTCGGCTCTACCTCCGACAGCTCGCCCTGCTGCGGCATCGCGGTCTTGAGCCCCTTGGCGTCGGCGACGCTGGCGCAGGCGCTGGCCTGGACCTCTGCCGGCGACACCGCGCCAAGCAGGACGGCCGCCGTCAGAAACAAGCCGAAGCGGGTGGTCGGAAAGCGGCGATCCCCAGTCGGTCCCACGTTGCCTCTCCCCTTCATTGTCCCGGTCCCTGTACCGGAACCATGAGCGTAGCCTTGGGTTTTTGCAGATTTCAATCAATATTTTGATCAACAGTGATTGATTTCGATCTTTTTCTGCTCAATAAAGTACGACTGTTATCGCACTGCCTTTGGAGATCGCGTGGACAGTTCCTCCGCCAATCGCCGCAACCCGATCGCCCGCCGTCGCATCCTTCGCCGCGAGCTCGCCGTTCGGGGTGCCGTCTCGGTCGCCGAGCTCAGCGATATTCTGGGGGCCTCGGCGGCGACGATCCGGCGGGATCTCGATGCGCTGGCGCGCGAAGGCGTGCTGGAGCGTGCGCATGGCGGCGCTGCGGCGCGCAACCTGCGGCCGGCGGAAGAAGCGCTGGCGGTGCGCGAGCGCAAGGACATCGAGGAGAAGCAGTCGATCGCCCATGCGGCCGCGGGGCTCCTCAAGTCTGGCGATACCGTCTTCATGAACGACGGCTCGACGATCATGGCGGTCGCGCGCGAGCTGGCGGTCGCCGAGGTCGAGCTGTTCGTCGTCACCTCCGCGGTGAATGTCGCCCATCTGCTTGCTGAAAATTCCAGGCTCACCGTCTGCCTGCTCGGCGGCTTCGTCCGCCGCTCCTCGCTCGCCACCAGCGGCACCTTCGCCGAGACGATGCTCGAGCAGTTCAACGCGGATGTCGCCTTGCTGTCCTCCGACGGCTTCAGCCTCAGCGAAGGCCTCAGCTACGCCAATGCCGACGATGCCTCGGTATCGCGCAAGATGGCGCTCCGCGCCAAGCGGTGCGTGGCGCTGGTGACCAGCCCGAAATTCGAGTGGAACGCGCGCCTCACCGGCGTGCCGATCGGCGAGGTCGACGACCTGGTCACCGACGCGGTGCCGGCGGGCCTGCACGAGGAACTGGCGGAAGCCGCGATCTCGGTGATCGAGGCGCCGGCCATGCGCGCCGGCCAGGCTGCGTAAAATCTTGTCTTCGGCGATGGCCATGACGGCGATCGAGCGGCTCCGGGCGCTGCCGCTGCTATCGGCGCAGCCGACGATCCGGCCGATCGACGGCGGACGCACCAACGAGAACTTCCGCGTCGAGTCCGGCGGCCGGACCTACTTCGCTCGCGTCGGCATCGACCTGCCGCATCACGGCATCACCCGCGTCAACGAGATGGCCTGTCATCGCCGCGCCGCCGCCCTCGGCATCGCGCCGGAGGTGGTCCACGGCGCCGACGGCATCATGGTAACCGCGTTCATCGACGGCCGCACCCTGGTGCAGGGAGAGTCGATCGACGACGCGACGCTTGGGCGGCTGGCGAAGACCCTGCGCCGGCTCGGCGACGAAGCGGACGCATCCGGGCTTCCCATCTTCGATCCCGTCGCCATCTGCAGACGGGATTTGGCGGCGCTCCCTATCGATGGGCTGTCCGGGGCGCGGAGGCGCGAAGCCAGCGACATCATCGCTGCCGCGCCCCGGCTGTCGAACCACGCGCTTATTCATGCTGACCTGATCCCGGAGAACGTCATCGTCTCTGGCGAGCGGGTGATGCTTGTCGATTGGGAATACGCCGGACGCGGCGATCCGGCGGTCGACATCGCCGCCGTGGCTCTCCATTTCGGCCTCGGCGAACCGCAGCGGGCGCTCGTCGTCGAGGCGCATGACGGCGTCTCCGCCAAGACGGTCGAGGCGCTGCAGCCCGTCCTGGCCCTGCGCGAAGCGCTCTGGTGCGAGGTGCAGAAGCGCTTCGCCGGCATTCGCGGCGACCTCGCCGAGTACACCGAGATGTGCTGGCGCCGTCTGGAGGGACGCGCTCGATGAGCGGGCGCTACGATGTCGCGATCGTCGGCGCCGGGGTCGTCGGCTGCGCCATCGCGCGCGAGCTGTCGCGCTACGAGCTGCGGACGATCCTGATCGAGGCGCGCAGCGATCTCGGCGACGGCGTCAGCAAGGGCAATTCCGCCGTGCTCTCGACCGGCGCGGATACGCCGTTCGGCAGCCTCGAATGCAAGCTGGTCTCGCGCGGTCATCAGCGCTATGTCGCCGAGGCGCCGGCGATGGGCCTGCCGATCAAGGCGATCGGCAGCCTGACCGTCGCCTGGAACAACGACGAGCGCCGGATCGTGGAGCAGCTCCAGGCGGAGACGGTCGCGGCCGGCTTCCACGACGTGGTCGTGGTCGGCGCGGACGAGATCTATCGCCGCGCCCCGCATATCGCGCCGGGTGCCGTCGCCGCGATGTGGGACCCGGAGGAGGGCATCGTCGACCCGTTCTCCACCCCCTATGCCTATGCGCTCGATGCGGTGACCAACGGCGTCACCTTCCAAGATCGCTCACCGGTCGAGAAGGCCGAGCGCAACGGCGCGGGCTGGCACCTACACACGCCGCGCGGCGTGGTCGAGGCCGGGATCGTCATCAATTGCGGCGGCCTCGGCGCGGCGAAGATCGAAGCGCTGGGCGGCTTCTCGGACTTCGTGATGAAGCCGCGACGCGGGCAGTTCCTGGTTTTCGACAAGAGCGCGCGGACGCTGCTCGACGTCGTGCTCAAGCCGGTGCCGACGCCCCTCTATCGCGGCATCCTCATGACGCCGACGATCTTCGGCAACATTCTCGTCGGCCCGACCAGCGAGGAGATCGACGATCCCGACGACTGGCGGGTGACGCAGTCCGGCATCGATGCGCTGCTCGCTGCCGTCCGTCGGCTCCTGCCGCAGCTGCTCGATCACGAGATCACGGCAACTTATTGTGGCATCCGGCCGGGGACTGAGCGGCCCGAATACCGGATCATCCCGCGTCCTGACGAGAGGTGGCTGACGGTCGGCGGCATCCGGTCGACCGGCCTCTCGGGCTCGCTCGGCATCGCCGAGCACGTCGCGGGCCTGGTGGTCGGCGAGATGATCGGGGGTCGGAGAAAGCCCAGTCACACCGTCGTTTCGGTTCCGAGCCTTGCGGCCGGTGAGCGGCCTTGGCTCAACGGCAAGGCTGCCGATCCAGAGCATTGCGAGATCATGTGCCACTGCGAAGGCATCACGCTCGGCGAGATCCGTGAGGCGATGGCGTCGCCGCTCGCGCCGCGATCGCTCAAGGCGCTCAAGCGTCGCACCCGCGTCATGTTCGGGCGCTGCCAAGGTTTCTTCTGCGGCGCGCGGGTCCAGGCGCTGTTCGAGCGCCTTTCCGCTGAGCGTTCGACATGATGCCGAGGGACGCCGAGGTCGTCGTCGTCGGTGCGGGACCGGCTGGATTGACCACCGCCGCGGCGCTGGCCGAGCGAGGCGTCGAACGCGTCCTGGTCGTCGACCGGGATGACGAGGCCGGCGGGCTGCCGCGGTTCTGCTCTCATCTCGGCTTCGGTTGGGAGTACACCCATCGACTCGAGACCGGTCCGGGTTTGGTGCGGCGGTTGCTGCGCCGGCTCGACTCGAATGCCGTCACTCTGCTCACCCGCACCTCGGTCCTCTCGGTGAAACCGGGACCCAAGGTCGAGCTCGTGAGCGGTAGGCACGGCCATATGCATGTCGAACCCCGCGCGGTCGTACTGGCGACCGGCATCCGCGAACGGCCGCGGAGCGCCCGCCTGGTGCCGGGAAAGCGTCCGGCGCAGGGGATCCTGACCACCGGACAGCTGCAGCAGATGGTCGCGCGCGGCGTGCCCGTCGGCGGACGGCGCGCAGTCGTTGTCGGCACCGAGCATGTCGCCTTCTCGATCCTTCTGACGGCTCGCCACGCCGGGCTCGATGTCGTCGCGATGGTCGGCGCTGAGGATCGCATCATGTCGTACGCGGTGGCGGGCCTGGTCGCACGTACGATGGGGGTGCCGATCCATCTGTCGAGCACGGTCGACGACATCCAGGGTGCGGATCGGGTCGAGTCCGTGGCGCTGCGCGGCCCGTCTGGGCAACGTTCCATCGCGTGCGACACTGTGATCTTCAGCGGCGATTTCATTCCGGACGCGGCACTGATGCCCGGGAGCGGCATTGCCGTCGCCGCTGCGACCTCCGGTCCATCCGTCGACCAGTACGGATGCACCAGCGCACCCGGCATATTCGCTGCCGGCAACGTGCTTCGCGCTGTCGAGAGCAGCGGCCTCGCGGCCATCGAAGGCGCGCGTGTCGGCACCAACGTGGCTGCCTATCTGGAAGGACTACTCGCCTGGCCCGACGTGGGCACATGCATCCGCCTGACAGAGGGTCTCGCCTATATCGTGCCGCAGCGCTGGGTGCCGACCAACGACTCCGGATACGCGACCCGGTCGCTGCCCATCAGCCTTCGTGCGCTCGCCGATGTGCCGCGTGCCCGTCTTCGCCTGATCGAAAACGGGAAGGAGGTCTGGGCCGGCCGGGAGATGAAGGTCCTGCGCCATCGCCGCCTCGCCTTGCCTGCGGCGATTCTCGACCGGCTGCGTGGCGGCGACGCGGCGCTTCACCTCGATCCCGTCTGATCAATTTCCGCCCAGTGAGTCTCTTCATGACACCAGGACACAAGTCAGCTGCCATGGCGCGATGCCCGGCCAAGTTCCTCGACCTTGCAGGGCGGCTCGCCGATGCCGCAGGTGTCGTATCTCGTCGCTACTTCCGCACCGGCATCGCGGTGATCGAGAAGGTAAATTCCTCGCCGGTGACGATCGCCGACCGAGAGGCGGAAATGCGCATGCGCAAAATGATCGCGCACGAATATCCCGACCACGGGATCATGGGCGAGGAGCATGGCCTCGACCGGATAGATGCCGAGCATGTCTGGGTGCTTGATCCCATCGACGGCACCAAGTCGTTCATCTGCGGCGTGCCGCTGTTCGGGACGCTGATCGCGCTGGTTCACCGCGGCGTGCCGATCCTCGGCATCATCGACCAGCCGGTGATCGGCGAGCGCTGGATCGGAGCGATTGGGCGGCGCACGACCTACCTGGGCAAGACGGCGAAGACCCGGTCCTGCAAGAGCCTGGACGACGCGACGCTCTTCGCGACCTCGCCCTATATGTTCGGCGATCGGGCGCCGGCCTTCGAGTCGCTCAGGACCTCGGTCAGGCTCACCCGCTACGGGACCGACTGCTACGGCTACGGGCAGCTTGCTGCCGGCAACGCCGACATCGTCGTCGAGGGCGGGCTCAAGCCGCACGACTATCTCGCCCAAGTGCCGATCATCGAAGGCGCCGGGGGCGTGTTGACCGACTGGGACGGGAAGGCGTTGGGCCTGCACTCGGGCGGACGGATCTGCGGCAGCGGCGATCCGAAGCTTCACAAGCTTGCGCTCAGGAAACTGAACGGCTGACGGTCGGAAACGGGGACGGGACCATGGACTTCATCATGATGCTGACGCGCAACGACCGGACGGTCGACGACGCGGACGAAGTCGTCGATCAAGTGATCGCCTGGGGCGTGAAGCACATCGGCTTCAAGGACATCGGCGTGCCGGTGCCGGTGATGAAGAGCCTCGTCAGGAAGATCCGGGCGGCCGGGGCGACCTCCTTTCTCGAGGTCGTCAGCACCACTCCGGAGGCGGTCCTGACGTCGCTCTCGGCCGGCAAAGAGCTCGGCGTGGATTGCATTCTCGGCGGTACGAGCACCGGAGCCGCACGAAAGATCCTCGACGGCCTTAGCGGCTATTTTCCGTTTCCCGGCCTTCCTGTCGGCCATCCGACCAAGCTCGGCGGGACACCCGATCTGGTCGCGGAGCATTGCCGTGCCGCCCGTGCCGCCGGCTGTGGCGGCGTCGATCTTCTGGCCTATCGCGCCACCGATGCGGATCCGCTCGATCTGGTCCGCGCCGCCCGCGGTGCCCTAAACGGCGGCCGACTGATCATCGCCGGGAGCGTGAAGTCGACAGAACAGATCCATGCGCTCGCCAAGGCCGGCGCGGACGCCTTCACGATCGGCTCGGCCGCCTTCGATGGATCGTTCTCTCCGTCAAAGGGCTCGCTGCGCGGGCAGATCGCGGACATCCTGGATGCGAGCAGGTCCGCGCCCAAATTCGTGGCGTAGAGAGTGACAGTGACCGAAGCGGATCCTGCTTGGCGTCTGCATGGAGAGACTGCATCCACCAACGATCATGAGCTCACTTCGGCGCTGACTTCACCTCACGGTCCCAGCGCGCGAGCAGGCGGGTGCGCTCGGCGGGAGAGCCGTACTTGCCGAAGTCGTAGTCGATGAGCTTGGCATCGACGAGCGGCGCGATGTCCGGAGGCAGCGACACGTGCTTGTGCGCCGGCACCTGGTAGGATTTGACGGAGATGCCGATCGCCTTCGCGTCCTTGCCGAGGAGTCAGTCATAGAACTTCTTCGCCGCCCGCATGTTGCGGCCGCCCTTGATCAGCGACATCGAGCCGACCTCGTAGCCGATGCCTTCGCATGGGGCCACCCACTTGACCGGCGCCTTGACGAGGATCGAGACCAGCGCGTCCGACATGAAGACGATGCCAGCCGTTGTCTCGCCCAGCGCCGTCGCCTTCACCGGAGCACCGCCTGACTTGGTGTACTGGTTGACGTTGATGTGGAGCTTCCGCATGTACTCGAAACCCTTCTCCTCGCTCAAAATCTGCACGAGTGTCGCCAGCTTGGTGTAGGCCATGCCCGACGAGTTCGGGTCGGCGACCTGCACCTCGTCCTTGAGCTTTGAGTCGAGTAGGTCGCTCGAGCAGCGGATCTCCCTCATGGCCGCCTGGGCAGGTTCCCTCCGGTGGTTTACGGCGCTACGCGCGGACAGCCCGAAGAGCAACGGGGCGGGACGCTGCGCGCAATCGAGGGCTCCGCGCCCCGCCCCGTTGCACCACCGAGCCAGACAGGCTCAAACCACGAACAGACTCAATCCGCCGATGTGTGAAAGTCGGGGAGCAGGTCAACCTTCCTGCAGGCCCGTCATGAGGCCGGTGTCCTAGTTGTGTTTGATTGAGGACAACTCAAGGCTCGTTTCTGTTTAGTCGTTTGACCCCCTGACGGCATCCGGGGACTGTGCATCCGACTAACGTCAGGTGGCGGAATGCGCTCTCGGTTGTTCGCTCATCGGTCCGTTGCGCGGCCTCTCCTCGGATGATCAGAGAGGATCTTCACAAGGTCGCCGCTGTCGCCGGCGTTGGTCACACCGACTGGGTGGGGGACCACCTGCGGGTGCGCGCTGGCGAGAAGCCGCAGGATTCCTACGGCTATGGTGCGATCGCCTTCAAGGCCGCGCTCGCCGATGCGGGCATCGATCGTAGCGACATCGACGGGCTGATCGTCGGTCCAACGACGGCGTATGAGCGCGTGGCCGAAGTGCTGGGGCTCGATGTCCGCTGGGGCGGCGAGGCCGACGCGATGCTGGGCGTGATCCAGGCCTGCATGGCGATCAAGTCGGGTATGGCCGAGGTGGTGGCGCTCGTCTACGGCAACGACCAGCGCTCGGCGGCGGTCAACTACGGGGGGGCTAATGCGCAAGGTGGCGGTGCCTTCCTAGCCTATGTCTATCACGCGCCCTGGGGCTTCACTTCGCAGGGCGCTCTCTATGCCATGATGTTCCGTCGCTACATGGAGCTTAGCGGCCTTACCGAGGCCGAGCTTGGCGAGGTCGCCGTGGCGCAGCGCCTGGCTTCCAGCCGCAACCCGAACGCGCTCATGCGAAAGCGCATCACGGTCGAAGACTACCTGTCCTCGCCCTACATCTGCGAGCCGCTGCATCTCTTCGACTATTGTTTGATCAACGACGGCGGTGTGGCGCTGATCGTCGCCGAGGCGTCGCGGGCGCGGAAGATGTCGAAGACGCCGGTGATGATCCATGGCGTCGCCCGTTCCGACCTGAATCGCGGCGCCACTAGCCTGGAGCCGCGTCTCGTCGACTTTTACCGGTCGGCGCAGCAGCGCGCCGCTGAGCAGGTGTTCGGCATGGCAGGCATCGAGCCGGATGACGTCAGCTCGCTCCAGATCTACGACAGCTTCTCCTGCCATATTCCGCTGGCCTTGGAGGGTTACGGTTACTGCAAGCCAGGCGAAGTAGGCCGCTTCATGCGCGAGCACGGCATCTCGCTGGCGAAGGGGTT
This sequence comes from Rhodospirillaceae bacterium, assembly GCA_016792585.1. Taxonomy (GTDB): domain Bacteria; phylum Pseudomonadota; class Alphaproteobacteria; order SHVZ01; family SHVZ01; genus SHVZ01. The sequence goes on from JAEULB010000027.1 coordinate 31,770, forward strand.
GCCGATCAACACCAGCGGCGGCCACCTCTCCGAGAGCTACATGCAGGGCTGGAACCACCAGATCGAGGCGGTGCGCCAGGTCCGTGGCGAAGGCGGCGACCGCCAGGTGCCGGATTGCCGCTTCGTGCACTACAGCTCCGACGTTGCCGGCAAGGCCGTCTCCATCATGTACGGCAGGTAGGGCAGCGTGGCCACGTCACAGCGGGTGATGACCCATTTCGACAAGCCGATGTGGGCTTCGATCGAGCGCGGCAGGCTCGAGCTGCAGGCCTGCCTCGATTGCGGGCAATTCCGCTATCCGCCGGGCCCGGCATGTCCGCATTGCCTGTCGATGCAGGCGGAATGGCGAGCGGTCTCCGGCCGCGCCACGATCCTTTCCTGGGTCGTCTTCCACAAAACCTACTTCGACGATCATCCGGCGCCCTACAACGCGATCGCCGTCCGCCTGGAAGAGGGGCCGATCGTCGTGACCACGCTCGCCGGCGAGCCGCCGCGCGGAAGCTGGATCGGCAAGGAAGTCGAGTTCTGCTACGAACTCCACGCCGGCCGCATGCAGCACAAGGCGCGTCTGCGTCACGTGGGCCCGCTTCAAGCGGGAGCCGCGGCATGAGACGGATCGGCCGAGACCGCCCGCGGCGGATGCGTGAGCAGGGGAATTCGAGCGCATGATCGAGAAAGAGGTGATGGTCACCACCAAGCACGGCGCGATGCCGAGCTTCGCGGTCTGCCCGGAAGGTCCCGGCTCATATCCGGCGATCATTCTGTACATGGACGCGCCCGGCATCCGCGAGGAGCTGCGCAACCACGCCCGGCGCATCGCCAAGCATGGCTACTTCTGCCTGCTGCCGGACATGTACTACCGCGTCGGCACGCTCCGTTTCGATCTGCCGCGCCGGGACGACGGCATGTCGGCGGTGATCCGGGCGGCGATGGGGCACCTCACCAACGCGCTGGTGATGGACGACACCGCGGCGATGCTCTCCTTCCTCGACGCCCAGGAGAAGGTGAAGCCCGGCCCGATTGGCTGCGTCGGCCATTGCATGAGCGGCCGCTTCATCACCGCGGCTGCGGCCACGTTCCCGACGCGCTTCGCCGCCTCGGCGTCGCTCTACGGTGTAGGCATCGTCACCGACAAGGAGGACTCCGCCCATCTCGGCCTGCCGAAGGTGAAGGGCGAGCTTTATTACGGCTTCGCCGAGACCGACTCCTCGGCGCCGCCGGCGACGATCGAGGCGTTGCGGTCGGCGCTCGACAAGGCCGGCACCCGCTATGCGATCGACATCTATCCCGGCTCGCTCCATGGCTACGCCTTTGCCGAGCGGCAGGCCTACCACCCGCTCGCGGCCGAGGAGAGCTGGAGCAAGCTCTTCGCGCTGTGGGATCGACACCTGAAGAAAAGCGGATGATCCGGTCAGGCAGCGATCGACCAGGCAATCGGCCGCTCGACGGTATCCGCATCGTCGAGGCGCATTCGCCGGACGCGCCCTTGGACCTGCGCCTCGCGGGCGCGCTGGCCGGGCGGATCGCCGCCGATCTCGGCGCCGCTGTCTCCTTCAGCGGTCCGCCGCCGTCCCGACGGGACGGGCTGTTCGCCTTCCTCAATGCGGGCAAGCGCTGGATCCCGGCGCTGCGACCCGACCGCAGCGCTGCCGACGTCGCCATCGTCGACGACCGCCTCTTCGCGCAAGGCGGCCTGGCGAAGGCCGACGTCACTGCCGTGCTGTCGACCTTCGCGGCAGGAGCGCCGGCGATGCCGGCGAGCGCCTTCACGGTGATGGCGCTGGGCGGGTTGCTGGACATCGTCGGCGATCCCGAGCGCGAGCCGCTTCGCCTTGGCGGACACCAGATGGCCTATGCCGCGGGACTCGCCGCCTATACCGGCATCGCCGCCGCGCTCTGCGGACGAGGCAAGCGCACCTCCGCCGAGGTCGTGCGCGTGAACATGCTGGACACGGCGATCTGGCTCAACTGGAAGAGCGCGCCGGTCGCCGGAGCCGGCGAACCGCCGCCGACCCGCTCCGGCCGCGCGGCCGAATGGCAGGTGCTGCGCTGCGCCGACGGCTATGTGGTGCTGGTCTATCAGGAGGGCGACTGGGCGGCGTTGAAGTCGCTGGTCGGCGACCCACGCCTGGAAGCCGCGCATCTGGAGACGCGGCCCGGCCGCCTCATGCATCTTCGCGAGATCGCTGCGATCATCGAGGCGGCGTTCATGCGGCACACAAGGGCCGAGATCCGGGCGAGGGCGCTGGAGAAGCGGCTGCCACTCGGGCCGATCTGGAGCCCGCGCGAGCTCGATCGCGACGAACAGACCCTCGCCCGCGCCTTCCTGTGCCGGATGGACGAGGGCATGACGCTGCCGCGCCTGCCGGTGCTGTGGAGCGGCCGCGCCTTTCCGCCGGGGGCGATCCCGGCCGTGGCGATCGAGGCGGAAGCCCTCTCTTGACCGGCCCGCTTCACGGCTGCCGCGTTCTCGATCTTGGCATCATCACCGCCGGCGCTGCGACCTCGGCCTTGCTGGCCGATCTCGGGGCCGAGGTCATCAAGGTCGAGTCCTCGACCTACCGCGATCCCTTTCGCATCTGGTCATCGCGCGACCCCAACGACGCGGCCGGCGGCATGCCGCCCTATTTCCGGGCGACCAACCGCAACAAGGTCGGCATCAGCATCGACCTCAAGAAGGACGAGGGCCGAGAGGTCTTCCTCCGCCTCGCAGGGCAGAGCGATATCGTCGTCGAGAACTTCCGCCGGGGTGTGCTCGATCGGCTGAAGCTGGGGTACCCCGTATTGGAGAGCGCGAAGCCCGGGATCATCCTCGCCTCGATCTCCAGCCAGGGCGAAACCGGACCCGATGCCGGCTACGTCTCCTACGGCACGACCCTGGAGGCGGTGGCCGGCCTCGCGTGGCGGACCGGCTATGCCGGCGACGAGCCGGTGGTGAGCGGGCGCGATCTCAACTACCCCGACCAGGTGGCGGCCATCTTCGCCGCCGGCATGATCGTCACTGCCTGGCGGTCGCGGCTCGAGACCGGCACCGGGTCTCATCTCGACCTGTCGCAGCGTGAGCTGACCAGCTTCCTCAGCGGCGAGGCCTTCGCAGATCCGGATGAGGAGACGCCGCGACAGGGCAATGCCCAGCCGCCTCATCATTACCTGCAAGAATGTTTTCGCGCCGCCGACGGGGTCTGGGTCGCGGTGACCGTGGACGGCGATCAGGTCGCCTCCCTGGATCGCGCGGTTCCCGGCACGGGCGCGCCGGAAGCACGGCTGCGGACCTGGGTTGCCGGACGATCCGCTCAACAAGGTGCCGATGATCTGACGGCCGCCGGGATCGCCGCCGCCGTCGTTCTCGACGGCACCGGCATGATGGCGCATGCCGGCAACCTGTGGAGCACGGCGATGCTGCGTCTCGACGAGGGCGCGTTGGTGAAGGGCTTCCCGTTTCAGCTGGACGCGATGCCGCTCCGGATCGTACGCGATGCGCCGAAGGCTGGCGCCGATACCGCCGAGGTGCTGGCGCGGGTCGGCGGTTACTCCGAGGCCGAGATCGCCGACTTCGCCGGGCGCGGCGTTATAGAAATCGCCTAAGCGCGCTTCCGCTCCTTCTTTCGCGGGAAGCGATGGCTGCGGTTGTAGCGCTCGGCCTCGGCCAGAATCCATTTTCGGAACTCGGTCAGGCGCGAATTCTCCGGCGCGTTCTCGAGATAGGTCAGGTAGTAGGCGGTGTTGTTGTCGTGGACGAAGTCGAACGGCGCGATCAGGCGACCGCTTTCGATGTCCTCGATCACGAGCGCCATCTGGCCGATGGCGACGCCGAGTCCCTCATGCGCCGCCTGGTAGGCGAGGCTGGAGCTCTCGAAGCGAAGACCCCGCTGCGCATCGACCTCCGGCGCGCCGGCGGCGGCACACCAGTCCGCCCAGTCTTTGGGCCGGACCAGCGAGTGCAGAAGGGTGTGCTGGGCCAGATCGCCGACCTTCTTCAGCGGCGGGCCCGCGCTGAGCAGCTTCGGCGAGCAGACCGGGATCAGCTCGCTTCCCGCCAGCTTGTGCGCGGTCAGGTCGGGCCAGGAGCCGGTGCCCTGCTGGATCACCACGTCGACATCGCCGGTGCTGAGCAGGTGGGTCGGCAGCGGCGCCAGCGAAGTGGTGAGGCGGATCTCGCGCTTGGGATAGAGCGCATGGAAGGCCGGCAGCCGCGTTACCAGCCATTTGAGCGTGAAGGTCATCGGGCAGTGGACGTGTAGCGGCCGCTCGCGTCGGGCGTTCAGCAGGCGCTGCGTTGCCGCGTCGATGCGGTCGAAGACCTCGGTCAGCGTCGCCGCGTAGAGCTTGGTCTCGTCGGTGATGCGGAGGTCGCGGTTGGTGCGCTCGAACAGCTCGACGCCAAGGATGTCCTCCAGCAGCTTGATCTGCCGGCTGATGGCGCCGGGCGTGACGTGCAGTTCCTCGGCGGCGCGCGTGAAGCTGACATGGCGGCCCGCCGCCTCCAGGGCCTTCAGCGCATTGAGAGGAGGCAAGCGGAGAGCCATCGGGCCACGTCCATATGAGAAAATATCAAGAGAAACTATGTTTAAGTCGCTTGACCCGCAACCCGTATCTTTTTGTTAATGGCATGAATGGCGAGGTCTTCCGGTTGCGAGGCGACTGGATCGATCCGCCCGAGAGTTGAGAAATCGTCGAAGATTGGATCGCGGGCCGGGGGGCGGAGTGAAACTGTTCTGGTCGTCCAGGTCGCCCTATGTCCGCAAGGTCATGGTGATCGCGCATGAGGTCGGCGTCGCGCACCGCCTCACCATTGTTCCGGTGACGGTCAAGGGCACCGAGATCGTCGAGCAGATCATCGCCGTCAATCCGTTCGGCAAGATCCCGACGCTCCTGCTCGACGACGGCACCGCGATCTATGACTCCCCGGTGATCTGCGAGTACCTCGATGGGTTGCACGCGGGACGGCGAATGTTCCCGGCCGCGCGCGAGGCGCGTCTCCAGGCGCTCCAGAACCAGGCGATCGGCGATGCGATGATGGACACCCTGATCGTCTGGCTCGGCGAGACGATGCGCGCCCAGCCCGATCACTCGGCCCCGCGGATCGCCGTCTGCCGGCACAAGATGGCGAAGGCGCTGGATCGGCTCGAGGCCGCGGCGCCCGTGCTCGCTGCCACGCCTTTCGACATCGGGCACGCGGCGATCGGGACGGCGCTCTCCTACATGGGCTTCCGCTTCGCGCCGGAGGGTTGGCGCTCGGGGCGCCCCGCTCTTGCGGCGTGGTACGACACTTTCGCCGCCCGCCCGTCGGCGAAGGCGACGGAGTTCTACGTCGAGACGGCGGCGCCCGTCGCCGCGACAGCGAAGGGTTGAGTCCGTGACGATCAAGAACAAAGCCTATATCGCCGGGGCCTTCGAGCATCCGACGCGGCACGCGCCCGATAAGTCGGTGGCGCAGCTCCATGCCGAGGTCGCGCGCGGCGCTCTCGAGGACGCGGGCCTTACCAAGAACGACATCGACGGGTATTTCTGCGGCGGCGACGCGCCGGGAACCGGCCCGCTGTCGATGGTCGACTACATGAACCTGAAGGTTCGCCACGTCGACTCGACCAACATCGGCGGATCCTCCTACATCGCGCACGTCGCGCATGCGGCCGAAGCGATCGCGGCGGGCAAGTGCAACGTGGCGCTGATCACGCTGGCCGGCCGGCCGCGCAGCGAGGGCACCGCCGGCGGCGTCCCTCCGCGTACCGACAATCCCGTGCAGCCGGATTTCGCCTGGGAGCAGCCCTTCGGGCTCGCGACCGTGAATGCCTACGGCCTCTGTGCCATGCGCCACATGCACGAGTTCGGCACCACGGCCGAGCAGTTCGCCTGGGTCAAGGTCGCGGCCTCGCATCATGCGCAGCACAACCCCAACGCCGTACTCCGCGACCTCGTGACGGTGGAGCAGGTCGTGAAGTCGCCGATGATCTCCGATCCCATCCATCGCCTCGACTGCTGCGTCATCAGCGACGGCGGCGGCGCGCTCATCGTAGCGCGGCCGGAGATCGCCAAGAACCTGAAGCGGCCGCTGGTCAAGGTGATCGGCGCCGGCGAGGCGCCGAAGCACCAGATGGGCGGCAATGTCGACCTGACCTATTCGGCGGCGGTGTGGTCGGGACCCACGGCCTTTGCCGAAGCCGGCATCAAGCCTGCCGACGTGAAATACGTCTCGGTCTACGACAGCTTCACCGTCACGGTGGTGATCCAGCTCGAGGACTTAGGATTCTGCGCTAAGGGGAAGGGCGGCCCCTTCGTCGCCGACGGCAACCTGATCTCGGGCCAGGGGAAGCTGCCGTTCAACACCGATGGCGGTGGTCTCTGCAACAACCATCCGGCCCATCGGGGCGGCATGACCAAGGTGATCGAGGCGGTGCGCCAGCTGCGCGGCGAGGCCCATCCGGCGGTGCAGGTGAAGAACTGCGACATCGCGCTGGCGCATGGCACCGGCGGACTCCTCGGCACCCGCCACGGCGCCGCCACCCTGATCCTCGAGCGGGAGTGACGGCGATGGATGCGACCGACAACAGCCCCGAGGTCAAGGCGTTCTGGGAGGCGCTGGCGGATGGCCGCTTCCTGGTCCGCCGCTGCACCGACTGCAGCCGCGCCCACTGGTATCCGCGCGGCGTCTGTCCCTTCTGCTTCAGCGGCGGGACCGAGTGGGTCGACGGCTCCGGCCGCGGCACGATCTATTCCTACAGCGTCATGCGGCGGGTCCAGACTCCCTACGCCATCGCCTATGTGACGCTGGAGGAGGGGCCAACGATGATGACCAACATCGTCGACTGCTCCTTCGACGATCTCCGCATCGGCCAGGCGGTGAGGCTTTCGATCCAGAAGCGCGCCGACGGGTTGTCGCTGCCGATGTTCACGCCGGCCTGAACCTTCAGTGTTCTCCTGGGTCGAGGCGAACGGCGTCGCTCTCCGCTACGAGCTGTCGGGCGCGGGTGCGGAGACGCTGGTGCTGATCCACGAGATGGGCGGCGCCTTGGAGAGCTGGGATCTGGCGATGGCCGACCTCGCCCGCGAGCGACGCGTGCTGCGCTACGACGTCCGCGGCGCCGGAATGTCGGAGAAGGTGCGCGGGCGCCTCGACATCGACGCCGCGGCCGACGACCTACTGGCTCTGCTCGGCATGCTCGATCTGCCGATGCCGGTCGCGGTCGCCGGCTGCGCGGTCGGGGCGGCGATCGCCATCCGGTTCGCGGCCCGGCATCCGCAGGCGATCTCGGCCCTGATCGCGATGGCGCCGGCGACCGGCATTCCGGAGGCCCGGCGCGCCGAGGTGCTGGCTCGCGCCGACCGGATCGAACGCGAGGGGATCCGGGCGACGGCCCTTCCGGGCGGTTCGGACGATTCCCGCGATGCCGCCCGCTGCCGGCGGCTGGCCGGCGATCCCGGCAGCCTCGCGGCGACGTGGCGCATGCTCGCCGGACTGGAAATGGACGGCGACTTCCGGCGCGTACGCTGCCGGAGCCTGGTCCTCGCTGGCAGCCGCGACCAGGCCCGCCCGCCATCGATGGTCGAGACGGTGGCGAACGCCATTCCCGGTGCCCGCTTCGAGGTGCTGGAGACCGGCCATATCATGCCGCTCGAGACGCCGGACTTGATCGCCCGGAAGATCAACGGATTCCTCACCGAAACGCGGGTTTGAGGGGAACTCACGGCGCCCTCAGGTTTAGTGGTTTGTTCGCGTTCCGCGACGCCTCGATAGTCCGATCATGGCCATCGATTTCTCGGTTCGCGATCGCGTCGCCACGGTCATGCTCAACCGGCCGGAGGCGATGAACGCCATCGACCCGGAGACCGAGGCCGAGCTCAAGCGCTGCCTGGCCGAGATCTCGGCGGATGATGCGATCCGCGTCGCCATCGTTACCGGCGCGGGCGAACGCGCTTTCTGCTCGGGCGCCGACCTAAAGAAGACGATGCCGCCGAAGGAGAGCTTCGCCTCGCTCGCCTTCTCGGCCGCGCGGGCCGATCCTTTCACCGCCGCTATGGCCATCGACAAGCCGTTGGTTGCCGCGATCAACGGCTACGCGATCGGCGGCGGGCTCGAGCTGGCGCTCGCCTGCGATATCCGCATTGCCGCCGACACGGCCCGGTTCGGCTTGGCCGAGGTCCGCATCGGCACCATTCCCGGCGCCGGCGGCACCCAGTACCTGCCGCGGATCATCGGGGCAACCAACGCCATGATGCTGCTCGTGACCGGCGACCAGATCGATGCCCCCGAGGCCCTGCGCATCGGCCTCGTCAGTCGCGTGGTCTCGTTGAAGGACCTGAAGTCCGAGGCGGAGGCGATCGCGGCGCGCATCGCCGCCAACGGTCCGCTCGCGGTCAAGGCGGTGAAGCGCCTGGTCCGCCTCGGCGCCGGGCTGCCGCTCGACCGGGCGGCTGAGATGGAACGCTTCGTCTGGGGCCTGCTCCGGGACACCGAGGACCGGATCGAGGGGCGTCTCGCCTTCCAGGAGAAGCGCAAGCCGGTTTTTCGCGGACGCTGACGCGTTTCGGACCGCGCGTGAGGGAATCTCAAACGGTGCCAAGGATTAGTCGTTTGTGGGCTTTTCGCGGGTGTCGAATAGTCCGAAGACGTGCGGTTCGCAGGTTTCGCGACCAAGAGGCGACCTGAAGGGGATGGGTGGTATGTGGGAAATCTGGAAGATCCTGACGGTCGCGACCGGGGTTGCGCTGATGTCGGTCACTATGGCGAAAGCCGAAGGCGAGCGGACGCGCGAGCTTGTGCGCTACGGCGACGGCATCCAGGTCGACCTGATCGCCGAGGGCAAAGGGCCGCTGATCGTCCTCCTGCCGTCGGGCAATCGGGACTCCGAGGACTTCGACGACTTCGCTGTCCGCCTGGCAAAGGAAGGCTTCCGGGTGCTTCGCCCGCAGCCGCGCGGCATGGGGCAGAGCCGTGGGCCGATGCAGAACATCACCATGCACGACTTCGCCCGCGACGTCGCCGCGGCGATCGAGAGCCAGAAGGCGGGAGCGGCGGTAGTCCTGGGTCATGCCTACGGCGCCTGGATCGCGCGCATGACCGCCGCCGACCATCCGAAGCTGGTGCGCGGCGTGATCCTGGCCGCGACCTCGGCGAAGGTGTCGCCGCCGGGCCTGGGCGAGGCCTATCTCGTCGCCACCGATCCGACGAAGCCGGAGGTTGACCGCCTGAAGGCGCTGCAGTTCGGTTTCTTCGCTCCCGGACACGATCCGAGGCCTTGGCTCACCGGCTGGCATCCCGATGTCGCCGCCGCCTACAGCGCGGCCAACCGCGCGACCAGGCGCGAGGAGTGGTGGCCCGGCGGCACCGCGCCGATGCTCGACCTCCAGGGCGAACTTGATCCTTGGAAGCCGCGGGCGGTGATGAACGAGATCAAGGACGAGTTCGGCGACCGCATCACCGTCGCGGTGGTGGCCGGGGCCAGCCACGCGCTGATCCCGGAGAAGCCCGATGCGGTAGTCGCCGAGGTCGTCAAATGGGTGCGTCAGCTTCCGAAATAACGAAAAAGGCGCCGGCGGCGCCGGAGGAGGGAACTGTGAGGATCAACCCGTATCGGTCGTTCGTTTCGGCTCTCGTTCTGGCCGGGCTCGCGGCGGCGTTCGCGCCGGCGCCGGCGTCCGCGCTCGATCCGTCGATGATCGCGGCAGCGAAGAAGGAAGGCGAGGTCGTCTGGTACACCGGCCTGATCGTCAACGCCGTGGTCCGTCCGCTCTCCGAGGCCTTCGAGAGGAAGTACGGAATCAAGGTGAAGCACACCAGCACCACCGATGCCGAGACGATGCTGCGCATCACCAACGAGGCGCGCGCCGGCAGGACGGAGTCGGACGTCTTCGATACGCCGGGCACGGTGATGCCGCCACTGGTCAAGGCGGGCCTGGTCGAGCGCTACACGCCTGAATCGGTGGCCGAGTATGACGCCCGCTTTAGGGACAAGGACGGCTACTGGAACGGGATCTTCGCGCTCTACCTGACCGTCGGCTACAACACCGAACTGGTCAAGCCGGCCGACGCGCCGAAGACTTTCCAGGACCTGCTCGATCCGAAGTGGCAGGGCAAGATGGCGTGGGTCAACAACCGCGTCATCTCCGGCCCCGCCGGCTTCATCGCCAACGTCCTGGCGGCGATGGGCCCCGACGCCGGAACGGATTACCTCCGAAAGCTGGGCCAGCAGAAGATCGTCAGCATCCCGTCCAATCAGCGCGTCGTGCTCGACCAGGTTATCGCGGGCCAATACCCGATCGGTCTCATGGTCTACAATCACCACGCCGTCATTAGCGCCGCCCAAGGGGCGCCGGTGGCATGGGTGAAGATGGAGCCGCTCGTCGCCAATCTCGGCGTAGTCGGCCTGACCAAGGGTGGACCGCATCCGAATGCCGGTAAGTTGTTCCTCGAGTTCCTGTTCTCCGAGGAAGGGCAGACGGTGATCCGCGACGCCAACTATCCGCCGGCGCATCCGAAGGTGAAGGCGAAGGAGCCCTCGATCAGCCCGGTGACCGGCAACTTCAAGATCACCATGATCACGCCCGAGGCGACCGGTGAGCCTCTGGCCGGCTGGCTCAAGATCTACGACGAGTTCTTCAAGTGAGCGAAGCGTCGGCCGCCGGTATCCTTCCTTCGTCGTCGGCGGTCGGCACGCGGAAATGGTGGTCGTGGTGGGGCGCTACCGCCCCGCTGACCGCCGTAATGATCATCGTGCTCGGCGGGCTGGTGATCCCGCCGATCGCGGTCCTGACGCAGCAGAGCCTGACGGAGGCGCTCTTCGACGGATCGCGCGGCGCCTTCACCTTCGAGCACTACGAGCGCCTTTTCGCCGACCCCAAGCTCTATGTGAGCGCTAGGAATTCGGTCACCTTTGCCACCCTCTCGACGATCTTCGCCCTGGCCTTCGGCGGCATCATCGCCTGGGTGGTGGAGCGCACCAACGCGCCGCTGCGCGGGCTGGCCTATCTGACGACGATCATCTCGCTCGGCATGCCGTTCATCCTTTACGTGCTCGCCTGGCTGTTCCTGCTCGGCCGGGCCGGACCTCTTAACGATTTCTACCGCAACCTGACCGGTTCGACCGACACGCTCTTCGCCGTCCATTCGATGGCCGGCATGGTGCTGGTCGAGACCTTCTCCTGGCTGCCGCTGGTGTTCCTTCTCTTCTCCGCGACCTTCCGCGCCTCGAACGCCGAGATGGAGGAGGCGGCCCGGATGAGTGGCGCCTCCATCATCGCCACGGTGTGGCACGTCTCGTTGAAGCTGGCACGGCCGGCGATTCTGGCGACCGCGCTCTTCGTCTTCATCCGCAGTCTGGAAGCCTTTGACGTCCCGATGCTGATCGGCACGCCCGCCGGCATCAACCTGCTGACGTCCGACATCTTCTTCAGCATCCGCGCCGTGCCGCCCGACTTGGGCCATGCGAGCGCCTTCTCGGTGCTGCTGACCGTGGTGATCGCGATCCTCATGTACTTCTACGGGCGCATCTCGCGCAGCGCCGATCGCTACGCGACGGTCACCGGCAAGGGCTATCGGCCACGGCCGTTCGACCTCGGGCGCTGGCGCTGGGTCGGCAGCTTGCTGGTGCTGCTGCATTTCGCGGTGATGCTTGGATTGCCGCTGCTGGGCCTCCTCTGGGTCTCGGTGATGCCCTTCGTCAGGCCCATCCGTTTCGCGGCGCTGCCCTTCGCCACGCTCAAGAACTACGAGGCCGTGTTCAAGGTGCCGGCCTACCTGACCCTAACCTGGCACACGCTGGTGATCGCCGCCGCCGCCGCCACCCTGGGCATGGCGCTGATGGTAGTGACGGGATGGCTGGTCGCCCGCCGCAAGCCGGGTGCGACCTTCCTGGACCAGCTCACCACCATGCCGCTGCTGCTGCCGGGCATCGTGCTCGGCGTGGCGATGATGGAGATCGCGCTGCGCTCGCCTGTTCCGCTCTACGGCACGCTCGCGATCATCGTTATCGCCTTCGTCGTCCGCTACATGCCCTACGGCATGCGCTACGCCTTCTCCGGCGTGCTGCAGATCCATCGCGAGCTCGAGGAGGCGGCGGGCGTCGCCGGCGCCTCGACGCTGACGGTGCTCCGGCGCATCGTGGCGCCGCTGCTGTCGCCGGCGATCGCCGCGGGCTGGCTCTTCATCTTCCTGAACGCGGCCAAGGAGCTGTCCATCCCGATCCTGCTCTCGGGTCCGAACACGCAGACCATGGCGGTCGCGATCTTCGAGCAGTCGACCAACGGCCAGTTCAGCGAGCTTGCGGCGCTCGGCCTGCTGTGGACGCTGCTGATGACGGTCTTCGCGGTGGTTTTCTATCTTCTGATGCGGCGCCAGTCGTCGAGCGCCTACAGGTGAATCCGTAAATGAGCTCACAGACCGCCACCCTCGACGTCACGGGTTTGAGCAAGGTGTTCCGCAACACCGGCGACGGCATCGCCGGCGGCATCCGGGAGGCCAATTTCTCACTAGCGCCGGGTACCTTCTTCACGCTGCTGGGACCCAGCGGCTGTGGCAAGACCACGACGCTCCGCTGTGTCGCCGGTCTGGAGCAGCCGGACTCCGGCGCGGTCAGGCTCGGACAGGAGACCTTCTTCGATGCCGCGCGCGGCATCAACGTGCCGCTCAACCTCCGCAACATCGGCATGGTCTTCCAGTCCTATGCGATCTGGCCGCACATGACCGTCTTCGAGAACGTCGCCTTCCCGTTGCGCGTCGCCAAGGGCGAGAGCTACGAGAAGGCCGAGGTCGAGCGACTGGTTGGGGAAGCGCTGGAGACCGTCAATCTCGCGGGCTTCCAGTCGCGCTCGGCGACGCGGCTCTCCGGCGGGCAGCAGCAGCGCGTGGCGCTGGCACGCGCCATCGTCCGCAAGCCGAAGCTGCTGCTTCTCGACGAGCCGCTCAGCAACCTCGATGCGGCGCTGCGCGAGGACATGCGGAACGAGCTAAAGCGCCTGCAGAAGCAGGTCGGCGTCACCACGGTCTACGTCACGCACGACCAGGCCGAGGCGCTGGCAATGTCGGATCTCGTCGCCGTCATTGACCAGGGGCGCATGGTGCAAATGGGGCCGCCGCGCGAGATCTACTTCCGGCCGCGCAACGCCTTCGTCGCCGGCTTCGTCGGCGCCACCAATCTCGTGCACGGGACCGTTCTCGACCGGGTTCCGGCCAACGAGGTCGGCGCCGTCCGCCTCGACGACGGCCGGGTGGTCCGCTGCCTATTTCCCGATCCGACGCCGGCCTCGCGCCGGATCGCCGTCTCGGTCAGGCCGGAAACGATCCAGCTGTCGCCGGCCAGTGCGCCGGAGCGCGCCGGGTTCAACCGGATGACCGGCACCGTCGTCTTCGCGGGGTTCCTCGGCAACATGAACCGCTACAGCCTCAGGATCGGCGGCGACGTGATGCATGCCAATGCTGCGCCGGAGGTCAACCTCGCCGAAGGCAGCGAGGTCGCGATCGACTTCTCCTTCGAGAGCGCGGTCGGCATCCCGATGGCCGACGAGATCGCGCAGGGCCGCTCCGCCGCATGATCGATAAGCGGGTTGCCAGCATGGCCGAGGCGCTGGCCGGCATCGCCGACGGCTCGACCGTCCTCATCGGCGGCTTCGGCGCCGTCGGCCAGCCGAATGCCCTGATCGACGGCCTGATCGAGCAGGGGGCGAAGGATCTCGTCATCGTCGCCAACAACGCCGGCATGGACGCGAAGATCGGCCTGCCGCGGCTTATGGCGGTGGGGCGGGCGCGGAAGCTGGTCTGCAGCTTTCCCCGCGGCTCGACGGTCTTCGACGAGCTCTACAAGGCCGGTCGGATCGAGCTGGAGGTCGTTCCGCAGGGAACGCTGGCCGAGCGCATCCGCGCCGCCGGCGCCGGCATTCCCGCCTTCTACACGCCGACCGGCGTCGGTACCAAGCTCGCCGAAGGCAAGGAGCAGCGTCATGTCGGCGGCCGCGACTGCATTCTCGAGCATGCGTTGAAGGCGGATGTCGCGCTGGTCGAGGCTTGGCGCGCCGATCGCTGGGGCAACCTCACCTACAAGGGCAGCGGGCGCAACTTCAACCCGGTGATGGCGGCGGCGGCGACGCTCACCGTCGTCCAGAGCCAGCACATCGACGAGCTAGGGGCGCTCGACCCGGAAGCCGTGGTTACGCCCGGCGTCTTCGTCAGCCGCGTGCTGCACGTACCCTATGGCGATCCACCGCCCGGCAACCGCCGCGCCGAGGTGGCCCGTCCGGAGGCGAAGCGATGAAGCCGTTCGGGCGCGCGGAGATGGCGGCGAAACTCGCCGCCGACATTCCGGAAGGCTGGTACGTCAATCTCGGCATCGGTCTGCCGACCCTGGTCGCCGACTACGTGCCGGCCGAGCGCGAGGTGGTCTTCCATTCCGAGAACGGCATTCTCGGCATGGGGCCGGCGCCGCCGGAGGACGCGGTGGACACCTGGCTGGTCAACGCCGGCAAGGAGAACGTCACGCTTCGCGCCGGCGCATCGCTGGTCCATCACGCCGACAGCTTCATGATGATCCGCGGCGGCCATCTCGACCTGTGCGTGCTCGGCGCCTATGAGGTCGCGGCCAACGGCGACATCGCCAATTGGACGACCTCGCTCAACGACGCGGTGCCCGCGGTCGGCGGCGCCATGGATCTCGCCGCCGGGGCCAAGCGGCTTTGGGTGATGATGGAGCACACGACCAAGGACGGCCGTCCACGCCTGGTCGAGCGTTGCGCGTATCCGTTGACCGCTCTCGCGGCCGTCAAGCGCATCTACACCAACCTGGCGGTGATCGACGTCTCGGCCAGGGGCTTCGAGGTGCGGCAGGTGGCTGACGGCGTCAGTTTCGAGGCGCTGCAGGAACGGACCGGAGCGAAGCTTCACCGCCCGGCGTGACCGGCGCTCAAG
>JAEULB010000040.1 GCA_016792585.1 Rhodospirillaceae bacterium
TTGGATGGTGGTGTTGCGTAGATCCTCGTCGGCGCCGCCTTCGTCGACGGCGATGTTCGTGCGCGGAAAGCGCTGGCCGCCGGCAGCCTCCGCCGCCGATGCGCCGCCGGCGACCAGCGCCGCGACCACGCCGAGAAGGACGGTCAGCCGGCGCATCAGATTCCGGCAACGCGGCGCACCGTGATCCTCGTCGGTGCATGATTCCGGGTTCGGACGGTGAAGGAGAGGATTCCGTCGGCGTCCGCCTCGGCGAAGCTCTCCATGGTCCGCTCGCCTTCCTGGGCCAGGATCTGGTAGCGGCCCGCGCCATCCACCTTCCATTTCATCTCGCCAGGGCCGAAGCCGCGCGCATCGAAGGCGAAGGACCTTCCGTCGATGGACAGCCCCTCGAGCGGCCAGCGGCTGTCGACCAGATAGATGCGGTCCGCCGCAGGGGGCACGTCGCTCCGCTCGCTCGCCGCCAGCGCGACGATCGGCGCGGGATCGGCCGGATCGAGTGCGACATAGAGGCTACCCTGGAAGTGCTGCTGGCCGAGCACGCCCCGCGACCGCGCGAAATCGACCTTCCGGTCGATGGCGCGGTCGAATCGGATGGTCTGGAGCTTGCCGCGCTTGGCGATCTGCCAGCGCCCCTCGCCGAGATCGGCGATCTCCGTCGAGTAGAAGCCAAGCGCCAGCTCGGCGAACGCGCTGGCGGCGATCGGCGCGATCGGCTCCGATTCGGCCGCCTTCAGATTGTTGAGAAGGGCGCGCAGGCTCGCCATCTTCTCGCCCGAGTACATGTGATAGTAGAGATTCTTGGGCTTCACCCTGATCGGCTGCCCGGTATTGTGCCAAGTCTGCGTCAGGAACGCGAACCCGAAGAAGCGATCGGTCCAGAGCTCGGTGTACACGTTCTCGTTGGCGTTCGAGGCGTAGACCTGGATGCCGCCGGGAAGCTTGCGTCCGATCGCGGCGACGGAGGTGTAGCTCGGCCGCTCGCGATCGAAGCGGGTGTCGCCACCGTTCATGTTCAGCACGCCGGCGCCATAGGTGGCGACGACGGCGTCCTCCCACGGCAGGCAGTTTCCGGACCACTGCAGCAGTGTCACGCGCTTGCCGGACGGAGCCAGGCGATTGAGGAAGTCGATCGAGCCGTTGACCTCGAGCGAGAGGTCGAAGGGCCTCACCGCATAGGCGCGCGGCACCGAGTAAGACCCCTGCGAGCCGAGCACCTTGCCTTCGTAGGCGGCCGCCTGCTCGCGCTTGGCCGCCGCCCGACGCACAATCGGCGTCCAGGCGTCGTCGTCGTTTCCGCCGGGCCGCCTCGGGTACTTGCGCAGCAGCGGGACTTCCTTGGTCGCGTCGCCGTCGGCGAAGAAGTTCCAATCGAACGGATGGCTCCAGGTATGGGTGCCGATCTCGACCTGCGGCAGGTCGAAGAACTCGCGCGCGAGCGCCTGCGCCTGCTCCGAGCCGAACCAGGCGGGATCGAGGTCGGCGACGATCGGCGCGACCGTCACCGGCAGATCGGGAAACGCGGCGACGGCTTCGCGCAGCACGACCTCCGCCGCCATGGCACGGCGCTGCGCGTACTCCTTGACCTGGGTCTGGCTGCGCCAGCCGTCGCCGTCGATGTGGCTGTAGTAGATGCGCCGGCCGACCAGCGTGGTGGTGTCCGCCTTCGGCAGATCGTCGGTCGCGAATGCCCGGCGCAGGTACTCGAACGTATTGATGTAGAGCTGCTTGATGGGCGTCGTGTAGTCGCCTCGATGGACGAACTCGCCGACGATCATGCCGCCGTTAGGATGCGTGCTGATCAGCGTCGCGTCGGTCGCGCTGTCGTTGCCCTCGCGGACGACGAGATGGGCCTGCGTCCGGGCGTCGGTCCTGACGACGCGGTCGTAGGCCGGGAGCTGCCTGGGCAGCGGCGTCTCGAAGTCGAGGAGCGATGTGT
This sequence comes from Rhodospirillaceae bacterium, assembly GCA_016792585.1. GTDB lineage: Bacteria > Pseudomonadota > Alphaproteobacteria > SHVZ01 > SHVZ01 > SHVZ01. The sequence goes on from JAEULB010000040.1 coordinate 1,937, forward strand.
CCTTGCGGACGACACGGACGTCCTGGGTGAACTCGACGTGCCGCTCGTCGAAGCGGAGACCGAGCTTCTGCAGGAGCCCGTTGATGCTCTCGACCGGGGTCGCCTTGCCGCGGCGGTCGTTGGCCACGCCGAGGCTGCCGATCATCACGAGCTTGCGTCCGCTCTCGATGAAGCCGTGGCTCCATTCGATGAACGCGAGCGGGTTGGGCATCACGTCGCCGGAGAACCAGACGATCGCGCCGCGCACGCCCTCCAGGTCCTTGATCGGCGGCAATGGCTGGCGAAGGTCGTGGAAGTTGACCACGAGGCCGAGATGGTTGAGCGGCATCTCGAGGATCTGATGAACCGCGGTGAATCGGATGTCGGAGTCGAGCTGGCCGTCGTAGAGAGCGAGGATCGTGCGCGCGACCGGCTTCCCCTGCGCATGTGCGCCGGCGCCGAGAAGCAGCGCCAGCGCAAGGGCGAGGAAGGCGGCAAGACGCCTCATCGGCGCTGCGGCCCCGGAACCAGGCGGTCGAGCTCGACCGTCGCGACATAGGGGCTGAAGCCGTTCGCAGCCTGGATCTTGTAGATCTCGGCGATCCCGGCCGCGTCCGAGGGGTCCCAGTAGTCGAGGGTCAGCACCTTGAGGTTCGGCTGGCGGCGTGCTGTCCCCTGCAGGATCTCGACCTGCTGGCGGTATGTGGCGTCGTCGACCTTGCCGTATTTCTTGGTCTCGAAGTCGTAGTCGGCATAGACCGACTCGCCGAGGACCATGTCGATGTCGCGCTCGACCGCCTGCAGCAGGTCGTAGCCGCGGTTGAGGATGATCGTCATGCGGGGGAAGTTGCGGCGGAGCGTGCGCACCAGCCGGGCCGCGGCCTCGACCATGCCGGCATTGGCCTTGGCGTCGAGCCTCTGCAGGTGCCCGGGATTGTCGAGCGTATCGATGAAGATGCCCTGGAATCCCCGCCTCAGGATCTGCGGCACCAGGTCCTCGACCACCCGCTTGGTCCAGCGTGGATCGCGGACGTCGATGAAGTAGCTGCCCTTCCAGTTCTCGTTCTCGCCGAGCAGGATCCCCTCCGCCTTGACCTCGGCGAAGTAGGGCCGGGTCTCGTTCACTTCCCCGAGACTGATGTAGCCGACGACCTTCTTGCCGCGGTCGATCAAAGGCTCGAGCGGTGGGTGGCGATCGGATTCGAGCACCACGAGGTCGTAGGCGTAGAAGGCGCTCGGCGGCAGTTCAGCCGCATAGTAGACGACCCAGGGGATCGCCGGCCCCGCCGCCCGGGCTCCGGTCGAGACCAGGACGGCCATCAGGCAGGCCCAAAGTGCGGTGCGGACGGCTTCCATGGGATCGCTCTCCCTCCTCCCAGCCTTATATAATGGAATGCCGGTTAAATTCTGGGGGTTCCACCGGCGGGAGGGATCGGCATGGCGGCGATGGGCCTGACCCGGGCAGTGGCGATCGGTTTCCTTCTATGGGCCGGGCCCGCGGCGGCCGAGAGCATCGGCGCCCGCTATGAGATCTATACCGGCGGCTTCAAGGCGCTGACGATCCAGGCACGCGCCGCGGTCGGCGAGGCCGCCTACGACGTCGAAGCAAGTCTCCGGACGACCGGGGTCATCGACTGGATCCTCCGATTCACCCAGAAGATCGAGAGCCGGGGAAGGATCGGAACCGGTCCCAACCCGCTTCTCTACACCACCGCCGGCACCTTCTTCGGGACCCACCGCTCGCTCCGCCTGGACTATCGGGAGGACGGCCGTATCGACACGTTTCTGGAACCGGCCAATGAGGTCGACGAGCGGACGCCGGTCCCCGAATCGATGAAGCTCGACACGATCGACCCGGTCAGCGCCTTCGTCGCGCTCAACAAGGCTGCCGCTGCCGGCGGCAGCCCCTGCAGCGGCAAGGTTCCGATCTTCGACGGGCGCAGACGCTTCAACCTGGTGCTCGAGGACGACGGGCCGAGCGTCGTCGAGTCGAGCCACTACACCGTCTTCTCCGGCCCCGCGATCCGCTGCAAGGTCCAGATGGAGCGCCTGGCCGGATTCCAGCCTAACCCCCGCTTCAACGCCCAGGCGCCGCGCGTTTCTATCCTTTACGTCGCGCGCTTCGGCGAAAGAGCGATGTGGCTTCCGGTCCGCCTGGAGAGCGATTCGAGCTTCGGGCTGGTGATCGGCCACCTGGTCGAGGTCGATGCGCCGGTCAGGCCCCTTGGCCCAGGGCGGCGTCCTGCTTCATAATGGGCCGGCGTCCAGGGGTGGGACCGTGCGGCGCGGCACGCCGGGGAGAGTTGCCATCATGGTTGCCCGCGCATTCGCCCTTGGCGTTGCGGCCCTAGGGCTCGTCGCCTGCCAGGACTTCCGTTCGGACGTCCGAACTTCCGTGGGATATCAGACCAATCCGCTGCTCCAGACCCGCGAAGGCCGTCGCGAGGTCGTGAGCCTCTGCCACGACGCGGTGACCGAGCGCGTCGCCAATGTCGACAGCCTGCGCTTCGCGCAAGGCCAGATCGTCAACGCCGACGACTACGGTGAGGCCCGCTATCATGGCGCGGTCGAAGGGATCTCGGGCGGCTACGCGCGCCGGTACTCCTTCATCTGCACGGTTCAGCCCGCGGGCACGGTCGACGTCCTGTTCCGATGATGCGCCGGGCGGCGTGACCGACGCCACCGTGGAGATCGTCGTCGACCGGCTCGGCGCCGGCGGCGACGGCATCGCCGAGCACGACCGCCAGCGCCTGTTCGTGCCGAACGCCCTTCCCGGCGAACGTCTGCTCGTCCGCCTGGGCCCCGCCCGCGGCGAGGGCCGAAGCGCCACCGTCGTCCGCCGCCTCAGCGACGCCGAAACCCGCATCGAGGCCGCGTGCCGGCATTTCGGCCGGTGCGGCGGCTGCGTGCTCCAGCACCTATTGCGACCCGCCTATGCCGACTGGAAACGGACGCTGATCGTCGAGGCCCTGGCGCGGCGCGGCATCGCGGACGCCCCGGTCACCGAAACGCTCGTGGTGCCGCCCGGCAATCGCCGGCGCGCGGTCTTCTCTGCCGTCGGCCGCCAGGGCGGCGCGGTGCTGGGCTTCGCCGAGGCGCAGTCGCACGCGATCGTCGATATCGCCGAATGCCCGGTGATCGCCCCTCCCCTCTTCCGGCTGACGGCGCCGCTGAGGGCCACCTTCTCGACCATGCTTGGTCCCGGACAACGCGGCCAGGCGATCGCGACGATGACGATGAGCGGGATCGATCTGGTGCTGGAGATCGACCGGAGCCTCGACTTGGCGGCGCGCGAACGTCTCGCCGCCTTCGCCGGCGAGACCGACCTTGCCCGGCTCTCGTGGCGGCGTCCTGGCGGCAGTGCCGAAACGCTGGCGGCCCGCCGAACGGTTCACGTCGGTTTCGATGGCGTGCCGGCGGTCTTCCCTCCCGGCGCCTTCGTGCAGGCAAGCCTCGCCGGCGAAGCCGCCCTGATTGCCGAGGTCCTTGCCGGCGTCGGCGCGGCGAAGACCATCCTCGATCTCTATGCCGGCATCGGCACCTTCAGCCTGCCGATGGCGCGGAAGGCGAAGGTGACCGCGATGGAGGGCGATCCAGAGGCGGTGAAGGCGCTTGCCGCCTCCTCCAGGGGAGCGATCACGGTCGAACGGCGCGATCTTGCCCGCGACGCGCCCGACGAAAAGTTGTTGAGCGGCTTCGATGCCGTCGTCTTCGATCCGCCGCGATCCGGCGCCCGGACCGTCGCCGAGAACCTCGCGCGATCGTCGGTCGCGACCGCGGTCGCGGTCTCGTGCAACCCGCAGACTTTCGCGCGCGACGCACGCACGCTGATCGACGGTGGATTCCGCCTCGAGCGGATCCGGCCGATTGACCAGTTCCTGTGGTCATCCCATGTCGAGCTTGTCGCACTCTTCCGCCGCGAGACACCATGACCGCAACCCGCACCGAAACCGACAGCCTGGGCCCGATCGAGGTTCCCGCCGATCGCTACTGGGGGGCCCAGACCGAACGCTCGCGCCGCAACTTCCCGATCGGCGGCGAGCGCATGCCCGATGTGCTGGTCCGCGCCTTCGGCCTGCAGAAGCAGGCGGCAGCACTCGCCAACAAGCAACTCGGCCTGCTCGAGCCGCGCCTTGCCGATGCGATCGCAAGCGCAGCCGAGGAGGTCGCCTCAGCCAGGCTTCTCGATCATTTTCCGCTGGTGGTCTGGCAGACCGGTTCCGGCACCCAGACCAACATGAATGCCAACGAGGTGATCGCCAATCGCGCGAACGAGCTGCGGGGGGCGCCGCTCGGATCGAAGAAGCCGGTCCACCCGAACGACCACGTGAACCTGAGCCAGTCGTCGAACGACAGCTTTCCGACGGTGATGCACGTGGCGACCGCGATCCTTTCCCGCGACCTGCTCGAGCCAGCGCTTGCGCGTCTCGAGAAGGCGCTCTCCGACAAGGCGGCCACTTTCGCCGACGTGGTCAAGATCGGCCGCACCCATCTTCAGGACGCGACGCCGGTCACCGTCGGACAGGAATTCGCCGGCTACGCGCGACAGGTCACCGAGTCGCGCGCGGCCCTGGCCGAGGCGATGAAGGAAATCCACGCGATCGCCCAAGGCGCCACCGCCGTCGGCACCGGGCTCAACTCCCCGTCCGCTTTCGGCCGCGAGGTCGCCCGGCATCTTGCCCGGCTGACCGGCATTCCTTTCCGCCAGGCGCCGAACCTGTTTGCCGCGATCGCCGCGCACGACGGCCTGGTGAGGCTGTCGGGGGTGCTTAACGCCCTCGCGGCGGCGCTGACCAAGATCGCCAACGACGTCCGACTGCTCGGATCGGGGCCCAGGGCCGGATTCGGCGAGCTCATCCTGCCCGAGAACGAACCGGGTTCGTCGATCATGCCGGGCAAGGTGAACCCGACGCAGTCCGAGGCCGTTACCATGGTCGCGGCCGAGGTCATGGGCAATCACGTGACCGTGACGGTGGCCGGTGCCGGCGGGCATCTCGAGCTCAATGCCATGAAGCCCGTGATCGTCTGGAACGTCCTGAGATCGATCAGGCTTCTGGGCGACGCAACCGACAGCTTCGCCGAGCGTTGTATTGAGGGCATCCAAGCGGATCGCGCGCGGATAGCCCGTCACCTGGAGCAATCGCTCATGCTGGTCACCGCGCTCGCCCCGCATATCGGCTATGACAAGGCTGCGGCCATTGCGAAGCATGCGCATGCGGCCGGCCTCGGCCTGAAAGAGGCGGCGCTGGCGTCCGGCCACGTAACCGCCGCGGACTTCGACCGCTGGGTCGACCCGCGCGCCATGCTTGGACCACGCCCGTGAGCTTCGAACAGATGAACGCCGCCGACACGCCGAGCCCGCGCATCGTCAAGCGCTCCGTCGTCGTCGCCGGCCACCGCACCAGCGTGTCGCTCGAAGGACCGTTCTGGGACGAGCTGAAGCGCATCGCCGAGACGAAGCGCGTCAGCCTCAACCAGCTGGTCGCCGAAGTCGACGGCCGGCGCGAAGGCAATCTGTCGAGCGCGCTCCGACTGCTGGTGCTGGAGACCCTGAAGGCCGAGATCCGGTCAACGACCACCACGCACGGCTAGCGCCGCGATCAGGCGACGAAGCTCCGGCCCCGGATCGAGGCGCGGCGCATCGGCGCCGGCAAGCCTCGCCGTTCCATCCAGGTCGGTCGTCCCTACCGGGCTGACGACCGCGCCCGAAAGCTTAAGAGCCGAAAGCGGCCCGACGAGCCGCCCGACCGCGGTGATCGCAGTATTGTCCGCGACTCCCGCTCCGTCGCCGTTGCCGAACAGCCGAAGCAGATCCGAGGGGCGCCGGGTCGACAGGTCGAACGAGAAATCCGTGCCGTCGCCCTGAACCACGACCTTCCCAGCTGCCGCGACACGCGCGCCGGCGGCCTCGCCCATGCGAAAGCGGCGGAACTCGATCGCCCATCCGTCGATGTCCGCCTCCAGATCGAGATCGCGAAGCCCGATCCCCTGCCAGGTCGCGAGGTCGGCCGAGGCGGCGATGTGGCCGCCGATGCCCATCGCCAGCGCGGATCCTATGAGGGGGAGGTAAGGATCGACGGTGATGCGGTCGACGGCGACCCGCAGATCGATGCGCGGCTCGGGCTCGAACGCCAGGTTGCCGCTGCCGAGCATGCGGCTGGTATCGAGCTTGAGGTCGAACGAGGGGACCGTCAGCCGAGTGCCGTCGAAGGTCATGCGGAACGAGACCGCGGCCCGGCGCAGCCGATCGGGCGGAACGCCGGCCGGCTCGTGCCCGAGCCATGCCAGGGCCACTCGCAGATTGTCGGAGACGAGGTCGACCTCGCCCTCGTACATCGGCGCCGCGTCGGTCGAGCTGATGCGCCCGAAGGCGGTCAGCTCGGTGCCGCCGGGCCCGAGCGCAGAGAGCTGGCGAAGCGCCATCTGCCGGTCGAGCAGGCGGAGCTCCGCCCGCGCCTGACGCACCAGGCCGCCGCGCACGCCGATCGCCTCTGCGGTCAGCACCACGGAAAGATCGCGCCCGTCGGCGCCGCCGCGAAGCCCGACGATCGTCGGAAGCCAGCGCTCCAACTCGAGGCGGCCGAAGGCGAGCTGGATCTCGCCGGCGCGAAGGCTCTCCGCCAGATCGACGCGGCCAGTGACGCGCGCCCCGTCGATGTCGAACGAGAGGTCGGAGAGGATCAGCCGGCCGTCGCTCCAGGCGAGCTTGGCCTCCGCCGTGGCCGCGCCGGCAAGCGGCACCGCGACGATGCCGAGCCGCGCCAGGAACCTTGCACCGTCGGTGGCCGTGAGCTTGACCGGTCCGCCCAGCTCCAGCCCGCGCTCGCCACGATTGACCGCGCCGGCGAGCGAGACGTCCGCCCCGGCGCCCTGCACCCGTGCGGCAAAACCGACCGGTCGTCCGACCTCGAGCCGGCCGATCGTGAACTCCAGCCGCACCGGCTCGTCGCCGACACGCGCCGTGCCGCGGATGTCGAAGGGACCGGCCGGAGACCCGGGAACGACCGTCAGCATCGCCTGGTCGAGCGCCTGGCCCTCCGGCCCGACCAGCGCGCCGTCGACGATCTCCAGGCGCTCGATTGGAAGCGTCGGCCACTCGCCGGGGCGCGAGCGCCAATCGCCGAGGGCGGCGGTCTTGAGGCGCGGCCCCACCAGCGAGACGCTGCGAGGCTCGACGTTGCCGAGCAGCAGCGGCCAGAAGCGGACCGCGATCCTGGCCTCGCGCGCCGTCAGGACCTTGTCGCCTACCTCGAGCTCCGGCAGCACCAGGATGGGGCCACCGGCCCAGCGGATGCCGAGACGGCCGCCGAGGGTGACCGGCTGGTCGAGCCATGCGGATACCGAATCCACGGCGCGGCCGCGGAAGGCATCGAGGTCAATCTGGGTGAGAAGCCCGAACAGGAGGGCGGATATCAGGACGACCGGAATGGCGGCCCAGCGGCGCTTTCGCCGCCGGAACCTCATGACACGCCGCCTACGTCAGCGATCAGCGCAACGCGGCAGCCTGGGCCTGGGTCTCTTTGACGAATCGTTGGAATTTCTGCAGCTCGCGGCCTTCGAGTCCGCCGGCCTTGACCGTTCGGACCTTCATCGGATCGACCTGCTTGTTGTCGACGAGAACCTCCCAGTACAGGTGGTTCCCGCTGGCGAGGCCGGTCCGTCCAACATATCCGATGACTTGGCCCTGCGCCACCCACTCGCCCTCCGCCACGCCCGGCGCAAACTCGTCGAGATGGCCGTAGGCGGTGTCGTGGCGCGGGTCGTGCTTCACGCGGATGTAGTTGCCGTAGTTTCCGCGCCAGCCCATGTCCTCGACGATGCCATCGGCCGCCGCGTAGATCGGCGTGCCTTTCGGCGCCGGGAAGTCGACGCCCTTGTGCAGCTTCACCTTCTTCAGCACCGGATGGAGGCGCATGCCGAAGGGCGAGTTCACCTTGCCGCCTTCGATCGGGATCATGAAGCGGATGGCTTCGAGCGAACGTCCGCTCTCGTCGAAGAACTTCGGTTCCGCACCCTGCGGCGCGTAGTGATAAAAGCGATGCGGCGTCTTGCCGATGGTGACCTCGGCGTAGCGCAGGCGCAGGCGGTCGCTGGACTTGCGGCCGGCGGAAGCCGCGCCGAGACGCTCGTAGATCACCTGGAACTCGGTGCCGGTCTTGATCCGCTTCGGCAGCGTCGGGTCGTATTCGAGCGCGCGGATCACGTCGTCGGCGAGCGTCGAGGGCAGGCCTGCCTGGGTCATCGAGCCGCGCAGGCTCTTCGAGACCTTGCCGGTCACCGTCTCGACCGACACGCTCGGCCGCCCGTTGACGGTGGCGGCATGGAACGCGCCATCCTGGCCGCGCACCAAGGTCAGCGACAGCTCGGGCCTGAAATCGACGTGAAGAGCGGAAAGCCGGATCTGGCCGCCGGCATCGGTAAGCGTCATCACGACGGTATCCCCGACCTGCAGGCGCTTGGGATCGACGAGATCGCGCATCGCCTGCAGAACCCTGGCCGCCTCGGTCGAGAGGACGCCGGCCCGCGCCATGATCTTGCCCAGCGTGTCGCCGCGCTCGACCATGACCGTCTGCTGCGACTGTCCCGGATCCGGCCTGGCCGTCGTTTCGAGCTTAGCTGCCTTGTCGCTCGACACCGACCAGTCGAGCCAGCCCGCCTGGGCCGGCCCGACTGTCTGTGTTGCGGCGGCGATCAGCACCAGCAGTGCGGTCGCCCGCGCCGATCTGATCATCTCCAGCCTCCCCCCAGTTGCTCAAATCCAAGTCGCCCGACGAACCCGAACCTACCGGACGACCGCTCCCTGTTGCTGCTGCGCTACGCCTTAGATTTTTTTGGCCAGCGCTATTTATGTCACAGTCCACTAACCGACTTTCAACAAGGGCGTCAACCCTGAATTCTTGGCGAACACAAGAATTCGGGGTCAACCGATTGATGAACCACCATATATTGAGAAGCGAGGGCCGCGAATCGCATCGCGGCCCTGTGGTCACGCCCCTGATTCGCCCAACTCTAGACCGCGAGCGCCATCCCGCCGGCGTAAGGATCGGCGCCGCCGGTGACCTTGCCGCCATCGGCGCGGACCGCATGGACCCGGGCAAAGGCGTAGCTGTAGGGGAGCCGCACCGCCTTGTAGCCATCGGCTTCCAGGGCCTCGGCGACGTATCCTGGGATGCGGAAGCAGAGGTCGATCGCGTCGCTGGTCGCCGAGAAGCGCGGCGCGTCGATTGCCTCGGTCACGCTCATGCCGTGGTCCAGCACGTTGAGGATCACCTGGAGCACGCCCATAGGGATCTGGGCGCCGCCAGGGGCGCCGACGGCCAGCACCGGCCTGCCGTCCTTCGAGACGATGGTCGGGGACGCGGTCGATCCCCGGCTCTTGCCCGGCGCGATCGAGCTCGGATGGCCGGGCCTCGGGTCGAAGAAGCCCATGGCGCCGTTGTACATGAAGCCGAGACCGTCGGTGATGACGCCCGACTGGTAGCCCAGCGTGTGGGTCATGGTCAGCGTCATGCCGTCGGCATCCATCGAGCAGAGATGCGTGGTGTCGGCGGCCTCCTTGAGGCCCTGGCGGATGAGCGTCGCCTTCTTGCCGCGCCTGATCTCATCGGCCGCCTCCTTGGCGCGCGCCTTGTCGATGATCTCCGCGACCGGCACCGGCACTACCTCGGGATCGCCGAGATGCTTCTCCTTCATGATCACCGCCCGCTTCATCGCTTCGGCGACGGTGCGGATGTAGTCCGGCGAGTTGTGGCCCATGCCGGCGAGATCGAAGTTCTCGAGGATGTTCAGCATCAGCGCTACCATCAGCCCGCCGCCGGGTGGCGGGTTCACCGCGACCTCGTATCCGCGATAGGCGATCTTGACCGGCTTGCCCTCGACGACGCGATAACGCTCGAGGTCCTCCATCGTCATCAGCCCGCCATGGCGGGAAAGATCGGCGACCATCTCCTTGGCAAGGGCGCCGCGGTAGAAGCTCTCAGGCCCCTCGGCGGCGAGGCGGCGGAGCGTGCGGCCGTAGTCGGGGTTCTTCACCCTGGTGCCCACCGGATGGAAGTTGCCGTCGGGACCGAAGAACAGCCGGTGCGCCGCCTTGCACAGCTCCATGCGCTCGATCGGATCGGCACGGCCGAGACCCTCGCGCGAGTTCCAGTAGGTGTGGACGAACGGCGTGATCGTGTAGCCATCCTCGGCCAGCTTCACCGCCGGCATCAGGAGATCTTCCCATTTGAGCTTGCCGTAGCGGCCATGGATCGCCTGGAAGCCCGCGACCGAGCCGGGCGTCGCGATCGCGCCATAGCCCACGTCGTTGACCTTGTCCTTGAGCACGAACGAGAAGCCATCGCGCGTTTGGTACTCGATCAGATGCGTCCACATGTCGGCGCGGGCGGCGAGCGGGGCGCGGCAGTAGAAGTCGATCATCTCGTGCCGGCCCTGCTTCGGCGCGTAAATCTGGCAGGAGCCCAGGCCTGCGACGCCGCACATCAGCCCGTCGACGACGCCCTGCGCGAAGGCGGTGGCGATCGCCGCATCGACGGCATTGCCGCCGGCCATGTAGATGCGCGCGCCCACCTCGACCGCTTCGGGCTGCGGGGCGACGACGATTCCGCGCTTCATCGGACTCTCCTCGAAGGGATGGCCCGATGATGAAGACGACAACGCCCCGGCTCAAGGCCGGGGCGTTGAAGGCGAACCGGAACAGAAGCTCAGGAGAGCGCGCGCTGGACCCGCGCGAAGCCAGACAGCTCGCCGCGGCTCAAGGCATAGGCACCGTCGCCGATCAGCGCGTGGACGGCCGAGGCCAGGATCAGGAAGGCCGGATACTCCCAGCCGCCGCCGGCCGCCGAAAACACCCAGCCGTTCGGCAGATGGGTCATCAGCGCGCCCGCCATGATCGGGATCAGCGCGGCCGAGACGTAGCGGCCATAGACGCCGGCGAGGATGGCGGCACCGCCGATCAGCTCGGCGGCGACGACGACATAAGCGAGCGGACCCCAGAATCCGATCTTCTCGAAGAAGGCGACGGTCCCGGGAAGGGTGAAGACGAAGACCTTCAGCAGGCCGTGGGAGAGCCACATGGCGCCAAGGCCGAGCCGGAGAGCGAGGGCTCCGTAAGGAGCGAAGCGGGTGTCGATCATGGGTTTCCCCCCGTGGTTGAGATGCCTAGGAGGTGGCCTTTCCTGATCGCAAATAAATTCTGTGTTTTTGAACAGATTCTTTGCATAATTGCAAATCATGGAGTGGGACGACCTCCGCATCGCGCTCGCAATCTGCCGGGCCGGCAGCCTGTCCGGCGCCGCCCGGGTCCTGAAGCTGAACCATGCGACAGTCTGGCGGCGCCTCAAGGCGCTGGAGGCGAGCCTCGACATCCGCCTGTTCGAGCGTGGCCCGGAGGGCTACGTGCCGACGGCGGCCGGCGACGAACTCCGGCGTGCCGCTGAAGCGATGGAGGGCGCGGCCGACGGCCTCGACCGCCGGCTCTCGGGCCGCGACGCCCGCCTGACCGGGACCGTGCGGCTTTCGGCACTCGACTCCTTCGCGCTCGGCCTCCTGCCCCCGCACCTCGCCCGGTTCCGTCAGCTTCATCCCGGCATCACGGTCGAGCTCGCAATCAGCTCGACCTTGGCGAACCTGACCCGGCGCGATGCCGACGTGGCGTTGCGCGCCACCAACGCGCCGACCGGCAGCCTCGTCGGCCAGCGTCTGGCCGAGGTCGGCATGGCCGTCTACGCGTCCCATGACTATCTCGCGCGCAACCCTTTCGGCACCGACTGGGCGCGCCACGAATGGGTCGCGCCCGACGAGATCTTCGCCCACACGGCCTTCGCGAAGTTCGTCGAGAGGGAAGCGCCGCGGCGCTCCGTGCTGCGCGCCGACACCGAGAGCGGCATGCATGCGGCCTGCGCCGCCGGGATCGGCGCTGCGGTGCTCGCCTGCTTCGTCGGCGACGACGATCCCCGGCTCGCGCGGCTATCGCCGGCGCTGCCGGAGTTCGATCACGGGCTCTGGCTGCTCACGCACGAGGACCTTCGCGGCGCGGCCCGCGTCCGCGCCTTCCTCGACTTCATGGCGCAGGCGATCCGCTCGGACCGATCCAGGCTGAAGGGGACACCCGCGTCCGCTTGATATGGGCGATCAGGCCCGCGGTCGAGGCGTCCTGTCCTTCGGCCGGCAGCGCATCGAGGGACAGTTCCGGCAGCACCTTCTTCGCCAGCGTCTTGCCGAGCTCCACGCCCCACTGGTCGAAGGAGTTGACGCCCCAGATCGTGCCCTGGACGAAGACCTTGTGCTCGTAGAGCGCGATCAGGCGGCCGAGCGTGTAGGGGTCGAGTTGCTTGAAGAGGAACGACGAGCTCGGCCGGTTGCCCGGGAAGGTGCGGTGCGGTGCCAGACGCTCGGCCGTCGCCCGGTCGGCGCCGGCCTTGATCATCGCGTCCCGCGCCTCCGCCTCGTCCTGGCCGATCGCCAGTGCCTGGGTCTGCGCCAGCATGTTGGCGAGCAGGATCTCGTGGTGGCCGGAGAGCTCGTGGTCGGGCTCGACCGCGGCGATGAAGTCGGCCGGCACCGGATCCGGACCCTGATGGAAAAGCTGCATCAGCGCGTGCTGGCCGTTGGTCCCCGGCTCGCCGAACACCACCGGCGCGGTGGCATGGCGCACCGGGCGGCCGTCGCGGTCGACGCCCTTGCCGTTCGATTCCATCTCGAGCTGCTGCAGATATGCGGGGAAACGCCGGAGCCGATGGTCGTAGGGCAGGATCGCGTGGCTGCGCGCGCCCAGGAAGTTGGTGTTCCAGATGCCGACCAGCGCCATCGCCACCGGGATGTTGGTATCGAGCGGCCCGTCGCGGAAATGCCGGTCGACCGCATGCGCGCCGTCGAGCAGCCGGTCGAAGGCCTCCGGCCCGATGCCGATCATCAGCGGGAGCCCGATCGCCGACCACAGCGAGTAGCGGCCGCCGACCCAGTCCCAGAAGCCGAAGGTGTTCTCCGGGCGGATGCCGAAGGCGGCGACCGCCTCGCGCGCGGTCGAGACCGCGACGAAATGCCTGGCAACCGCCGCCTCGCCCAGCTTGCCCACCAGCCAGGCGCGCGCGGTCGCGGCGTTGGTCATCGTCTCCTGGGTGGTGAAGGTCTTGGACGCGACGATCACCAGCGTCGTCTCCGGATCCAGCCCGGCGAGCGCGCGGCCGATGTCGGCGCCGTCGACGTTGGAGACGTGGCGGAGCTGGAGGCCGGGATGGCGCCACTTGGCGAGCGCCTGGTCGGCCATCGCCGGTCCGCGGTCGGAGCCGCCGATGCCGATATTGACGATGCCGCGGATGGGCTTGCCCGTCGCCCCGACGTATTCGCCGGCGCGCACCCGGTCGGCGAAGGCGCGCACCCGATCCAGGACCTCGCGGACATCGGCCATCACGTCGCGGCCGTCGATCCGCATCGGCGCGGTCGAGCGGCTGCGCAGCGCCACGTGGAATGCGGCCCGCCCTTCGCTGCCGTTGACGCGCTCGCCGGAGAACATCCGGTCGGTCCACCCGGCGACGTCGGCGGCACGCGCCAGCTCGTGCAGGAGTGCCATTGTCTCGGTCGTCACCCGCTGCTTCGAAAAGTCGAAGAGCAGATCCTCGTGACTGAGCGAGAAGCGCTGGAAACGGTCGGGATCGCCGGCGAAGAGATCGCGGAGATGCAGCGGGGATACCCGGTCCCGGTGCTGCGCCAGCGCCTCCCAGGCTCGATCAAGTCGCGTTGCCGCTCGTGTCGGTCCGTCCATGGCGTCCATTCCTTGTCAGCGGTGCCGACGAAGTGCCCGAATAATAAGGCATCAATGGGGCAAGGCGGTGAACTTGCCGCTACGATTTCAAGGAGCCGGCCTTGAAGCCACAGCTTGATCGCTTGCACCTGAGGAAATCCGCGCCGCCGCCTTCGGTGCGATCACGGAAATGTTCCCTGCCCGCCTATCTGGGCATCGCGAACGGCCTGTCCTCGGCGAAGCGCTTCAGCACGTTGGTGGTCAGCTTCGCGATGTTGTTGTTGAAGCCGTCGATCGGCAGGCTGCCGGCGTAGGCGATCGAGCCGGTCGAGAACACGGCACCGCCGTTCGGGGTTTCGAAAAAGGTGATGTCGGCGCGGATCTGGGCGTTCTGGACGGCATCGAGCGCGCCGTGCCCGATGTTTATCTCCTCGGCGACGAGGATGTAGGTGTTCGAGTGGTTCTCGGAGCTCGCGACCACCAGCGCATGCGGGGGCGTGCCGAGCGCGAAGTCGGCGCAGTCGATCTCGAGGCCTGCCGCCCCTCCCTGCAATACGCCGAAATTGCCGAGGATCTCGTCGGTGACGCCGTCGAACATGAAGGCGACGCGGGGATCCTTGGCCTGCGCCGTCCGCCGATAGTAGGAGCAGGCGTCGAAGCCCTGGCTGATGAAGCCGACGCCGGTCGCGACCTGCGGGGCGCGGCCCTGTCGTCGCCAGAGGCCGCCGTATTCGCCGGTGAACTGGTGATAGTACTCGCCGACGCGCGCGTCCCAGGCGCGCACGCCGTCTTCCGAGCGGCGCACCTCGATGATGTTCATGTTCTCGGGGTGGAAGGCGATCCGCCAATAGAAGCCGTTGCCGCCCATGTACATGTGCCGACCGCCCTGGCGCTGGTAGCCGTCGAGCGCGTCCAGCATCTCGAGCGACCAATACTCCGGATGCGATCCGGTCAGCACGACGTTGTAGGGCCGGAGCAGGTCCTGCCCTTCGACGTGCAGGTCGTGGTCGGTGATGATGTCGTAGGGCATGCCGACATGCTCGAGCCAGTCGACGATGAAGAGGTCGCAGCAGTAGTTCCAGAGACGTCCGTGCGGCTTCCAGTTGGTCACGGGGCGTAGCCGCGAACTGGTCGAGACGCCCGATGAGTCGGTGTGGCGGTCATAGGTCGACACGCCCATCTCGGGGAACTCGAACTGCAGGATGTCGACCGCGTCCATCATCGAGATGCGACCCTGGTAGAGCTCGGTCAGCATCTTGGTGAAGCGGCCGCGGTTGTTGGCATAGACCGTGTACGTCGCGGTCGAGGCCAGGAACGCGATCTTGGCGTTGGCCGTGCCGCGCGTCGGGCGCACGAAGAACGGGCAGTAGAAATATGCCTCATCGGATGTCAGCTTCGCCGCGTAGAAGCCGCTCTTCGCGTCCTTGGGCACGGTGAACGAGAAGTCCGGCTGCCACTTGGCGTCCGAGATGTCGTCGTCGTGGAAATGGATCGCGCCGTACTGCTGCGGATCCTTGGTCCAGTTCATCTCCGAGCCGGTCCAGTTGTGGCCGGTGACCGCGCGCGCCGGCACGTTCACAACCTCGCCGTCGAGGCGGTTCGGCGAGAGATCGGTGATCCGCTGGCTCGAGATGTCCTTGGCGAAATCCCAGAAGCCGAGCACTTCCTCTTCGAGGCCCGACGGCAGCATGCCGGCCGTGAGCGCCTGGATCTGCGCGCGGTCGAGCGCCTTCCGAGCCAGCCGCGGCCTGTCGATGCGGCCGTTGAAGTGGCCGGTTGTCAGCATATTGCCGTACACGGTCGGCGATGGCGCCTCGCCCGATCGCCAGGCCGCGAACAGGAACGGGGCACCTGCATCCGCCATGCTCGCGCGCGCCTTGCCCTCGACCATCACGGGGCGTTCGGCGTGGAACGACTTGTCGTAGATCGGCTCCTGCCAGAGCCGCACCTGCCCGCTCTTCGCATCGAAGCTGGCAGCGACCAGGTACCAGCGGCGCTCCAGCATCGGCACGCCGGAAGCCAGCTTGAAGGCGCCGATGCGGATCTCGGCCGCGCCCTCGGCATCGATCGAGAGCCCGTAGCCGCTCCCCGACGCGGCCCAGGTGCCCATGATCGCACGCGGGCCCTTCTTCGGCGTCGTCGGCCAGACATAGGCCTGCAGCGTGAAGCTCTCGACGCCCTTGAGCGCCCACTTCTCCGGCACCACGCCGAACGACCCCGCATGCATCTTCTGCTCGCGCGCCGGATAGGTGGCGTTCGCCGGCGTCTCGACCGTGACCTCGCGATATTCGCTCGCCCCCATGCCCGCGTTCGGGCTGAGCAGCCGGACGATCTCGGCGCGATAGCTCTTGGCGCCGATGCAGCTCGCCATGATGCGGACGGTCTCGCCCGGCTGGAGGCTGACGCGGTCGGCGTAGCCCATGATCCTGGTCATCTAAGGATTCCGGTAAAGAGAGGACTTTTTTGGGAAACGTCACTCGATCGGCAGGTCGTGGCCGGTGATGTGCTTCCAGCGCAGCTTGAACACGTGCCACTCGGCGTCCTCCAGCCGGTCGAAGGTCTGGTTGGTCAGCTTCGGCACGCCGCCGCCCGTCGGCATGAAGCCCAAGACCCAGCGCTTGCCGGGCTCGGTCATCACCAGCACCTCGAATTGCGAGGTCTGGCGGGTGCGCATGTAGTTGAGGACGTATTGCAGCTCCGGCGAATGCTCGCCGAACGGCCTGGCCTTGAATTCCTTGGCGACGTCGAGGCGCGACGGATCGATCTTGAACATGGAGACGACTGTAGCGGCGCTTTCCTTATGGAAAAAGCCCGCTCAATAGGCCGCAGCCCAGTTCCTGAGGAGGGCGCGCTCGAGCCCGCGGGCGCGCCGGATCCAAGTGGTGGCCGTCGCCGGCATCTCGGGCACCCGCTTGTCGAGGGCGGCATCGAAGGCGGCGCGCTTCGCATCGTCATAGGCGAAGACGGCGAAAGCCACCCTGCGTCCGGAATGGGTCCAGAGCAGCCCGACCAGGCCGCGCGCATAGGCCATCGTGCCGCTCTTGGCACGGATCGCGAGGCTGGCGCTCTTGGCCTCGGCCGCTTCCTTGGCGTCGCCGCCCTCGGCATCGGCGATCTCGCGGCTCGGCAGCGCGTCGACCAGATCGGGCACCAGGACCAGGCCATGGACCACGAGGCGCGCCATCTGCCTCGGCGTGGTGCGCGAGGCCGGCGACAATCCGGAGTGGTTGGCACGCGCGAAACCGGTCCAGTCGACTTCGGGCACGATGCCCTTGATCCAGCCATCCACGACCCCGACCGAATGGGCGAGGTTCGACGGCGCCACGCCGGCGAGACGGCCCGCGGTGCTGAGGCCGACCATCTCCGCCGCCATGTTGTTGCTGTGCTCGAGCAGGCGGCGGACGATCTCGGCAAGCCGATGGCTCGAATGGATCTGCATGATCGTCGCGTCCGGCGGACGCTTGCCGGCGACCGGCATCGGCAGGCTCACGCCCTCGCGCTCGGCGAGGCGGCGGAGGACGAGTGCCGCGTTGAGCGCCGGCTGCTTGACCGGAAGCCAGATCCGCCCCGACGGCTGAAGATTGGCGAAGACCCAGCGATCGGCTCCCTCCGCGAGGAAGCGATAGGGCGGCGGCACCGGCGCCGGCGACGGCACTAGGCGCACCGCATCGGCCTTGAGGCGTAGCGCGTCGGAGACGGCAAGCGCCGTGACCTCCTTGCCGCCCGACTTCCAGTCGATCAACACGCGGTTGAAGTCGAGCGCAAGCGCGCCGATGCCCGGGTTGTAGGAGGAGTTCTCCGGCTGCAGCGGATCGATCTCCGGCGCTTCCGGGAGCGCCGTCGCGTCATAGACGAAGCGCTCGATCCTCAGGCCTCGCTCCCTGATGCGCCGGAAGGCGGGCCGGAGGTCTTCCGGCGTCAGCAGCGGATCGCCGCCGCCGACCAGGAACAGCGTGGAGCCATGGAGCGCCAGCTGGGTCTCGAAGCGATGCTCGGGCCCGAGGACGGCGAGCGCGGCGACCGCGGTCGGCAGCTTGGCGACCGAGGCCGGGACCACCATGCGGTCGGCCTGGTGCTCGGCCAGAACCTGTCCGTTCTCGGTGTCGATCACGACGAAGCCGAGCTGGTCAGGGGCGAGCCCGAAGCCGCCGCTCAGCTCGGCGAGGCCATCGGCCGGTGCGGGTCCGGCGAGAAGCAGCGACAGGGTGAAGGCAAGGATGGAAGTCGGCCGCACGCAGCGCTCCGGAGGTGTGTCCTTTTGTCCTCCAGCTAACACCGGACCGCAACATTCCGATTAACCCCGGTTTAACCCGGCCTGACGAGATTGAGCCTCCATGACTTCCGCCTCCCCCGCCTCCCCGGCGAATGCCCAGCCGCGCTCTACCCATTTCGAGTTCCAGCACCCGGTCTTCAACGTGAAGGGCGGCTATTTCGCCTTCATGCGGCCGTCCGACGAGGTCGGGTTCCACTTCCCGCTGGGCGAGATGTTCGGCGTGACCCCGGTCGCGAGGCTGCAGCGCGAGTTCCGGCTCGACCCCGCCGGCGGCGACACTCGCCTTCTTCAGACGATCACCCAGGGGCTGCGCTACGTCCGCGAGATCCGGCCGGGCGATTCGATCCCGAAGGAGATCCTGGATGGCTCCGCCTCCTGGTCGGTCGAGGACAAGCACCACGCGCTCGCCCGCAACCGGCTCGACCTCCAGGTGTGGTCGTGGGTCAAGGGCCGCGAGCGGGTGATCGTGCTCCGCCAGAACCAGGAACAGATCGCCGGCGACCCCGACATCCAGAAGAATATCGCCGACGGTCGCGCGGCACTCGCCCAGGCGCTGGGATTCGCCGTCGAGGAGATCGACTTCCAGCTCGACCGCATCGCCCGCGAGATCGTCTATGTCGAAGCGCTCCGCGACCGCTATGCCTTCATCCGCGAAATCGCCCAGGCGCTCGCCCGCTACAACCGCGTCTACGGCAACCACAAGACCGTCGAGGGCGAGATCGCCCGGGCGCGTGCGCTGATGCAGACGCCGCTCAAGCTCTTCGACTCGCGCTTCGCCCAGGTCGACGCCAAGACCGGCCAGGTGGCGGCGCTGCTCAAGAGCGCCGACGTCGCGATCGAGCTGATCCGCGAGAACCGCGACGACCTGCACTTCGGCTTCATGATCTGGGACGCGCTGATCGAGAAGTGGCAGAGCGCGATCTACGAGCGCAGCGACGCCGCGGTCGCGCTGATCAAGGAGACCTACCGCTTCCTCGCCACCCACTACGCCGCCACGGTGCCGTGGACGCTATCCACTCAGCGGCGCTAGCCGTCGCCAGCGGCGCTGACGCGTCGGCGGCGATGAGCTAGCTTGGGGCCGATGTTCGACCGCATCTTCACGATCCTGCACGGCCTCGCCAGCGCCAAGCCGCATGCGCGGGCGGACGAGAAGCTCGTCCGCCTGTTCGACGCGCTCAAGCGGGCGCCCAGCGCCGATGTCGCCGAGACCGTCGAGGGCGAGATCTGGCAGGTCTGGTGCAAGAGCTCCGACGAGGCCGGCCGTCGCCTGATGCAGGAAGGCATCTCGGCGCTTGCCGGCGGGCGGATCGAGCCGGCCGAGATCGCCTTCGGACGCCTGATCGCCCACGACCCCGACTGCGCCGAAGCCTGGAACAAGCGGGCGACCGCACGCTTCCTCCTCGACGACCTCCAGGGCTCGGTCACCGACATCGAGGAGACCCTGATGCGCGAGCCGCGCCATTTCGGCGCGCTCTCGGGACTGGGCCAGATCATGATGGCGGAGTCGGAATGGGTGGGGGCGACCGCGGCGCTGGAGGCGGCGCTCCGGGTCAATCCGCACCTGAAGAGCGTCCGCACCGCGCTCGATACCTTGAAGCGCCGAGTCAAACGCTCGTTACATTGAGGGCGCCTGCCACTCCCCGATTGCCTTCGCCGCGATCGGCGGGCGATAATTTCGTTACAGATTTATGAAAACCCTCAGGGGAGCCCCATGAAGAGCTTCGTCTCCTTGGCCGTCCTCGGCCTCGCCCTCTCGGCCACGCCGGCCTTCGCCCAGTCCTCGTCGCTGGTGCTCTACAACGCCGGCGGCCTCAAGCTGATGCAGGCGATCGTCGACGACTTCACCAAGAAGAACCCGGGGATCAAGGTCGAGGTCATCAACGGCGGCGTCGGCGAGCTGATCACCCGCATCCGCGCCGAGGCTTCGCGTCCGCGCGGAGACGTCTACTTCGCCGCCTCGTCCGACGCCTACGACTTCGCCCTCGACAACTTCGAGAGCTACAAGTCGAGCGAGGACGCGGCCTTCGACCGCAAGACCGTACAGAAAGACAACAAGTACTACGGCTTCTCGCAGCCCCTGCAGGCCTTCGTGATCAACACCAAGATGATGCCGTTGGACAAGGCGCCGAAGAGCTGGGCCGACCTGCAGAAGCCGGAATTCAAGGGCAAGCTTTTGATGGCGAACCCGGCGCAGTCGGGCTCCGCCTACTCGCAGATGTACCAGATCGTCGGCCTCCACGGCTGGGACGCGATGACCAAGGTGATCCAGAACGGCACCTTCGTGACGTCCTCGAAGCTCGCCTACGCCAATGTCGGCACCGGCGAGTTCCCGATCGGCATCACCGGCGAGTTCAACGTGCTGACGATGAAGGAAGAGGGCCAGCCGGTCGCCGCGATCTATCCGAGCGAGGGAACGGGCCTCACCATGGACGGCAACGGCATCATCAAGGGCGCGCCGAATATGGCCAACGCCAAGAAGTTCATCGACTACGCCAATACCAAGGCGGCGCACGAGATCCTGGTGAAGGTCGACAACCGCCGCTCGGTCCGCCCGGACGTGGCAGCGCCGGCGGGCCTGCCGTCGACGAACGAGATCAAGGTTGTCCCCTACGACTCGGTCGCCGCGGCCGGGAAGAAGAAGGAATACCTCGAGCGCTTCGACAAGATCTTCGCGTCGAAGTAAGCGGGTGCATCTGCAAGCCTTCTCGGCGGCCAAGGACCCCGACCGGCCCGAGGCCAACGAGGACCGCTTCGTCGTCGTTCCCGATCGCCTCTATTCGGTGATCGATGGCGTCACCGACCGGACCGGCCGCCGCTACGGCGACCGGACCGGCGGCCGCCTGGCGGCGGAGACGGTGGAACGCGCGCTCCTCGCGCTCGCGCTCGACGAGGAATTCCGGTCCATCGATGCCGCCGGCCTGGTCCAGCGCCTCGACCGTGCCTTCCGCTCGGCCTATGCGCGATACGGCGTGCTGGACGCGGCGGCGGCATCGGATGCCGACCGCATCGGCTCGACGCTGGCGCTGGCGCTCGACCGGGGTGACCGCTTCGCCTTCTTCCTGATCGGCGACAGCGGCGTACGCCTCAACGGCAGGGAGGCCGTCATCCACGACAAGGATCTCGACACCATCACCGCCACCTTGCGCGGCTTCGCCTATCGCCGCGTCGCCGCAGCCGGCGCCGATCCGACCCAGACCGAGCTCGCCTCGCGCGCGCTCTGCTGGCGCGGCACGCGGAAGATGCCGGACGAGGCCAAGGCCTGGCTCAAGGAGACGGACCTTGAGGCGATCCGCGTGGACGCGCTGACCAGGCTCGGCCTCGACCTGCCGGGCATCCCGATCGAGGACATGACGCGGCTCGCCCTCGACGGCATCGTCGGCGCCCAGGGCGCCTACCAGAACCGCGACGACCATCCGCTGGGCTATGCCTGCCTCGACGGCTACGGACCCAAGGCCGCC
>JAEULB010000069.1 GCA_016792585.1 Rhodospirillaceae bacterium
CTTTATGCCGACCCGTCCCGCGGGACCACGCGCACCGACCAGTTCACCGGGCTCCAGGACGCCTTCGTCGACTATCATCTCCGCAACGTCTCCGACCGATACGATTTCGACTCGATCCGCTTCGGCATCCAGCCCTTCATCTCGGACTTCCGTGGCTTCCTGTTCCAGGACAACCAGCTGGGACTGCGGCTGTTCGGCACGCGCGCCAACAATCTCTGGCAATACAACGTCGCCTGGTTCCGGCGGCTGGAAAAGGACACCAACAGCGGCCTCAATGATGCCTGGCACGAACCGAGGAAGGACGATGTCTTCGCGCTCAACCTCTATCGCCAGGACACGCCGGTGCTGGGATTCACCAGCCAGGCGACGCTGATCTACAACCGCAACCGCGAGGGACGGGAGGACTTCCATTACGACAAGAACGGATTCCTCCAGCGCCCGGCGCCGATCGGCTTCGAGCGGCCGCGCGACTATGACGTGATCTATGGGGGCTTGAGCGGCGACGGACATTTCGGGCGGGTGAACCTGACGGCGTCGGCCTATTACGCGCACGGCCGCGACCGCTCCAGTCCGTTCACCGACGAGCGGGCGGACATCCGCGCCTTCTTCGCCGCGGCGGAGCCGTCGATCGACTTCGACTGGCTCCGGCTTCGCCTCTCCGGCGCCTATGCCAGCGGCGACCGCGATCCGTACGACCGGCGCGAGACCGGCTTCGATGCGATCTTCGAGAATCCGCAATTCGCCGGCGCCGACACCAGCTACTGGATCCGTCAGGCGATCCCCTTGATCGGCGGCGGCGGCCTGGCGCTCTCTGGCCGCAACGGGATGCTCGCCTCGCTCCGCACGTCGAAGGAGGAGGGGCAGTCCAACTTCAACAATCCGGGCCTGGTTCTGGTCGGCGGCGGCGCCGATCTGGATCTGCTACCGGAGCTTCGCTTCTCGATGAACGCCAACCGGCTATGGTTCGCCAGCACGAAGGTGCTGGATGCGCTGCGCATGCAGGAAGGCATCGACCGCAGCATCGGCTGGGACCTGTCGGCGGCGCTGACCTATCGGCCGTTCCTGACCCAGAATGTCGTCATGAGGCTTTCCGGAGCTATGCTGCTGCCGGGTAAGGGCTTCAAGGAGCTGTTCGATTCCGCGGAGGGAAACAAGAGGTACTACAGCGTGCTCACCAACGTCGTGCTGACCTACTGAGATGACGATGCTTAGCTTCGCCGCTCTCCTGATCGTGCTGCTCGTCGCGGCTCCGTCCGTGGCCGCCCCGCCGGCGCCTCGCTCGCAGACTCCGGCGGAGGCAGCGGCGAAGAGTTCCGGCTGCGCCTCCTGCCACACCACAACCGACGACGCGACCATGCACGTCAACCCGGCCGTGGTGCTCGGATGCACCGATTGCCACGGCGGCGACGCGTCGGTAACGGGCGACAAGCGGCGCGCCCATGTCCTGCCGAAATACCCCGGACCGTGGAGATATCCGTCTTCCGCCAACCCGGAGCGAAGCTACACGCTGCTCAACCGGGAAAGCCCGGAGTACATCCGCTTCGTCAATCCCGGCGACTACCGGGTTGCGCGCGAGTCGTGCGGCGCCTGCCACATCGACGTAATCCAGGCGGCCGAGCGTTCGCTGATGGCGACCGGCGCGATGCTGTGGGGCGGCGCGTCGTACAACAACGGCATCCTGCCCTTCAAGAACTACGTCCTTGGCGAGGCCTACACGCGCGACGGCACTGCGGCGACGATCAAGAGCCCGGTCGTTCCGAGCGAGCCGATGCGGCGCAAAGGCATCCTCGAGCAACTGATGCCGCTGCCGGCCTGGGAAGTGATCCCGCCCGGCGACGTGTTTCGCGTATTCGAGCGCGGGGGCCGCAACATCAACCCGGTCTTCCCCGAGATCGGGCTGCCGAGCCCGACCGGCCAGATCCAGCGGCTGGAGGAACCGGGACGACCCGACATCCGCCAGTCGAACCGCGGGCCGGGCACCGGGCTCCGCGTCGCCGTTCCGGTGATAAACCTGCACAAGACCCGACTCAACGATCCGTACATGTGGTTCCTCGGCACCAACGATCAGCCGGGCGACTTCCGTTCGAGCGGCTGCACCGGCTGCCACGTGGTCTACGCCAACGATCGCGACCCGCGTCACAGCGGCCCCTATGCGCGCTTCGGCAACATGGGCGCCGCCGCCACGCGCGATCCGACGATCCCGAAAGGCGAGCCGGGCCACCCGCTGAAGCACAGCTTCACCCGCGCGATACCGACCAGCCAGTGCATGGTCTGCCATATGCACCAGCCGAACATCTTCCTCAACTCGATGCTCGGCTACACGATGTGGGACTACGAGTCCGATGCCGCGGCGATGTGGCCGGCCAAGCAGAAGCATCCGAGCGACGAAGAGATGCTGAAAGTCTTCGATCGCAACCCCGAGGAGGCGGCTGCCCGGGGCAAATGGGGCGACCTCGGATTCCTCAGGGAAGTGGCGCGCCTCAACCCGACGCTGAAGGAAACCCAGTTTGCCGACTATCACGGCCATGGCTGGAATTTCCGCGCCGTCTTCAAGCAGGACCGCAAGGGCAACCTGCTCGATGCCGACGGCAAGCAGGTCGGCCACAAGGACCCCGACAAGTTCCAGAAGGCGGTGCACCTCTCCTCGGTGCATGTCGACAAGGGCATGCACTGCGTCGATTGCCACTTCTCCCAGGACAACCATGGCAACGGGTACATCTATGGCGAGGTCGCCGATGCGATCGAGATCCAGTGCAAGGATTGCCATGGAACCGCCGACAAGCTGCCGCTGCTCCGGACCTCGGGCCCGGCGGCACCGCCAGGCGGCCGCGACCTCTCCTATCTCCGCAACTCCGACGGCAGCGCCCGCTTCGAGTGGCGCGACGGCAAGCTTTTCCAGCGCTCGGCGGTGACGCCTGGTCTCGAATGGCAGGTGAGCCTGGTCAAGGACTCGGTCGATCCGGCGCATCCGTCTTACAACGAGAAGGCGGCGCGGGCGAAGCTCATGGCGCGCGACCTCACGATGGCCTGGGGTCCGGCGGTGCCGCCGTCCGATCGGGCGCATCAGGACGAGGAGATGATGTGCGTCACCTGCCATACCTCGTGGACAACGAGCTGCGGCGGCTGCCACCTGCCGATTCAAGCCAACTGGAAGACCGCGCGCCATCACTTCGAAGGCGGGGAGACCCGCAACTTCGCCACATACAATCCGCAGGTCGCGCGCGACGACGTGTTCCAGCTCGGTCGTCATGCGACCACGAAGAACAATATCATCGCGCCGGTGCGCTCGTCCTCGGCGCTGGTCCTGTCGTCGACCAACATCAACCGCGAGCGGATCTACATCCAGCAGCCGCCGATCTCGGCTTCCGGCTTCTCGAGCCAGGCCTTCGCGCCGCACTACCCCCATACCGAGCGCAAGACCGAGACCAAGACCTGCACCGACTGCCACCTTTCGTCGGCGAACGACAACAACGCGATCATGGCCCAGCTTCTGCTGCTCGGGACCAACACCATGAACTTCGTCGGGTTCAACGCCTGGACCGGCACCGCGGACGGGGTCGAGGCAATCCAGGTGACGGAGTGGGACGAGCCTCAGGCGGTGATCGGCAGCCATCTTCACGCCAAGGCCTATCCGGACAGCTTCCGCCGCCACGTCGACGGCGAGCGGGCGCTTTTGGAGTCGCACCGGCACGCGGGCGGTCCGTCGCGCTGCCTGCAGCTTCGCGGCGAGTACCTGTGGTCTGCCGAGGGGGCGAGAGGACTTCGTGTCTACGATGTCGCGTCGATCGCCAACAAGGGTGTCTCGCAGCGGATCGTCACCGCGCCGGCGAGCCCGCTAGGCCAGGATACGGCGATCCCCTCGCTGGACGCGACTTGCGTCGCGCTGCCAACCAACCAACCGATAGCCCTCGGCCGCAATCAGGGCGACCTGATGCGCCAGGAGAATCAGGAGCAGCCCTTCCATCCCATCTATCGCTACGCGCTGGTGACCGACGCTCGAGAGGGATTGATTCTGACCGACGTCGACACGCTCGCCGACGGCGAGCCTCGCAACAACTTCCTGAAGCGGGCGCTGACCTGGAACCAAGATGGCGTGCTCGACGGCGCGCGCCATCTGACCATCGCCGGGCATATCGTCTATGTCGCGACGCCGAAGGGGGTCGTTGTCCTCGATCTCGATGACCCGCTGAAGCCTCGGCAGCTCGCAGTCGTTCCGATCGATGACGTTCGGGCGACGTCACTGCAGTTTCGCTATCTTTTCGTCGCCGCGCGGGGCGGGTTGCGGGTGATCGACGTGACCCATCCGGAGCGACCGCGGCCGGTGCCGGACGCCCTGGCCGCGATCGCCGACCCGCACCGCGTCTATGTCGCCCGCGGTTTCGCCTACGTCGCCGGCGGCGCAGAAGGGCTTGTGATCGTCGATGTGGAGCGGCCGGAGTCGCCACGGATCTATCAGCGCTTCACCGCCGACGGCCGGCTCGGCGACGTCCGCGACGTGGTCGTCGCCATGACCAATGCCTCGGTCTTCGCCTATGTCGCTGACGGCGCCGGAGGGCTGAAGGTCGTGCAGCTGACGTCGCCGGCGACCCAGCCCGGCTACTACGGCTTCAATCCGGACCCCAAGCCCGAGCTGATCGCCTGGCGGGCAACCTCGGCGCCGGCGCTCGCACTGTCCAAGGGTCTGGACCGCGACCGCGCAGTTGACGAGACCGGGCATCAGATCGCCGTCTTCGGAAGGCTCGGTGCGCGCCCGTTCAACCGCGAGGAGATGCGCAAGCTCTTTCTGAGGCCGGACGGGCAGCCATGGGTCGTGACTGACGAAGTCCGGCACGAGGACTACCGCGGCCCGCTCGTGCATCGGGCGCCTCCGGCACCGGCGGCGCGACCGACGACGGTGCCGCGCGGGCCGCTGGTCCGCCGGCCGGGCGGATAGGATGGCCGAGCGCGTAGCCATCGCGATCATCGGCTCGGGCCCGGCGGGCCTCAGCGCCGCCTGCCGTGCTGCCAAGCACGGCGCCTCGCATGTCCTCCTGGAGCGCGCAGCGCATCTCTGCGACACGATCTCGCGCTACCAGAAGCGGAAGCTGGTGATGGCGACACCCGCTGTGCTGCCGCTGGTTAGCGATGCGGACTTCGGCGAGGGCTCGCGCGAAAAGGTGCTCGAGACATTCGCGGATGCGATCGCGGAAACCGGCGCCAATGTCCAGCTCAACGCCGAGGTTGTGAGCATCGTCGGCGCCAAGGGCGCGTTCAAGGTCGCGCTCAAGTCCGGCGAGACGGTCGAGGCCGACAACGTCGTGCTGGCGATCGGCCTTCAGGGCAATATCCGGAAGCTGACGGTGCCGGGCGCCGAGTTGCCTTTCGTCCAGTACCAGCTCGACGACCCCGACGAATACCAGGGCGAAAGCATCGCGGTGATCGGCGGGGGCGACGCCGGCATCGAGAACGCGCTCGGGCTGGTCGCCGGCAATGCCGTTACCCTCGTCGTCAACAGTCCCGAGTTCGTCACCGCCAAGCCCGCGAACGTCGCCAAGGTCCAGGACGAGATAAAAGCGGGCCGCCTGGACACGGTGATGGCGGCGAGCCCGGCCAGGATCGAGCCAGGCAAGCTGATCCTCAACACCTCGCAGGGCGAGGCGACGGTCAAGGTCGACCGCATCATCGCGCGGATCGGCGCGCTACCGCCTCGGAAATTCGTCGAGGCCTGCGGCGTCGCCTTTGCCAGCGACGCGCCGACGGCTGCTCCGCAGGTCAGCGACAGCTATGAGACCAATGTCCCGGGCCTCTATATCATCGGTGCGCTCGCGGGATATCCGTTGATCAAGAACTGCCTCAACCAGGGCAGCGAGGTCATCGAGCATATCCTCGGCAATCCGGTGCTGCCGGCGGATGAGCCGCTGATTCAGATGAAGCTCAAGAAGGCCGACCTCAAGTGGTCGGTCGCCGAGCTGGTGAACGCGGTCAAGGTCCAGGTGCCGCTGTTCCGTGCGATCACGCCGCTGCAGATCAGGGAGGTGCTGACTTCGAGCGAGGTCCGCTGCGTTCAGCCGGGCGATGTCCTTTTCCGCAAGAACGACTACACGAACTCGGTCTTTGCGGTCGTCGTCGGCGCCATCGGCGTCGAGGTCGCCCCGGAGAAGCCGGAGATGCTTGTTCGACTCGGTGTCGGCTCCTTCGTCGGCGAGATGGGTCTGATCTCCGGCCGCCGCCGCACGGCGACGGTGACCGCTGTAGAGCCCTCGGTGCTGCTCGAAGTGCCGCGCAATGCCATGCTGCGGCTTGCGCGCTCGGTTCCGGACATCAAGAGACAGATTGACGCTGCGGCGATCGTCCGCCAGTTCCGTACCCACATCGCGCCGACGGCGACGCCGGAGGCGCTTGCGCCCGTCGTCGAAAGGTCGAAGGTTGTTGCGTTCAAGGCCGGCGAGACGTTGATCAAGGAAGGCGACGTCGACGACCGCGTGTTCCTGATCCGCTCGGGCGCGGTCGCCGTCTCGAAGCTGGTCGGTCGCCGCGACACCGTCCTCTCCTATGTTCAGGCCGGCCACTATGTCGGTGAGATGGCCATGCTGATGCGGACGCCGCGCTCAGCCTCGGTCCGTGCTTCGGTCGCGACCGAGGCGATCGAGATCGAGGCGGAGGCGTTGCGGGCTCTGCTGGCGCAGTATCCGGAGGTGAAGGCCGACTTCAGCCGCAAGATGGCCCAGCGCGGCGTCGAGACCGCGCGGCTGGAAGCCCGGGCAAGCGAGGTTGGCGCGATCGGCGAGCTTCTGAAGCAAGGCCTCGGCGAGGCAACCGACGTGCTGCTGATCGACGAGTCCCTCTGCGTCCATTGCGACAACTGCGAGAACGCCTGCGCCGAGACCCATGCCGGGATATCGCGTCTCGATCGTGAGGCGGGCCCGACCTTCGCCACCATTCACGTACCGACCTCGTGCCGGCATTGCGAGCATCCTCACTGCATGAAGGACTGTCCGCCTGACGCTTTGAGCCGGACGAAGGAAGGCGAAGTCTTCATCAATCAGGAGACCTGCATCGGCTGCGGCAATTGCGAGCGCAACTGCCCCTACGGCGTGATCCACATGGCGCAGCCGTCGGCGCCAAAGCCGGGCTTGATCGCGTGGCTGCTGTTCGGCGCCGGACCCGGGCCCGGCAGGTCGATCAAGGGCGAGGGGGCGAAGAAGGCGGTGAAGTGCGACCTCTGCATGGGCCTCGACGGCGGCCCTGCCTGCGTGCGCGCGTGCCCGACCGGAGCGGCGATGCGGGCGCACCCGGAGAAGCTGTTCGACCTGATCAAGGCCGGTGGTCGATGATTGCCCGCTTGAAGATCGGCCGCCTAAATGCCGCAGGCGATGCGGGCGCTGCCGACAGCCTGCTTCTCGTCGGCGGAGAGGCGGGCTCGATCGCTTTGCCAGTCTGCAGTCTCCAGCGCCGCCAGCACGCGGTCGTGGCCGGACTGGCCGAGGCTGGTCGCGAGGAACTTCCTGACGCAGGCGCAGCTCCGTTGCGCCACCACCTGGTCGCCGGCCTTCGCCAGGACGTCGGCCTCGCAGCGGCGCGTGAAGGCGTTGTCCGCCGCGGCGGGAGTGGCGGCGAGAGTCAGAAGCAACGGAAGAACCGTACGCATGGCTGTCATCATAGCAGCATCAGGAGGGCAAGATGAGGCGGATCCTGTTGGTCGCGTTGACGGTGCTCAGCCTCGACGGGGCCGCAGCCCAGACCACCCTGCCGTCGAAGGGATCGGACATCCATCTGGGCGTGACCAGTTGCGGCGGGTCGACCTGCCACGGCGCGACCCAGTCGGTCCGCGGCTCGCAGGTTCTGCAGAACGAGTATCTGATCTGGCAGCGCCAGGACAAGCACGCCAAGGCCTATTCGGTGCTGCTAGAGCCGCGCTCGCAGCGGATCGCCAGGAACCTCGGGCTGCCTGATGCCCATACCGCCAAGGTTTGCCTCGACTGCCATGCCGACAACGTCTCCGAAAACCTACGTGGCCGGCAATTCCAGGTCTCGGACGGTGTCGGTTGCGAAGGTTGCCATGGCGGCGGCCAGCGGTGGCTCGGCGCGCACGTCGCCGGCGTCGCCTCGACGGAAGACCTGCATAAGCTCGGCATGTATCCGACCCAGAATCCGGTCGCGCGGGCGGAACTCTGCCTGTCCTGCCACCTCGGCGACGAGACGAAGTTCGTCACGCACCGCATGATGGGCGCGGGACATCCGCGTCTCGCATTCGAGCTCGACACTTTCACCGAGATCCAGCCGGCGCACTATGTGGTCGATGACGACTACCGCAAGCGGAAGACCGTCGCCAGCGGCGTTCAGACCTGGGCGGTGGGCCAGGCGATGGCGGTTTCGCGCACCATGGCCGGGCTCGCCGACGCGAGCCGGCGCATGGTAGGCGCGTTTCCGGAGCTGACCTTCTATGATTGCCACTCCTGCCATCACCCGATGTCGAACCTGCGCTGGCAGCGGCGCGAAAGCACCGGACTCGGTCCGGGCGTTATCCGCTTCAACGACTCGAACATCCTGATGCTGCGACTGCTGGCGCGTCGGATTGCGCCGGAAGATGGCGCTTCGTTGAGCGGCCGGCTCCAGGCCCTCCACGCGGCGATGTCGGAGGGCAAGGGCGATGTCGGCGCCGTCGCTCGGGAGATCAAGACTGTAGCCGACCGCCTGGTACAGCGCTTCGCTCGTCATGCCTTCGGTCCGGAGGACATGCGAGCCTTGCTGGCGTCCCTGGTCGCCGATGGACGCGACGGTCACTTCGCCGACTATGGCGGAGCGGAACAGGCCACCATGGCCCTCGCTTCCGTGGTCCAGGCGCTGCGGCGCGCGGGCGGCCTCACCGATGCGCAGGGGAACGACCTGAGACTCGCCATCGAGCAATGCTATTCGGCGACGGCCAAGGACGAGACCTATGATCCGGCAGTCTTCGTGCGGGCACTCGATGCGGTCGAACGGGCGTTGCCGCGGGGATGAAAGGTATCGCGCCGGGTCAGCCCTGCCTCAGTTGATTTCGCCATCCTTTGGTTCTAAGAGAGCGCGCGACATCAATGGACGCCGGAGACTCGGCTCGTGGCTAAGTGACTGAGCGCGCCAGACGAAGTCGAACCGCCGAAGGGCCCTGGCGTGCGTTGCCGGTCGGCCTTCTGCAGCGCTCCGGCGTTCCGCTTTACCGCCAGCTGATGGACGTTTTGGGCGAAGCGATCGGCGACGACGTTCTGCCGATCGGCTCGGCACTCCCGACCGAGGCCCAGCTCGCCGAGCGCTTCGGCGTCAGCCGCATCACCGTCCGAGAAGCACTTCAGCGCCTCGAGAACGAAGGCGTGATCCGCAAGCAGAAGGCGAAGAACGCCGTCATCGTGGCCAAGCCGTCGGCGGACGCCTCCAGCTGGGAAATCAACTCGATCGACGACATCATCGCGGCTGCGAGCGGTGCCGAGCTCGACATCAAGAGCTATCGCCTGGAGACCGCGCCGGAGATCGCCCCCGTGCTCGGCCTTCCTCCCGGCGAGCCGATGCATTGCCTGCGCAGCATCCTGCGCAAGTCAGGCGAGGCGTACGCGGTCTCGACGATCTTCTTCGCACCTGCGGTCGGCAGCCGGCTCGCCCGCCACCACTTCGACGATGTCATCGTCTTTCGGGTCATGCAGCGCGAGCTCGGTATCGAGCTCGGCGACGTGCGCATGACCGTCGGTGGCGAGCTCGCGAACGCCAACCTCGCGCGCCAGCTCGGATGCGCGGAAGGTGCCCCTCTCCTGCGCACCCGTCTCGTCTACCGCACGACCGACAACCAGCCGGTCGAGGTCGCGCTGACGGAGTATCCGGCGGACAGGTTCTCCCTCAGTTATCGGCTCACGCTGCGCCGCCAGCGCTGACTTTCGTGCGCCTTAGAAAGCGCTTGCCCGTCGCCGCGAGATGTCATGATATTATGATAATAACGGGATCGACCTCGATGTCGGTCCTATAAGAAGTCATCGCCAAGCGGTGACGGGAGGAAACATGAAGGTCGATCTCAAGGGCAAGGTGGCCCTCGTGACGGGGGCTGCCCAGGGCATCGGTCTCGCGATCGCCGATACGCTCGGCCGCAACGAAGCCACCGTCATCTACACCGACCGC
>JAEULB010000074.1 GCA_016792585.1 Rhodospirillaceae bacterium
CTGGGCGGTGACCTTCGCCGGCGTCGGCTACATCGTCGGCGCCACCTTCGAGCACCTGCTCGGCGATCTGGCGCTCGGCTTCGGCCTGGTGATGCTGGCGATCTTCGTCACCGTGATCACCTTGATCACCCGGGCCCAGAAGCGGCGGATCGCGCAGGTCGGCGCCGAGCCGATCCCGGTCCGGGTCGAGACCGACATTCGCCAACGTTAAAGGGAAGGTTTTTCAAGGACATATCTGCCTGAGGCAGGCGACTTCCGAATATTGATTGCATTTTATATTATTTTGAGAGACCGTGTTCGTCTGGCGGTCCAAAACAGGGCGCCATCCGACGGCAAAAAGCCGTCAGCACTGCTTCCACGGCCGGACGTGCCCCTTCAGGCGCCCGGCCGTTTCTTTTTTTGTCGCGGGTCAGGGGCGCGAGGCGCGCCTGGAGTTTTTCGGAGGCTGTATGTCGCCCAAGGATCGTTCGCCCAACATTGTGCATTGGACCGAGATCGAGGAACCCGACGACAAGCGCTATGCCGGCGACGACGAGCTGCTCAGGATCGGTGCGCCGCTCGCCCGGCATTTCGGGCTGAAGCGTCTCGGCATCCACCACAACCGCCTGCCGCCCGGCCGCCGCACCTCGTTCCCGCATGCTGAGAGCGCGGAAGAGGAATTCGTTTACGTGATCGAGGGAACGCCCGACGTCTGGCTCGACGGACATCTGCATCGGCTGAAGCCCGGCGACTCCGTTGGCTTCCCCGCCGGCACCGGCCTCTGCCACACCTTCATCAACAATACCGAGACCGAAGTCCGTCTCCTGGTCGTCGGCGAGGCCGACAAGGAGGAGAACCGGATCGTCTATCCGCTGCATCCGGAGCGGAAGGCGATGCGGAAGGATTGGTGGGACGACGCGCCGGAACGGCCGCTCGGCCCTCATGACGGCATGTCCGACAGGATGCGCGCGGAGAAAGCGCGGAAGCGGACGCCCTAGACCGCGACCGGGATCGTGAGGAATCCGCGAAACCGTGCGCGGCCGCCGCGCACCGCTGGGCGGCTGAGCCGGTAGTTCGGGAACCGCTCCAGGAACTTGCCGACCGCGATCCGGCCTTCCATCCGCGCGATGTTCAGGCCGACGCAGAAATGCACGCCCGAGGCGAAGGCGACGTGCCGGTTGGGGAATCGGCCGATATCCATCTTGTCAGGGTCCGGAAACTCCGCCGGGTCGCGGTTGGCGGCGGCGATGCCGATGGTGACGAAGGTGCCGGCCGGCATCTCGGTGCCGCCGACGACCGTGTCGCTGGTGACCATCCGGTTGCCGATCTGCACCGGGCTCTCGAAGCGGAGGAACTCCTCGACCGCGGAATTGATCAGGTTCGGATCGGCGAGCAGGCGGGCCTTCTCTTCAGGCCGTTCCAGCAGGGCGTAGAGGCCGTTGCCGATCAGGTTGGTCGTGGTCTCGTGGCCGGCGTTCAGGATGAAGATCACGTTGTGCAGCAGTTCGATCTCGGTCAGCTGCTCGCCGCCCTGCTCGCCCTGGATGAGCCGCGTCAGCACGTCGCGCGACGGGTCGCCCGGGCGTTTCCGCCGGTCGGCGACGAGGACGCGCAAGTAGTCGAGGAACTCGCGGACGGCCGTCTCGCCGGCGGCCAGCACTTCGCGGCTCGGCGCCGGCTCGAGCGCGCCGAGGATCGCGAGCGACCAGTCGCGCAGCGGCGCCCGCTCCTCGTGCGGGATCGCGAGCAGGTTGCCGATCACCTCGATCGGCACCGGGGCCGCCAGGTCGGCGATCAGGTCGGCCTCGCCCTTCGCCTGCATCGCGTCCAGGAGCCGGTCGACGAGCGCCACCATCGGCGGCTCCATGTCGGCGACCGCGCGCGCGCTCAAGGCTCCGGCCATGATCTTGCGCACGCGCGTGTGCAGCGGCGGGTCGTTGAAGATCAGGCTCGTGGTGTGATGCTGGTAGAGCAGCCCGTCGCCGAACTTGGGCCCGAACTCGGCCTTCTTGTCGGACGAGAACAGCTTCGCGTCCTTGTAGACGGCGATGCAGTCGGCGTAGCGCGACAGGAAGTAGCTGCCGTCGGGCATCCGCGCGACGGGACTGTGGTCGCGGAGCGCGTTGTATGTCGGGAACGGATTGGAGATGAAGTCCGGGCCGATCGCCTTCAGGTCGAAGGCACGCGCGCTCTCGGCGGCCAGATCGCTGGCGACAAAGCGTGGCGGCGCGGGGCTCGGCTGCAGCATCGTCCTCGTCGGTCTCCCTTAGCGGTTCATGCTAGTCTCGGGCCGCACCCGAGGCCAAGCGGGTCCGATGAAGAAGAACCTGGAGCTCCTCTACGGCTTCTCCTGCTTCGATCAGTTCATGATCGTGATCCCCTTGCTCGTCCCCTATCTGGGGTCCAAGGGGATCGGCATGGCCGAGTTCATGGAGCTGCAGGCCATCTTCGCCATCGTGATCGTGCTGGGCGAGGTGCCGACGGGCATGCTCTCCGACCGCTGGGGCCGGAAGCGCGTGCTGCTGCTGGGCTCGGTGCTGAAGGCGATCGGCTTCTCGATGCTCCCGCTGTGGAGCAGCTACGAAGGCTTCCTCGTCTACCACCTGACGATGGGCGTCGCGCTCAGCATGATCTCGGGCGGCGACGTGGCGTTCCTTTACGAGTCCTACCTCGCAGCGGGCGGGGAGAAGTCGCGTGGTGCTGCCGTCCTCGGCAACGCCAGGCTCGCCGGCCAGATCGGCGCCGGGGTGAGCGCGCTCATCGGCGGCCTCGTTGCCACGGTCTCCTACGATTATCTGCTGTGGGCGGGCGCTGTCCTCGGCTGGATCCCGGTGCTGCTGGTGCTGGGCCTCTCCGAGACGCCGGCGGAACCGGGCAGGAAGGACGCCCCGAAGGCGAAATTGCGCGAGATCCTTGCGAGCGTGCTTGTCCGGGACGTCGTGACGCGACTGGTGTTCGTCAACATCGTCACCTTGGGCATCGCCGGCCTGGTGATGGTCTGGACGAACCAGAAGTACTGGCAGGAGAGTCAGGTGCCGCTGGTCTATTTTGGCGTGCTGTACGCCGCCTACAACCTGATCGGCGGCTTTGCCGGGCGGCTGGGCGCGTCCCTGGCGGCGCGCTACGGCCGGCGCGCCGTGCTCGGCGTCGCCGGCGTGCTGCCGGTGCTCGCGTATTTCGGCATGGCGTCGTTCATCGGCTGGGGCGGGATCGCGCTCGGCTTCTTCGACCGGTCGAGCCGCGCCGTGACCGACGTGCTGCTCTTGAGCGCGCTCAACGAGAGGATCTCGTCGGCGATCCGAGCGACCGTGATGTCGATGGCGAGCCTCGGCACTCGTGCCGGCTTCGCCGTCATCGGCCCGGTCGCGGGATTCGGGATCGATGCCTGGGGGCTGCCGCCGGTCCTGGTCGCGGTCGGGCTCGTCTATGCCGCCGTCTTCGCGCTGGTGACCATGCCGCTGATCCTCAGGGAAACGGCGTCGACACCGGCCTAGACGTCCAGGTTCGCGACCTTCAGCGCGTTCTGCTGGATGAAGTCGCGCCTGGGCTCCACCAGGTCGCCCATCAGCTTGGCGAAGAGATCGCCCGCCTCGTCGGCGTGGTTGATCTTCACCTGCAGAAGCGAGCGCACGTTCGGGTCGAGCGTCGTCTCCCAGAGCTGCTCCGGGTTCATCTCGCCGAGACCCTTGTAGCGCTGGATGGTGACGCCCTTGCGGCCGGTCTCGAGCACGGTGTCGATCAGGGCCACCGGCCCGTGGATCGTGTGCTCCTTGTCCTTGGTCTTGAGCTTGCCGGGCTTGGCATAGACGCTCTGGAACTCGGCCGCCTTCTCGTCCAGGCGCCTTGCCTCGGGGCTGCGGACAAGCGCCGCCTCGAGCCGGAAGCGCGAGGTGACGCCACGGAGCGTGCGCTCGAAGCGGAGCCCGCCGGCACCGTCGGACTCGCCGCGCCAGCCGCGCTCGTGCTGGGCCGAGAGCTGGTCCATGCGCTTGGCGATATAGGCGGCGGCCTGGCTTGCCTGCGCCGCATCGTTCAGCAGGTCCGGAGAGAGCGCGCCGGCGATCGCGATCTGCTCGGCGAGCGCCATCGAACCCAGCCTGCGTCCGATCGGCTGCAGCCAGGCGCGCGCCTGGCGGGCGCTGTCGACGAGCGTGCGGAGCTCGGCGCCGCCGAGCTGGGAGCCGGATGCCAGGATCAGAACCGCCTCGTGCAGGCCTGCCTCGGTCAGGTGATTGTCGAGTGCGCGGTCGTCCTTGAGATACACCTCCGACTGGCCGCGCTTGGCGCGGTAGAGCGGCGGCTGGGCGATGTAGAGGTAGCCCTTCGTCTCGTCCTCGCCGCCTTCCTTCTCGATCTTGTGCTCGATGACCTGGCGCATCTGCCGATAGAAGAAGGTCAGCAGCAAGGTGCGGATGTGGCTTCCGTCCACATCGGCGTCCGTCATGATGATGATCTTGTGGTACCGGAGCTTCGAGATGTCGAACTCCTCGCCGATCCCTGTACCTAAGGCGGCGATCAACGTCCCGATCTCGGCCGAGCCCAACATCTTGTCGAAGCGCGCGCGCTCGACGTTCAGGATCTTGCCGCGGAGCGGCAGGATCGCCTGCTTGCCGCGATCGCGGCCCTGCTTGGCGGAGCCGCCGGCCGAGTCGCCCTCGACGATGAAGAGCTCGGAGAGCGCCGGATCGCGTTCCTGGCAGTCGGCGAGCTTGCCGGGAAGGCTGGCGACGTCGAGCGCACCCTTGCGGCGGGTCAGCTCGCGCGCCTTCCTCGCCGCCTCGCGGGCGGCGGCGGCCTCGACCACCTTCTGCACGATGCGCTTGGCGTCGGCCGGATGCTCCTCCAGCCACTGCTGGAGCTTCTCGCCGACGACGCTCTCGACCACCGGGCGGACCTCGGAGGAGACCAGCTTGTCCTTGGTCTGCGACGAGAACTTCGGATCCGGCACCTTGACCGACAGCACGCAGGTGAGGCCCTCGCGCGCGTCGTCGCCGGAGAGCGTGACCTTCTCCTTCTTGGCGATGCCGGACTCGTTGGCGTACTGGTTGATGTAGCGCGTCAGCGCGCCGCGGAATCCCGCGAGATGCGTGCCGCCGTCACGCTGCGGGATGTTGTTGGTGAAGCACAGCATCGTCTCGTGATAGCTGTCGGTCCATTGCATCGCGACTTCGACGGTGATGCCGTCCTTGGTCTCGGCGAAGGAGACCGGCGGCGTATGTAGCGGCGTGTGCGAGCGGTCGAGATAGGCGACGAACGCTTCCAGGCCGCCCTCGTAATGCATCTCGACGACGCGCGGCTCGGCCTCGCGCGCATCGGTCAGCACCAGGCGCACGCCGGAATTGAGGAACGCCAGCTCGCGGAGCCGATGCTCCAGCGTCTCGAACTCGAAGCGGGTCTTGGTGAAGGTCTGCGCCGACGGCAGGAAGGTGATCTCGGTCCCGCGCTTGTCGCCCTGCGATCCGACGATCTTCAGCGGCGCGACGGCGACGCCGTCCTTGAACTGCATGTGGTGCTCGTTGCCGCCGCGCCAGATGCGGAGATCGAGCGTCTCCGACAGCGCGTTGACCACCGAGACGCCGACGCCGTGCAGGCCGCCCGAGACCTTGTAGCTGTTCTGGTCGAACTTACCGCCGGCATGCAGCTGGGTCATGATGACCTCGGCCGCCGAGACGCCCTCGTCCTTGTGGATGTCGACAGGGATGCCGCGGCCGTTGTCGGTGACCGTCGCCGAGCCGTCGGCGTTCAAAGTGACGGTGACGACGTCGCAGTAGCCCGCCAGCGCCTCGTCGATGGCGTTGTCGACCACCTCGTAGACCATGTGGTGGAGGCCCGAGCCGTCGTCGGTGTCGCCGATATACATGCCCGGGCGCTTGCGCACGGCATCGAGGCCCTTCAGGACCTTGATCGCATCGGAAGTGTAGTCGTCCGCGCTTTGCGGCTTCGCTGGTTCGCTCATCTGACTCAATCGTTCGAAATGCTCGCGTCGGCGACGCGGAGGAACTGGCCGAGGCCGCGAAGCGGCCGGAAAAGCTGTGCGTCGGTGCCGGTGAGCCACGCCTGGGCTCCCAGCAGCTGGATCTCCTCGAACAGCGCCGTCCGCCTGGTCTCGTCGAGATGGGCTGCCACCTCGTCGAGCAGGAGAAGCGGTGCCGCGCCCGAATGCCCCTTCACCAGCCGCGCATTGGCGAGCTGGATCGAGAGCAGGAGCGCCTTCTGCTCGCCGGTCGAGCAGAGCCGGGCCGCCTGGCCGTGCGCCACATGGGTCACCTCCAGATCGCTCCGGTGCGGGCCCTCGGCGGTCATGCCGCTCTCGCCGTCGAGCCGGCGATTCTGCGCGAGCCTGGCCTTCAGGCGATCCTCGGCCTCGAGTGCCGGGATCTCGTCGAGCCAGCTCTCGACCGAGCCGGCGAGACGGAGGGCCGCCTGCGGGAAGACGCCGCTGCCCACTGTGGCCCCGTCGAGGGCGTGAACCCGTTCGCGCCGTGCCGCCGCGACCGCGACGCCATGGCGAGCCATCGTGTCCTCGAGCGCATCAAGCCATGTGGGATCGGCGCGACCCTCGCGCAAGAGACGCAGCCGCTCGCGCTGGGCGTGGTCGTAGGCTGCGAGACGGCCCGCATGATCCGGATCGGCGCCGGTGACAAGCCGATCGAGGAAACGCCGCCGGTTCCCGGCGCCGTCGAGGAAGAGCCCGTCCATCTGCGGCGTCAGCCACTGTATGGCGCCGATCTCGGCGAGCTGCGCCTGGCCGCGGACCGGCTTCGCATCGATGCGGACGACCCGCTTGTCGCCGCCTTCGGGATCCCGCCCGGTGCCGACCTCGACCGGCTCCTCGGCACCGCGTTGCAGCCTGGCCGCGATCGCCCAGGCGCCGCCGCCCTGGCGATCGAGATCGGAGAGGCGCGCACGCCGGAGGCCCCGGCCCGGCGCCAGCATCGACAGCGCTTCCAGGATGTTGGTCTTCCCGGCGCCGTTCGATCCGGTGAGCACCACGGAGCGGCGGTCGACCTCGATGCGCGCCTCGGCGTAGCCGCGGAAGTCGCTGAGCTTCAAGCGCAGCACCGCGAGGCCCGAGGCCTCGGGTTCCGGCATCGCAGGAATCCTTAAGGCAGTAACTGTCACGCCCTCACACGCGCATCGGCATGATGACGTAGAGCGCGCTCCGGTCCGACGGATCGCGAACGATGGTCGGCGAGGCGGCATCCGCCATCACGAACTCGGCGCCGTCGCCCTCGATCTGCTGGGTGATGTCGAGCAGATAGCGGGAGTTGAAGCCGATCTCGATCGGTGAGGCGGCGAACTTGACCTGCAGGTCCTCGGTCGCGGTGCCGTTCTCGGGGCTCGACGCCGACAAGGTCAGCGTGTCGGGCGCCACGGCCAGCTTCACCGCCCGGCTCTTCTCGGTCGAGATCGTGGCGACGCGGTCGACCGCCTCGGCGAACGACTTGCACTCGACCGTCATGATCTTGTCGTTGTTGACCGGGATCACGCGCTCGTAGTCGGGGAAGGTTCCGTCGATCAGCTTGGAGGTCAGGATAGTGCCGTCGAAGGCGAAGCGGATTTTGGCTTCCGAGAGCGACAGCGACACCGGGCCCGGCGTCTCCTCGACCAGCTTGCGGAGCTCGGCGACCGCCTTCCTCGGGATGATGACGCCCGGCATGCCGGCGGCACCCTCGGGCAGCGCCATCTCGACGCGGGCCAGCCTGTGGCCGTCGGTCGCGACCGCGCGCAGCACGTCGACGCCGTCCTGCTTGGCGGCATGGAGATAGATGCCGTTCAGGTAGTAGCGCGTCTCCTCGGTCGAGATCGCAAAGCGCGTGCGGTCGATCAGCGTGCGGAGGCCGTCCGCAGGCAGCTCGAAGCGATGCGGCAGCGTGTCGCCGGACAGCGCCGGGAATTCCTCGGTGGGCAGCGTCTGCAACGTGAAGGTCGAGCGTCCGGCGCGAAGCGTGACGCGGCCGGAGTCGGATGCGGCGAGCTCGACCTGCGACCCGTCCGGCAGCTTGCGGACGATGTCGTGCAGCGTGTGCGCGGGGCAGGTGATCGAGCCCTTCTTCTTCACCTCCGCCGGCACGGACTCGACGATGTCGATGTCCATGTCGGTGGCGCTGATCGAGACCTTGCCCGAGGCCGCCTGGATCATGACGTTGGAGAGGATCGGGATCGTCGTGCGCCGTTCGACGACGCTCTGGACGTGAGCCAGAGGCTTCAGGAGCGCAGCGCGATCGAGGGTAAAATGCATGGTTCCGAAGGCCCTTCCAGGGGTCTTTCAATATTGAGACGGCCGCCCCCCGGAGGCCGTCGAACGAAGGTCAGCGAGTATACCACAGAGGGCCGTTCGCCAAGGGTTTTTGCATCGTCGGGAGAGCCCTCGAATCGCGCGGATATCCCTTGCTTTTCGGCTCGGAAATCCCGGCTGGGAACGGCCCGGCGGCGCGGCCTCAATAAGGCGACTGGTAGCGCCTTTGCCAGAACTCGCGGGACTGCCGCTCGCCGATATCGCATCCGGGCGGGTAGGCGGACGAGGCCAGCCGGAACGTCGCTTCCGGGATCCGCCATCGCGCATGGGGCGAGGTGAGGTCGGCGATCTCGATGATCATCTTCCTTCGAATCGCCTCGGCGAAGGATTCGAACCCCTCGGCGACGACGATGAAGGCGCCCGGGCCGCCGATGACGCAGTGCTGGAAGTAGAGGTCGAGGTCGGGAAGCTGCGGGAAGCCTGTCACGTTCGGCCGGTTGTTGATGATCGGCACGCCGTTGATCGTGATGCCGCGGGCGATCGCGTTCTCGCGCGAGATGTCGATCAGCTGTCCGGCGTTGTTGGGGCCGTCGCCGGAGATGTCGAGGACACGGCGGGTCCCCTCGAAGGCACGGCCGTACATCGGCATCGCGTAGTCGATCGCGCCCGAGATCGAGGTCGACATCGCCGAGCGGATCGGGAAGGTGGCGAGCTTCGCCGCCGCCGCCTTGGCCGTCGCCTCGTCCTCGATGATCGTCCAGTCGAGCAGCAGGCGCCTGGTCTCCGGCCCCGACCATTCGAAGTAGGCAATCGCGATCTTGCCCTCGATGCCGGAGCGGATCGCCTTCAGCACCTCGGGATCGTTGAGCGCATTGATGTAGCCGTCGCGCTGCAGCCTGCCTTCGTCGGCGTCGACCGAGCCTGAGATGTCGATCGCGAGCACGAGCTCGAGGTCGACGCGCTCGATCGCCGCGGCGGCGCCCATCGTCAGGATGAAGCTAAGCAGAACCAGGAGTGCGCGGCGCATCGGCCTTCCCCCTCGTGCGAGCGGCGAAGTCTGCGCCTATCCGGCCTCCGCGATCAAGGCATCGAGGGCATCGCTCGATTCGGCGAGGATGACCTTGCGCGCGATGTCGAACGGAAATCCGGCGCGGCCGAGCACCGCCAGGTCGCGCTCGCGATGCTCGCTCCGCTGTGCGGACGGCCGGAACGGACCGATCCGCCGGCGGCGTGCCAGGGTGATGGCGGCGCCCAGCTCCTCGGCCGGCGTCCGCGTCGGCGCCAGCGCCTCGTCGATCACCTCGCGCCCGACGCCCTTCATCTTGAGCTTCTCCGAGATCGCGCGGACCGAGCGGCCCTGTCGGCGGAGGCTCGCGGTGCGCGCCTCGGCATAGGCCTTGTCGTCGAGGAGGCCCGAGCGGCGATAGCGCTCGATCAGCGCCTCGATCCAGGCCGCACCTTCCTCGCGGTCGGTATCGTGGGCGCGGGCCGAGCGCTCGACCTTGCGCAATAGGACGCGCCGCAGGCTCTCGGCCGAGGCGGCGAAGCGTTCGAGATAGGCCAGCGCCGCGCGCTCCAGATACGCCGGAGAGACCTTGCGCGGCGGCTTGCGTGGCGCGGCTGGCATGGCGCGACCGTGCCACGGGCGAGGCCCTTGAGGCGAGACCTTCGCGCGCCTATGGTGCCGGCCCCATGCCCGATACCGCCCCGCCGCGCCGCGAAGCCCGCGCCCTCGACCCGCGCCCGCTTGGGCCGATCAACTGGATCGGCCTCTGGACGCTGTACCAGAAGGAGGTCTGGCGCTTCTTCAAGGTGGGCATGCAGACGGTGGCGGCGCCGGTGGTGACGACGCTGCTGTTCCTCACGGTCTTCGTGCTGGCGATGGGGCGCAGCGGCACCATGGTCGGCGACGTGACGTTCATGGAGTTCCTGGCGCCGGGCCTGGTCATGATGGCGATCACCCAGAACGCCTTCGCCAACACCTCGTCCTCGCTCATCATCGGCAAGGTCCAGGGCAACATCGTCGACGTGCTGATGCCGCCTTTGGGACCGGGCGAGCTGGTGATCGCCTGGGCCGCCGGCGGCGTGACCCGCGGTCTCGTCGTGGGTGCCGTGACCGCAATCGCGATGTGGGTGGTGGTGCCGTTCCAGATGCCGCACCCGATGTTCGCGGTCTTCTACGCGATCGCCGGTTCGCTGATGCTGGCGCTCTTGGGCGTGCTGGGCGGGCTTTGGGCCGAGAAGTTCGATCATCTGTCGGCGATGACCAACTTCGTCATCACGCCGCTGGCGTTCCTGTCGGGCACCTTCTATTCGGTCGAGCGCCTGCCCGAGGCGTGGCGCTTCATCGCGCACCTGAACCCGTTCTTCTACATGATCGACGGGTTCCGCTACGGCTTCATCGGCCACGCGGACGGCGATCTCGCGATCGGGATCGCCGTCCTGGCGCTGATCAATCTGGCGCTGTGGCTCGTGGTCGACGGACTCGTGCGACGCGGCTATCGACTGAAGGCTTAGCTCAGACCGCCGTCCCGACCTTGCAGAGGTTCCAGCTCTTCCCCTTGAGGCCGTAGGTCGCGAGGATCTTGTCGGCGCCCGACGTGGTGACGACGACACGGAGCTTGGCGGCGTCGCCGCAGGGGCTGGCGGCACGCGCGGTCGCCGGGATCTTCTTGCTCGCGGCACAGTCGATGGCCGCCTGCGGCAGGCTGTTCATCGCCTTCAGCGGCTTGCCGTTGACCACCGCCTGGTAGTCGGTGGCGGCACCGCCCTTCACCGTCGCCATCATCTCGATCCGGCCGAAGCGGCTCCTGTACATGCCTGCCTCCTGCTCGCCGTCGCCCATGCCCTGGGCCACCGGGCGGAAATCGATCGCGGCACAGGATGGCGGGCCCTTCTTGTCGGCTGCGAGGGCAGGGGAGGTGAGAAGCGCTATGCCGAGGCCGAGCGCTAGGAAGAGACGCATGGATTCCTCCAGGAGAGACGGGTTGGGGACGCCCAAGTCATCGCTCTCCCGCTGCGCGCCCGCAAGCTCTCACCCGAACGTGACGACTCGCATCGGCGCCGCGCGGGTTAGCATCGCCGAATGCGCTTCCTCGTCACCTCGCTCGCGGCTTTCGCCATGCTGATTTCCGCCGAATCGGCCAGGGCCGGCGGGCCGGTTCTGGTCGAGCTCTTCACCTCGCAAGGCTGCAACTCCTGCCCGCCGGCGGATGCCTATCTCGGCGACCTCGCCAAGCGCCGCGACGTGGTCGCGCTCGCCTTCCACGTCGACTACTGGGACTACATCGGCTGGAAGGACACTTTCGCCGATGCCGCCTGGACCAAGCGGCAGCGCGAGTATTCGCGCTCGCTCCGTACCGCGCAGATCTATACCCCTCAGATGGTCGTCGACGGCGGCCAGCATGCGGTCGGATCCGACCGCCGCGCGGTCGAGCGCCTGATCGGTGACGCGGCGAAGCGCGAGCGGCCGGCACTCGAGCTGAAGCGCGCGGCCGACGGGCTCGCCTTCAAGATCGATGGGCAGGGCGAGGCCGAGATCTGGATCGTGGGTTTCGATCCCAGGCACGAGACCAAGGTCGCGCGCGGTGAGAACGCCGGGAAGACGCTGGCCGAGTTCAACGTCGTCCGCGGCATGAGGCGGATCGACGCCTGGAAGGGCGGGGCGCTGTCGAAGACGCTCGCGGCTGGCGAGTTGCCGCCCGGCGGCGCCCACGCGGTGGTGGTCCAGGAAGCGGGTCTCGGCCGCGTGCTCGCGGTCGCGACCGCGCCTTAGATCACGAGCCCGCGCTCCATCATCGCTCCCATGCGCCGGGCGAAGGCGCGCGGATCGGCCACCGGCTCGCCCTCGAGCAGGCGCGCCTGATCGAGCAGCAGATGGGCTGCCTCCTCGAGCACGGGCGAGGTACCTTCCTTGCCGGTCATCTCGGCCAGCTTCTTCACCAGCGCATGCTTCGGATTGAGTTCGAGGACGCGCTTTACCGCCTTGTCGAGCTGCTTGTGCTGGCGGAGCAGGCGCTCGAGCCGCATGTCGATGTCGCCCTCGGCGGCGACCAGGCAGACGGCGGAGTCAGTGAGCCTGGCCGAGGCGCGGACATCCTTCACCTCGTCGCCGAGGGCCAGCTTGAACAGCGCCATCAGCGCCCCGAGCTCGGCCGGTGTCTCCTCGGCCTTCGGCTCGTCCTTGGCGTCGGCCTTGACCTTGTCGAGGTCGAGCGCGCCTCTCGTCGCCGACTTGAACGCCTTACCTTCGTAAGTCCCGACCGACGGCAGCCAGAACTCGTCGACCGCGTCGGTCAGCAGCAGGACTTCGACGCCCTTGGCGGCGAAGCCTTCGAGCTGCGGGCTGGCACGGAGCGCGTCCAGGTCGTCGCCGCTGGCGGTATAGATGGCGTCCTGGCCTTCCTTCATCCGGCCGATGTACTCGTCCAGCGTCACCGGCTTGTCGGAAGCGGTCGAGTGGAAACGGGCGAGCTTCAGGATTTCCTTCCTATGCTCGTCCTTGTCCTCGTAGAGCCCTTCCTTCAGCACCGCGCCGAAGTTCTGCCAGAAGGTTAGATAGGACTCAGGCTCGTCCTTCGCCTTCTTCGTCAGCTC
This sequence comes from Rhodospirillaceae bacterium, assembly GCA_016792585.1. Classification (GTDB taxonomy): domain Bacteria; phylum Pseudomonadota; class Alphaproteobacteria; order SHVZ01; family SHVZ01; genus SHVZ01. The sequence continues at coordinate 12,815 of JAEULB010000074.1, forward strand.
CGACAGCACCTTGCGCGTGAGGCCCGAGCGGATCTTGGCCAGCAGCGGATTCTTCTGCAGCAGCTCGCGGCTGACGTTGAGCGGAAGGTCCGGCGTGTCGACGACGCCCTGAAGGAAACGAAGCCACGCCGGCAGCAGGTCCTTGGCGTCGTCGGTAATGAAGACGCGCTTCAGGTACAGCTTCACCCGGTGCCGGCGATCCGGGTTGAACAGGTCGAGCGGCCGCGTGCCCGGCACGTAGAGAAGCGCCGTGTACTCGATCGTGCCCTCGGCCCGGTGATGGATGGTGAGCCACGGCTCGTCCATCGCATGGCCGACGTGGCGATAGAATTCCTTGTACTGGGCCTCGGTGATCTCGCTTTTCGGCTTCTGCCAGAGCGCCGAGCCGTCGTTGAGCGCGCTCTTGTCGGCGCCGGCGCGAAGCTCGATCGGCACCGGCACGTGGTCGGAGTAGCGGCGGACGACCTCACGGATCTTGTAGTCGGCGAGGAACTCGTCCTCGTCCTTCTTGAGATGCAGGATCACGTCGGTGCCGGCCTGTTCGCGCCCGGCCGAAGCGACCGTGAACTCGCCCTTGCCGTCGGAGGACCAGCGATGGGCCTCGGCCTCGCCGGCACGGCGAGAGACCACATCGACCCGGTCGGCGACCATGAAGGCCGAGTAGAAGCCGACGCCGAACTGGCCGATTAGGCTGACGTCCTTCTTGGCGTCGCCGCTCAGGTCCTTGAGGAAGGCCGAGGTACCCGATCGGGCAATGGTGCCGAGGTTTCTGACCAGGTCGTCGCGGCTCATGCCGATGCCGTTGTCCGAGACGGTCAGCGTCCGGTTCGGCTTGTCGATGGTCAGCGTGATCTGGAAGGGCTGGTCGGCCGGGGCGAGGTCCGGCTTGGTCTGGGCTTCGTAGCGCAGCCGGTCGCAGGCGTCCGCCGCGTTCGAGATCAGCTCGCGGAGGAAGATCTCCTTCTCGCTGTAGAGCGAGTGGGCGACGATGTCGAGGAGCCGGCTGACTTCGGCCTGGAAGCTCAGCTTCTCCTCGGGGGCGGCGGCGGTCTCGGTCATGGCGCGATTCTCGCAGAAGCTCGGGTCGAAATCGCCGCCTCATATGGGAATGACCCTTGTTCGCGCAAGGGCTCTCTCGCGCCTCCTTGCAGACTGGCCCCGGAAGGCCGATCTTCGAAAGCATGACGGCCAGCTTTGGCGGGCGCATCACCGCCGTCCTCGGGCCCACCAACACGGGCAAGACCCATCTCGCGATGGAGCGGATGATGGGTCACGTCACCGGGATGATCGGCTTCCCGCTCAGGCTCCTCGCCCGCGAGAACTACGACCGTGTGGCCCGCCTCAAGGGCGAGCGCGCCGTGGCGCTTATTACCGGCGAAGAGAAGATCGTTCCGGAGAACCCGCGGTACTTCATCTGCACCGTCGAATCCATGCCGGTCGACCGGCCGGTCTCCTTCCTCGCCGTCGACGAGATCCAGCTCTGCGCCGACTGGGAGCGCGGCCATGTGTTCACCGACCGGCTGCTCCATGCCCGCGGTCTCGACGAGACGATGTTCCTCGGCGCCGAGACGATCCGGCCGCTTTTGCGGAAGCTGGTACCGCGAGCCGAGATCATTACCCGGCCCAGGCTCTCGACCCTGGTCTATGCCGGCCCCCGCAAGCTCGCGCGCCTGCCGCGCCGGTCGGCGGTGGTCGCCTTCTCGATCAACAACGTCTACGAGCTGGCCGAGACCGTCCGCCGCCAGCGCGGCGGCGCCGCCGTGGTGATGGGGGCGCTCAGCCCCCGCGTCCGCAACGCCCAGGTCGCGATGTTCCAGGCCGGCGAGGTCGATTTCCTGGTCGCGACCGACGCGATCGGCATGGGCCTCAACATGGACGTCGACCATGTCGCCTTCGCGCAGCTCAAGAAATTCGACGGCCGCGCGCCGCGCCGCCTGATCCCCTCCGAGATGGCCCAGATTGCCGGCCGCGCCGGCCGCCACATGGCCAACGGCACCTTCGGCACCACCAACGAGGCCGGCGAGCTCGACGAGGAGGAGGTGAGCCGGATCGAGGAGCACCGCTTCGAGCCGCTGCAGCGTCTCTGGTGGCGGAATGACGACCTCGACATGCATTCGGTGACCTCGCTGTCGCGCTCGCTCGAGGCGAAGCCGCCGTCGTCGCTCCTGATGCGCAAACGCGACGCCGACGATCACCTGGCGCTCCAGGTGCTGGCCCGCGATCCGGAGGTCCAACAGCTGGCGGAGTCGAGGGCGAACGTGCGCCTGCTCTGGGAGGTCTGCCAGATCCCGGACTTCCGCAAGATCCTGGCCGACGCCCATACGCGCCTTCTGGGACAGATCTACCGTCATCTCACCGGCCCGACCGGGCGGCTTCCGACCGATTGGGTCGCCCGCCACGTCCAGGCGCTCGACCGCACAGAGGGCGACATCGACACGCTGATGCAGCGCGTCGCCCATTGCCGCACCTGGGCCTATGTCGCCCATCGCCCCGACTGGCTCGACCATGCCGGCCAGTGGCGCGAGAAGGCGCGTGCGATCGAGGAGCGGCTGTCAGACGCGCTGCACGAGCGCCTCACCCAGCGCTTCGTCGATCGTCGTGCCGCGGCGCTGACCCAGAAGCTCGCCGACACCGGCGAGCTCGTCGCCGCGGTCCGCAACAACGGCGAGGTCGTGGTCGAAGGCCATTCGGTCGGGCGGCTGGAAGGCCTTCGCTTCGTCCCCGACGTTGGCGACGAGCCCGAGGCCCGCCCCGTGCTTGCGGCCGCACGGCGGGTCGTGCCGCGCGAGATCGTGCGCCGGGTGGACCGCCTGGAGGCGGCGCCGGACGGCGACTTCCGCCTCGACGGCGCCACGCTCGCGTGGGATGGCGCGCCGATCGCGCGCCTCGGCCCCGGTCGAACCACGATCGAGCCTCGCATCGAGGTGTTGTCGAACGACTACCTGGAAGCGCCGCAACGCGACCGCGTCGTCCGTCGCCTGGCGGCCTGGATCGCACGCGATGTCGCGCGGGTGCTCTCGCCGCTGACCCAGCTTCGCGACGCGTCGCTCTCGGGATCGGCCCGCGGGCTTGCCTTCCGCCTGGTCGAGCGGCTCGGCACCGTGCCGCGGGCCGAGGTCGAGGCACAGGTGGCGGCGCTTACCGCAGCCGACCGCAAGGCGCTGGCCAGGCTCGGCGTCCGCTTCGGCGTGCATCACGTGTTCATGCCGGCGCTGGCGAAGCCGGCGGCGGGCCGCTTCCTGGCGCTGCTCTGGTCGGTTGCCGCCGGCCGTCCGCCGATCGACGTCCCGACCGGACTGGCGCCCGCCGCCGATCCCTCGGTGCCGCCCGACTTCTGGGCCGCGATCGGCCGCGCCGTTCTCGGCGGGCATGCGCTCGGCTGCGAGAGGATCGAGCGCCTCGCCTTCGCCGCGCGGACGCTGGCCGCGCAAGGTCCGTTCCTCGCCACCCAGCAGCTCGTCGACCTCGCCGGCTGCCGCCCGGGCGAGCTTGCCGGCGTGCTCGCCGATCTCGGGTATCGGGCCGAGGTCCGGCCCGAAGGCACGCTGTTCACGCCCCGCGGCGGAAAGCATCGCCGGCAGAAGCGCCCGCGCCCGCAACCGGTCGACCAGCGCTCGCCCTTCGCACCGCTTGCCAACCTGCTGAAGCGCTCATGAGCGGCGAGAGCCTTCGGCTCGACAAGTGGCTGTGGTTCGCCCGTTTCCTGAAAAGCCGGACGATGGCGGCCGATCTCTGCGCCGACGGCCGCGTGCGCATCTCCGGCCGCGTCGTCAGCAAGCCGAGCCAGACGATCAAGGTCGGCGACGTGCTCACCTTTCCGCTCGGGCCGCATATCCGGGTGATCGAGGTGAAGGCGCTCGGCGCCCGGCGCGGTCCGGCCTCCGAGGCGCAGACGCTCTATGCCGATCTCTCGCCGCCTCAGCCACGCGCGAGGGAAGATCGGCCGCCGGCCGTTGCCGCGCGCGAGCCGGGCTCCGGCCGTCCGACCAAGGCCGAGCGCCGCGCCATCGATCGTCTCACCGGCGAGAGCTGACGCTCCGCCTGCGCGGGCGGGACAGCGCATCCCAATAGGGCTCGGGCCCGAACTCTGAAACCAGGAAGTCGACGAAGCGCCGGACCAGCAGCGGCGGCTGGCGGCCTGCCGGCAGCACCGCATGGATCGCGCTGTCGTCGAGCGGCTCGCCGCACGGCAGTTCTTCGAGCTCGCCCTTCGCCAGCGCTTCGAAGACGATGAAGGACGGCAGCAGCGCGATGCCGAGGCCGTCGATCGCGGCACGGGCGAGGAAGTCGCCGTTGTTGGCGGCGATGCGGGCGCGGATCGGCGGTGCCGTGGTCCTGCCGCCGGAACGGAAGCGCCAGACGTCGCCGGCGGCGCGGTTGGTGTAGAGCAGGCAATCGTGCTGAGCGAGGTCGGCCGGCGTCTTCGGCCGTCCGCGGCGCGCGATGTAGGCGGGGCTGGCGCAGAGCACCATGCGCGACGACGCCAGCTTGCGGGCGACGAGGCTCGAGTCCTTCAGGCGCCCGATTCGGATCGCCAGCGCATACCCCTCGCCGACCAGGTCGACGAAGCGGTCGTTGAGGTCGACGTCGATCTCGACCTCGGGATGATCGGCGAGGAAGCGGCCGACCGCCGGTGCCAGGTGAAGCTGGCCGAACGACATCGGCGCGGCGATCCGCAGCCGACCCTTGAGATCCGCCGCCGTCGCCATCGCTGTGGCTTCCGCATCGGCAGTCTCTTCGAGCAGTCGGCGCGCGCGCTCGTAGAAGGCGCGCCCGGCCTCGGTCAGGGCCAGCTTGCGCGTGGTGCGCGCGATCAGCCTGGCTCCGAGGCGTTCCTCGAGCCGGGCAAGGCGCCGGCTGACCAGCGACTTGGCAAGCCCGAGACGGTCGGCGGCGCCGGTGAAGCTCCCGGCATCGACGACGCGGACGAAGATCTCCATGTCCTCGAGCCGGCCCATGTCCTAGCGCCGGAGGGCTGCGACGGCCTCGACCGCGACGGCGACCTCGTCCTCGCTGTTGTAGTAGTGAACCGAGGCGCGGGTCATCGAGTCGAGCCCGCGCTGCTCCATGTCGACGCGGGTGCCGTTGACGGTCGTCGTCGAGACGTTGATCCGCTTGGCGGCGAGCGCGGCCTTCACCTCGTCGGCGGTCTTGCCCGCGACGGTGAAGGTGACGATGCCGCACCGCTCGGTGCCGAGGTCGCGGGTTTTCACGCCGCCGATCGCGTCGAGCCTGGCGCGGAAGTCGGAGGCGAGCGCCTGGACGCGGGCGTATATCGCCTCCAGGCCGATGCCCATCGCATAGTCGATCGCGGCGGCGAGCCCGAGGCGCGTCGAGAAGTTGGTCTCCCAGTTCTCGAAGCGGCGTGTGTCCGGTCGCCAGGCGAAAGTGCTTCTTGCCGGCCAGGTAGCCGCGTGCGTGTCGACCATCGGCGGCTCGATCCGCTCCAGGAAATCGCGGCGGACGAAAAGGAAGCCGGTGCCGCGGGGGCCGCGCAGATATTTGCGGCCCGTGGTCGAGAGCATGTCGCAGCCGATCGCAGACACGTCGATCGGCATCTGGCCGACCGACTGGCAGGCATCGAGCAGGAAGGGCACGCCGGCGGCGCGCGCCACCTTGCCGATCGCCGCGGCCGGATTGACGACGCCGCCATTGGTCGGCACGTGCGTGAGCCCGATCAGCTTGACCTTGCGGTCGATCATGCTCTCCAGCGCCTGCGCCGATACCTGGCCGCTGTTGTCGTTCGGGATGACCTCGATGACCGCACCGGTGCGCTTCGCCACCTGCAGATAGGCCTGGTAGTTGCTGACGTACTCGTGCGCGCCGGTGAGGATGCGGTCGCCCGGCGCGAACGAGGCGCCAAGGCCGTAGAAGGCCATGTCCCAGGCGCGGGTCGCGTTCTCGATGAAGGCGATCTCGTCCGGCGCGGCGCCGATCAGCTTCGCCGCCTTGCCGTAGGTGGCCTCGATCGCGGCGTCGGCTTCGGCATGCGCCTCGTAGCCGCCGATCGCCGCCTCGCGCTCGAGATAGTCGACCGTGGCCCGGACCACCGGCGCCGGCATCAGGGCGGCCCCGGCATTGTTGAGGTGGATGACGTTGGCAGTCCCGGGCGTGTCGGCACGGACACGGGCGAGGTCGACGGCTGGCATGGAGGCTTCCTTGGGGGCCGGAGCCCGAGACAGCGTTTTCAGGCGAGGGCGTCGATGGTATATGAGGCCGCCTTTCGCGCGGCCCCGCGATTCTCCCCTTGTCGTCCTTGAATTGGACCCGCCGCCGCGCCCATCGGAGATCGGCGATGACCTATGTCGTGAATGAAGCCTGCATCAAGTGCAAGTACATGGACTGCGTCGAAGTCTGCCCCGTTGATTGCTTCTACGAGGGCGAGAACATGTTGGTTATTCATCCGGACGAGTGCATCGACTGCGGCGTCTGCGAGCCCGAATGCCCGGCCGAGGCGATCGTCCCGGACACCACCGCGGGCGCCGAGAAGTGGGTCGAGATGAACCGCCAGTATTCCGAGCAGTGGCCGAACATTACCCGGAAGGGCGACGCCCCTGGCGACGCCGATTCGTTCAAGGGCGTCGAGGGCAAGTTCGAAAAGTTCTTCAGTCCGAACCCCGCCAAGCGTTGACGCCGGCTCAGGCAGAACCCATCTTTTATCGGAACCCGTGAGTTCCCCCTCAATCTAGGGGGCGCTGCAAGCAGTGCCCGCGAGATGTTGAGAAGTGGGGGAACAAATGTAGGTAAATCACGGGTTTGCGAGCCGCGAGTTCTCACGGTGGTGCGACGTTTCGGCGCTCGCGTCTGGAAATTCGCGGAAAATTGTGCTATACATTATTTCTAGGTGAATACGAAAGGGGCCTCGGACTAGGCCATAGATTCGGCACAGGCTCCTTTTCCGCAATTTACTAGTGCTTGGGGGATCGGCGGGGGCGTTAGCTTCCGCCGGCGGGGTACTTGACCGCGTTTCGGCGCGTGCGAGCGAGAGGGTTGGAGCAAGATGACCGCGAAAAAGACAAAGGCCAAAGCGCCTGTCGCGGCGAAGAAGGCGAAGGTCGCCTCCGCCGCCAAATCGAAGAAGACGGCCAAGCCTTCCAAGGCGGCTGCGAAGCCGGCCGTCAAGAAGTCGCAAGGAAAGTCGGTATCGGTGAAGAAGAAGACTCAGGTTCAGGTCAAGAAGCCGGTGCAGGCTAAGGCGCAGGCGAAGAAGACTCCGATCGTTCGCAAAGTCGAAGCCAAGAAGACGCCGGAAAAGAAGGTCGTCGTCGCGCCCAAGAAGGTCGAACCGGCCGTCAAGCAGCCGGCGCCCGAGAAGCTGAACGGCCAGGCGGCGAAGAAGGCCGAGGCCGGCAAGCCCGTCGCGCCGGCGAAGGCCGTCGCCGGCAAGCCCCCGGTTCCGGCGAAGGCCAACGGGACGAACGGCGCCAAGGCGGTCGCGCCCCGCTCGATGACCATGGCCTCAACGCCGGTCCGCCCGCCCGTGGTGGCGGTCCCGGGCCAGCCGGCCATCGTCGTGAAGCCGGCGCCGTCGGCGCCGCCGCTGACCGGTGCGCCGCGTCCGTCGGCCGCCGGCGAGTCGGCCAAGCTCGCGACCCTGATCCGCGCTTCCGGCTTCGCCACCGGCGACCACGTGGTCTATCCGACCCACGGAGTCGGCCGCATTGTCGAGACCGAGACCCAGACCATCGCCGGCCAGGACCTGCACCTGTTCGTCATCACCTTCGAGAAGGACCGGATGACCCTCCGGCTCCCGATCGCCAAGGTGCGGACCTCGGGCCTGCGCAAGCTCGCGACCCGCAAGGAGATGCTGGCGGCGCTGACCCGGCTCAAGGGCCGTTCGCGTGCGCGGCGCACCATGTGGAGCCGCCGAGCCCAGGAGTACGAGGCCAAGATCAACTCCGGCGATCCGAACTCGATCGCCGAAGTAGTCCGCGACCTCTACCGCAACGCCGGCCAGCCCGATCAGTCTTACTCCGAGCGCCAGATCTACCAGGCGGCGCTCGACCGTCTCGCCCGCGAGTTCGCGGTGATCGAGAAGATCGACGAGACCACGGCCGCGCAGCGCCTTGAGCAGATGCTCCGCGCAGCTTAAGAGGTATCCTTCTCGGCGTATGGCCGATCGGGACAAGTTTGCAGAGTTGAAGCCGAGCGACCGCCTTTGGGCGGTCGCCTCGATTCATGGCGATGCCGAGCGCCTCGGCCGCCTGCACGCCGAGCTCGCCGGCCGCCTCGGCTACAACGACCGCCTGATCTATCTCGGCAACTACGTCGGCCACGGCGCCAAGGCGGCCGAGACCATCGACGAGTTGCTGCGCTTCCGCCTCTGGTTCCTCGCGCGCCCTCTCGCCTTCGTCAGCGACCTGGCCTATCTCCGCGGGGCGCAGGAGGAGATGTGGCACAAGCTGCTCCAGCTCCAGTTCGCGACCGATCCCCGCGGCGTGCTCGCCTGGATGCTCGATCACGGCGTCGGCGCCACTCTCGCGGCCTACGGCACCACGGCCGATCAGGGAAAGATCGCGGCCCGCGACGGCGCGCTCTCGATCGGCAAGTGGACCACCCGGATCCGCGAGGCGATCCGCAACCGGCCGGGCCATGATCCGTTCTTCTCGGGGCTTCGGCGCGCGGCGATCGGCGGGCGCATCCTCTTCTGCCATGCCGGCATCGATCCCTCGCGTCCGCTGGACGAGCAGACCGACAGCTTCTGGTGGGGAAGCTCCGCCTTCGCCCAGATGGACCGGGCCTATGGCGACTTCGCGACCGTGGTGCGGGGATACGACCGCCAGCATCCGGGCCTGGTGGTGACGCCGTTCACGGTGACGCTCGACGGCGGTGCCGGTTTCGGCGGCCCGCTCATCGCCTGCGCCTTCGATGCATCCGGCCAGGTGGTGGACCAGCTCTCCGTCTAGGCGGCGGTCCTCGTCGTCGCGTTCTTCGCGGTGCTTTCGCGGTTGGTGTAGCTGGCGTTGCCGAGACCGGTGCCCATGGTCAGCACGCCCCAGTGCTTCACGTCCCGCATCTGCGGCACCTCGCTCAGGCCCTGGACCACGGCGTCGTTGTGCATGACCACCGCGGTATCGCGGCCGCCGATCGCGGGGATGCGCTCCTTCAGCACCACGGGCAGGTTGAAGCGGCTGCTCGACCAGTTGCCGGGAAGGTTCTGCGCGCCGCGCGCGATGGTGCCTTTCTCCTCGATCAGGCCGGGGCAGCCGATGCCGATGAAGGGCGCCAGCTTGAGCCCGTCCTTCTCGGCCTTCTTGATGGAGCGCTGAAGCATCTTCACCAGGCGATCGATCACGTCCTCGCGCTTCGGACCATCGTCCGCATGCCGCCATAGCTCGAAGGCCTCGACCTCCGCCTTCGAGAGATCGCGGCCGTCGTTGGTATTCAACGAAACGACGCCGCAGCGGATGTTGGATCCGCCGACATCGACCGCGAGCACGGCATTGAAACCCTCGAACAGCCAAGGCGGCACCAGCCGGGCGCAGCCGATCAGCGCCGCCTGGTCCGGGTGGTGGGAGAGCGGCACAAGGTCGACGTCGAGCTTGTCGCTCTTGAGGATCGCCGCCGCACGCCCGATCGCGATCTCGCCGACGCGGCTCTGGCGCAGGCCGCCGCCGATGGCGATGCGCTCGATCTCGCGCCATGCCTTGAGCCTGAGAAAGCGCTTGGTGACGCCGGCGAGCTTCTGGGCGAACTCCTCGATGGCGCCGTGGAGGATCCCGGCGGCCAGCGGGTCGCCGGTCCTGAGCAGCTTGTCGAGATCCTTCTTCTTCAGCTGGTTGCTGGGGACGTCCCCGAACGGGTCGCGATCGCCCTTGGCGACCTCCTTGCGGATCTCGTCGAGGATCGCGCGGAAGGCCTGGCCGCTGGCGCGGTCGCCGACGAAACCCTCGTCGTCCTTGATCTCGACGTTGTAGCTGTCGAGCGTGACGTCCGGCAGCTCGCTGGCGCCATGCATGAAGCTCGAATGATCGTGTCCCGGGCTCGTCACGGGTGGGGTCTCCGTCGGGGATCGCGAGGCGCGACTTCGGGCCTCACATAAACCGGCCCCGCCATGCTTGGTTCCGGTGCGGCCTCGGTTCCGCCCCGTCAGGCCACCCGGAAGAGCTCTATGGCCTCCATCCGGCCGCGCAGCTGGCGGGTGCCGAGGCTCCTGCAGTCGCGGGCCTCCCTGCCTGCCGCCCGGATCGTCTCGCTGCTCGCCAGCACGACGACGTCGGCCGAGTCCTCGACGTCCTTGGCCTCGCTCAGGATGCGGGTCGCCGAGTTCACGGTGTCGCCGACGATCGTGTAGTTGACGCGGCCGGCCGGCCCGACGTTGCCGACGACGGCCGGGCCGGTGTGGAGGCCGACCGCGACCCGGATCGCGGGCAGCCCGTCCGCCACCCGTCGCCGGTTGTCGGAGGCGACCGCGGCGGCGATCGCGCGCGCGGCGCGGATCGCCCGGGCGGCGTGGTCGGGCTCGATCGCCGGCGCACCCCAGAACGCCATCACGCTGTCGCCGATGTACTTGTCGACGATGCCTTCCTCGGCGTCGACGACATCGTCGATCAGCGCGAAGTGCTCGTTGAGCAATGCCGCGACCTCCGCTGCCGACAGCCGCTCGGACAGCGTGGTGAAGCCGCGGATATCGGTGAACAGCACCGTCACGCGCCGCTCGGCGGAGGCGATTGCGGTCGTCTGCCGGCCGATCAGCTGGCCGACCAGCCGGCGCGGCACATAGGTCTCGAACCAGCGGAGACCGGTCAGCATCTGGTTGAAGGCGCGTCCGGCGTCGTCGAGCTCGCGCACGACGCTGCGGCGAAGCGGCGGGGAGGAGGCGAGATCGAGGCTCCTGACCGCCTCGGCCGAACGGGCGAGTGCCAGGATCGGCCGGCCAAGCATCCGGGCGAAGGCGATCGCAGCGATCAGCGCGACCAGCAGCACCGCCGCTCCGGCAAGCGAGGCCTGAAGCAGGCGGAGCAGCTCGCGGTCGACGTCCTGCTGGTCGAAATAGGTGCCGATGATCCACGGGGTCGGCCCATAGCCGCGCAGCTCGCGGGTGAGGAAGATGTAGGTGCGGCCATCGACCTCGACCTGATGACCCTCGGTCGAGCCGAGGCGCAACGGCTCCAGGCGAACGCCCTTGGGATCCCAGATCTGGGCGAGGACCGGGTCCTCTACCTGCGCCAAGAGCGGCAGCGGCTGGCGCTCGTCGGTGGTGATCGAGCGCCTGGCGGCGAGGTTCGGGTGGGCTAGCACCTCGTCGCGGCCGCGCAGGATGAAAGGCCGCCCGATGACCTCGCCGGGGATCGTCTGCAACGTGCGCGACAGGTTGCCGACCTGGACGACGGCGCCGAGCCCGCCGACGAAGACGCCGTCGCGCCAGAGCGGCGTGCGGAGATTGATGAAAGCCCCCAGGCCGCGGGTCCACAGCACCTCGCCCCAGAAGGACTGCTTGGTCTTGCTCGCTTCTTCCAGGCGCTCGCGTGCCGCTGCGTCGTCGCTCCAGTCGTTGACCAGGACATAGCCGGTGCGCGCGACGAGCGTCGCCTGGTTGGCGGTGTCCAGCAGGATCAGGCTGCTGACCTCGGGGCTTCCGGCCTGTGCCGCATAGAGCGTCTCGGCAACCTGGGCTCGGTTCCCGATGTCGAGCTCGCGTGCCGCCACCATGCGCGCGATGAACTCGGCCTGATGGCGCGCCGGCTCGAGATGCAGGCGGATCTGCTGCTCGATCGCGGTCACCACCAGGTCGGCCTTGTCGGAGAGAAGGTCGAAGGTATTGCGCCGGCTGGAACCGAGGCCGATCGCCAGCACCGTCAGGACGGCCGCGAGGACCAGGCCGCCGATACCGACCAGCAGGACGCCGACGATCGGGATGCGCGGCAGCCAGAAGCGCCGGCGACGCGACGCGACCTGCAGGCTCGACCTCATTCGGCGACCACCTTGACGACGGTGCCGGCCGCGGGTGTCGCGCCGGGAGCAAGTCCGTTCATGATGTCGAAGCGCCGATCGCGGCCGGCATCCGGCACCATGCGCTCGATCAGCGCCGCGCGGCTGTCGCCGGAGCCGACTGTATGCAGGCGGATCCGCTGCGGCCGGGCAGCGGTCGTTTCGGCCGGCGTCAGCCGGCGGAAGCTCAAGCTGGTGCGACGCAGATCGGCCGCCAGCGTCGGCGTCACGGCCGGCGGCGTCAGGTGGAGGAAGCGATGCACCGAGGCGTCGACGCGGATTGCGACCAGCCTGAGGTCGAGCGGGCCGCGGCGCGTCTGGATCCTGGTCGAGGCGGTGGCGGCATCGAGGCCGTCGACCTGAAACCGCTCGACGTCGGCAAGCGAGAGGCTGCGTCCCCAGACGGTGCGCAGATACTCGGTCATCGCGATCGGCTCGGACCGGGAGGAGTCGAAGACGATCGTCGCCCCGTTCGCGCTCTGCGCGATGACCTGACGGGCGCCGTTGGCGAGGCGGAAGCCCTGCGGCACCTCGAAGCGGATGCCGAGCCTCGGATGGATGAAGCTCTGCCCGCGGACCAGGCCATTGTCCGGGTCGTCGCCGAAGACGAGCCCGTCGACGACCTGCAGGTAGGCGTCGCGCTCGCGTCGACCGGCGCCCGACTGGGCCGAGGCACGCCCGACGCGGTCCAGGGTACGGGGATGCGTCGCCATGATGTTGAGGCCGTCGACCTCGCCCGGCGACCGGCCGGCGAGCTCGGCTTCCAGGCTCGACTGACGGTCGAGCTTGGCGAGGAACGTGCCCATCGCCTCGACCGCGTATCCGGCGCGCCCGAGATATCGGACGCCGAGCGTGTCGGCCTCGAACTCCTGGTCGCGGGAATAGCTCTGCAGCACGGCCGAGGCGCCGAACGAGAAGGTCTCGGCGATGTCGTCGGAACCGGTGATGGCGCCGACCACGGCGGTGCCGACGCCGGCCACCACCTGCTGGCTGTAGCGCCTCGCGGCATGGCGCGCGGTCACATGGCCGATCTCGTGCGCGATCACGCCGGCGAGTTCCGCCTCGTCGGACGCGATCGCCATCAGGCCGCGCGTGACATAGACGTAGCCGCCCGGAAGCGCGAAGGCGTTGACCACGGGCGAGTCGAGGACGGTGAAGGTGAACTTGAGGTCCGGGACCTCGGTCACGCGGGCCAGCGACTGGCCGACCCGGGTCACGTAGTCCTGGACCCGGCGGTCGGCATACGCGCCGCCGAAGGCCCGGACGATCTCGGGGTGCTGCTCGCGGCCGACCCTGGCCTCGTCCGCCGGCCCCATGAATCCCGTGAAGCTCCGCTCGCCGGTCGCGGGAATGGCGGAACACCCGCCAAGCGCGGGCGCGACCAGGAGGGCCAGGAGGGCGAGGGCGCGAATCACGGTATCGATCCTCACTCCATCATGCGGGTGCGATGCGTTCTTTGCCAAGCCGCGGGTGCCGTCGCTATGATCCGCGCCCCATGACCCATGCCGACCTATATCCGGAGATCGACCCGCATGCGCATGGTCGGCTCGACCTCGATAGCCGCCATGTCATGTACTGGGAAGTCTCCGGCAACCCCAACGGGCTGCCGGTGCTGTTCCTGCACGGCGGGCCGGGTGCCGGCGCCTCGCCCACCCATCGCCGATTCTTCGATCCGCAGGTCTACCGGATCGTCATCTTCGATCAGCGGGGGTCGGGGCGCTCGACACCTCTCGGCTCGCTCGACAACAACACCACGCCGCACCTGATCAGCGACATCGAGACGCTCCGGCGTCATCTCGGCATCGACCGCTGGTTGGTGTTCGGCGGCTCTTGGGGCTCGACGCTGGCGATGGCCTACGGCCAGGCCCATCCCGAGCGCTGCCTGGCGTTCGTGCTGCGCGGCATCTTCCTGTCGCGGCCGTCGGAGATCGACTGGTTCATCACCGGCATCCGCTCGGTCTATCCCGAGGCCTGGCGGGCCTTCGCCGAGCCGATCCCGGCAGCCGAACGCGACGACCTGCTGAACGCCTATCACCGCCGCCTCGTGCATCCCGATCCCTCGGTCCACCTTCCCTATGCGCGTGCCTGGAGCCGCTACGAGGGCGCCTGCTCGACGCTGCTGCCAAATCCGGAGCTGGTGGCGCAGTTCTCGTCCGACAGCCACGCCCTCGGGCTCGCCCGCATCGAGGCGCATTATTTCGTCAACGGCTCATTCCTGCCCGAAGGCGGGCTGATGGCCGGTATCGATCGGATCCGGCGTATCCCGACGGTGATCGTCCAGGGGCGCTACGACATGGTCTGCCCGATCGTCAGCGCCGACGAGCTGACGCGGGTCTGGCCCGAGGCCGAATACACGATCGTGCCCGACGCCGGCCATTCCGCCCTCGAGCCCGGGGTGCGCGCGGCCCTCCTCAAGGCCACCGACCGTTTCCGCTCCTTTGCCGAAGAAAAGGTGATGACATGAAGAAGAAGCTTGCGCCGCTGAAGCCAGAGACCAAGAAGCTGCTGGCTCAGTGCTCCTCGGCGACGCTGACCACGCAGCTGTTCAAGCGCGGGTTCCGCAACGTCTTCCTGGTGGGCCTGAGCCCCGTCAATCCGGACGCGCCGGTCATGGTCGGCGAGGCCTATACGCTCCGCTACATCCCGGCGCGCGAGGACCTGGACCATCTCGGTGTCTTCGAGGACTGGGAGCATCCGCAGCGGAAGGCGGTCGAGGAGATCCCGCCCGGCCACGTGCTGGTGATGGACTGCCGCGGCGACATGCGCGCCGCCTCCGCCGGCTCGATCCTGATCACCCGCATGATGAAGCGGGGCGCTGCCGGAGTCGTGACCGATGGCGGTCTCCGCGATTCGCCCGGCATCGCCGCACTCCCGTTCCCCACATACATGCAGGGCCCCTCGGCGCCGACCAACCTGATCCATCATCACGCGGTCGACCTCAACGTGCCGATCGCCTGCGCCGGGGTCGGCGTCTATCCGGGCGACGTGATCTTCGGCGACCAGGAAGGCGTCGTCGTGATCCCGCGTCACCTCGCCGACGAGGTTGCCAAGGACGCGGCGGCACAGGAGCGCTTCGAGCATTTCGTCACCGAGAAGGTCTGGGAAGGCCGTTCGATCTTCGGCCTCTATCCGCCGCGCGATCCGGTCAAGGCCGAGTACGCGAAGTGGAAGCCGAAGACGGCCAAGGCCAGGAAGGGGAAGAAGTGATGAGGCTTCTCGCAGCGGCGCTGGCCGCGCTCTCGCTCGCCTTCGGCTCGCCGGCGAAAGCCGCCGAGACCGGCAACGTCCTCGACTTCTCGGTCGGCATCTTCGACATGCTGGACGACGGCGCGGCCGCCGAGCTTCGCGGCGAGTGGCGCGGCAAGCCGCTCCTCTGGTGGCTTCGCCCGATGGCCGGCGTGATGGCGACCTCCGACAGCGCGGCCTACGGCTATGCCGGCCTCGCCATCGAGGTGTGGTGGCTGAACAAGCGCCTGGTGCTGACGCCGAGCGCTGCCGTCGGCGCGTATCATCGTGGCAACGGCAAGGATCTCGGCCACACGGTCGAGTTCCGCACGGGGGCGGCGCTCCACTATCGCTTCGACAACGACGTCCGCATCGGTCTCGCCTTCCACCACCTCTCCAATGCCGGGCTCGGCAAGAACAAGAAGAACCCGGGCGAGGAGTCGCTGATGCTCAGCTACGTGATTCCGATCACGTTCAAGTAGCGGCGATAGGAAACAGCCCGACAGCGAGCGCGAGACCGGTCGACCTCAGCGTCACCTGCGCGGCGCCGTCGACGATGAGCGTGTCGCGGGATCCCAGCTGCATCGGCCCGCCGTCGATCGAGACCGTCCCGCCGCCGCCGACGAAGACCGCCAGCGTCGGCGCCATCTGCAGGGCGCGTGCCGTCGGGCTCGCTTCCAGCCGCTCGACGCGATGGCGGATCCGCTGGCGGTCGGTCATCACGTTGAAGTCCTCGGTCGGGCCTGCGATCAGCGCGCAGCCCGGCGCCCACTCGCCGGAGAAGGCCAGGGGCTGCATCGGCTTGTCGACCCGCGCCGATCCGCGCTCGCCGAAGTTCAGCACCATGCCGGCACCGGTGATCAGCGCGATCGTGCGGTCGTAGCCGTCGAAGGCCGAGAACGGGCCGGAGCGGTCGATGCGGGCGAGCGAGAGGCGCCAGAGGAAGCGGCTGTCGACGGTCGCCCCTTCCGGCTCGACCGCGATCTCGGATGTCACGCCGCCGCCGTTCCGCCACGGGACCGTCCGGTACTTTGCCGCGGCCAGGTGACGGATACGCAACGCCATGGTCTCATCCCGGGAAGATGGCCAACGCGCCGGACGATAGCACGCGTCGCGATTTCGCGGCGTACTACGAGGGTATCAAGGGACGGCCGCCGCGCCCGACCCTGGTCCGAGCCGTCTCGTCCTTCGCCAGGCCCGGCTTCGCCGTCGATCTCGGCTGCGGCGACGGACGCGACACGATCGAGCTGCTGCGCCGGGGCTGGCGCGTGCTCGCCATCGATTCGAACGAGGAGGGGATCGGGCGCCTGCGCGCCCGCGACGATCTTCCCGAAGAGGCCGCGCTCGAGACGAGAGTCGCGCGGATCGAGGCAAGCGCCTGGCCGCCCGCCGACCTGATCAACGCGAGCTTCGTTCTGCCGCTGCTGGCGCCGGCCGATTTCGGCCGCGTATGGAAGCGGATCGGTGCCAGCCTGGTTCCGGGCGGACGCTTCTCAGGGCAGCTCTACGGACCGAATGACGGCTGGGCCGACCGGCCCGGGCTTTCGATCCTCGATCGCGACGCGGTCGAACGGCTTGCCTCGGGCTTCGCGGTCGAGCTGCTGGACGAGGTGGAGAGCGACGAGCCGACGGCGAAGGGAGCGCCGAAGCACTGGCACGTCTTCCACCTGGTCTTGAGGAAGCCTTAGTCGGCGGCTTCCCACTTGGCGTTCGGGTCGATCGGATAGACCGGACGCGGCAGGCCCTTCCACGGGTATCGGGAGAGGATCGGCGAGACGAGGCCCGGGCAGTCGACCTCGATCACGCGGTCGGGCGTGAACAGGTGGTCGAAGCCGGCGCGGAAGTGGCCGCGCGACTTCACCACCAGCGAGCGCATCTGGTCCACCGGCACGCCGAAGCTCTCGAAGTAGCCGTAGTCGAGCGCCTGGGTGCGGTTGGTGATCACGACGACGCGGATGCCGCCGACCTGCAGCGTCGCGGTCGGCCCGAGATCCATGGTCGTGCCGGCACCGGTGCCGCGGCGGCCGACGATGACGCCGTCGGAGAGGTTGCGGACCACCGCCTCCGCCTCGAAGGGCTTCGAGAACTCGTTGGTCTCGGCGCGGTTGAAGCGGGCGCGGAAGCGGGCGCCGCATCCGAGCTTGTGCGCCTCGGCCGCCAGGTCCTCGTCGTAGAACGGCGTGATCGCCATGTCCTCGACGCCGGCCTCGAAGGCGGCCTTCAGGATCCAGGTGGTGTTGCCGCGCGCGCCGCCGCCCGGATTGTCGGCGACGTCGGCGAAGAGGAGCGGCGGCTTCGCCTTGTCGCGGTTGAGGTCCTTCATCATGCGGACCGCGTCCTCGATCGGCGTCAGCTTGACCTGATAGCGTTCGCGGTCTGCCCAGCCGGACTTGGCGAGATCCTTCGCGAGCCGGTGCCCGGGCTCGGCCGATCCCCGGGAGGTCACGACGATCGCAAGCCCGTTGTCGGGCGTGTCGGCCCAGGCGAAGCCGCCCATGATCGTCACGTTGACGATCGCGTTCTCCTTCTTCTGCCGCGCCTGCCCCATGTTGATGAGGTCGCCGTAGGGGCCGCGCGCGGTCAGCTGCGTGACCGAGGGGGCCACCAGCGGCAGGCGGATGAAGGTGGGGTAGTAGCGCACGCCGGCGAGCAGTTCGCGGATCGCCTTCGCCGCCTCGACACCGCGGTCCCACATGTCGACGTGCGGGTTGGTGATGTATCCCACCAGCAGGCTGGTCGCCGACACCATCCGCTCGGAGATGTTGGCATGCAGGTCGAGCGTGGCGACGATCGGCTTGTCCTTGCCCACCACGTCGCGCGCCATCTGGAACATCAGCCCGTCCGGGTCGTGATGTTCGGTCGTGATCGCAGCACCGTGCTGGCAGAAATAGACGCCGTCGAGCGGGCCTGCCGCCTCGAGCCGTTTCCTCATGTCGGCCATCAGCTCGAGGAAGAAGCCATGGTCGCACGGCCCGGCTGCGGCGCCGTTGGCGAAGATCACCGGCACCGGCTCCCAGTCGCCGGACTCGTCCATGGTCTTGACGAAGGCGGTCATGCTCTCGTCGATCGCCGGGTAGGGCTTCCGCACCTCGTCCAGGATCTCGCTGCCTTCGAAATAGCCGACCCGCTCGAAATCCGGGCGCTTCACCGGCGGGGCGAAGCGGTTGCTTTCGAGGATGAAGCCGAGAACGGCGATGCGAGGGCGCTTGGGCATGGGTGGCTCCGGAGGAATAGAAGCTGCATCGTCTCGTTGATTGACCGTCGAGGCAAGATTGCAGCGGTACCCCCTATCGGGATAACGTTGCGCCGCTCAGGGGAGGGCTCATGACCTGGTCGATCGTCGCACGTGACCCGAAAACGGGCGCGTTCGGTGTTGCCGTCGCCACCAAGTTCTTCGCCGTGGGATCGATCTGTCCCTACGGCCGGAGCGACGTCGGCGCGATCTCGACGCAGGCGCTGGTCAACCCCTACTACGGCATCAACGGCCTCAAGATGCTGGCGGCCGGCGTGCCGGCGCCGGATGCGCTGCGCCTGCTGGTCGAGGCCGATGTCGGCAATGCGAGCCGCCAGTTCCACATCGTCGATGCCGCCGGGCGCAATGCCGCGCATACGGGGCGCGACTGCGTCGAGTGGAGCGGGCACGTGCTGGGCGAGGGCGTCTCCGTCGCCGGCAACATGCTGGCGGGCCCGCAGGTGATCCACGAGACCCTCAAGGCCTACCAGGCGAACATGGACCAGCCGCTCGACGAGCGCCTGCTGCGCGGACTGGAGGCGGGCGATGCCGCCGGCGGCGACAAGCGCGGCCGGCAGTCGGCCTGCCTGGTGATCCACGCGGGCGAGGAGTATTCGCAGCTCGACATCCGCGTCGACGACCACACGCTGCCGCTTCCGGAACTCCGCCGGCTCCGCGACGTCGCGCGCACGCATTACCTGCCGTTCAAGAGCGCGCTCGCGAAGAAGGGCGACCCGGTCGGCATCTACGAACGCGCCAAGCTGATGGACGTGATCGCCAAAGCCCAGGCGGCGCTCTCGTGAGCGCGCCCCTGCTCGCGGTCGGCGACCTCTCGACCGAGTTCAAGACCGACCACGGCCGCTTCCGTGCCGTCGACGAGGTCTCGTTCTCGCTGCAGAAGGGCAAGACACTCGGCGTCGTCGGCGAGTCCGGCTGCGGCAAGAGCGTGACCGCGCTGTCGATCATGGGCCTGGTGCCGAACCCGCCCGGCAACATCGTCGGCGGTTCGATCCGCTTCGAGGGCGAGGAGCTGGTCGGCCTTGCGCCCGAGAAGTACCAGAGCCTCCGCGGCAACCGGATGGGCATGATCTTCCAGGAGCCGATGACCTCGCTGAACCCGGCCTTCACCGTCGGCGACCAGATCTCCGAGGCGATCCTCCGCCACGCGGAGGTGAGCCAGGAGGAGGCGAAGGCCCGGACCATCGAGCTGCTTCGTCGTGTGCGCATCCCCAGCCCTGAGAAGCGCTTCGACGACTACCCCCACAAGCTCTCCGGCGGCATGCGCCAGCGCGCGATGATCGCGATGGCGCTGTCGTGCTCTCCCGACCTCCTGATCGCCGACGAGCCGACCACCGCCCTCGACGTCACCATCCAGGCGCAGATCCTGGATCTCCTCGGCGAGCTCCGGGCCGAAACCGGCATGGCGATCATGCTGATCACCCACGACCTCGGCGTGATCGCCGAGATGGCCGACGAGGTGCTGGTGATGTACGCCGGCCGCGTCATCGAGCGCGCGCCGGCTGCGGCGCTGTTCTCGACGCCGCAGCATCCCTACACGATCGGCCTGATGGGCTCGGTGCCGCGCCTCGATCTCGAGCAGGAGCGCCTCGCCGCGATCCAGGGACAGGTGCCGAACCTGACCGCGCTGCCTCAAGGCTGCCGTTTCCGCGCGCGGTGCCCGTTCGCGATCGCGGCCTGCGCCGAGACCGACCCGCCGCTGGTCGAGGTGGCGCCCGGTCACCAGGCCGCGTGCCTGCGCGCGCCGCTGGAGGCTTGAGAATGGCCGAGCCGATCCTCACCGTCGAAGGCCTGGTCAAACACTTCCCGATCAAGCGCGGCGTGCTCCAGCGCACCGTCGGCCATGTCCGTGCGGTCGACGGCATCGACTTCTCGGTCGCCAAGGGCGAGACCCTCGGACTGGTCGGGGAATCCGGCTGCGGCAAGTCGACCACCGGCCGCCTGGTGCTGCGCCTGATCGAGCCGACCAGGGGGCGCGTCACCTATGACGGCCGCGAGGTCTTCAAGCTTTCGGGCGGCGAGATGCGCCGGCTCCGCCGCGAGCTGCAGATCGTCTTCCAGGATCCCTACGCCTCCCTCAACCCGACGATGACCGTCGGCGCGATGCTGCGCGAGCCCTTGGAGCTGCACGGCATCGCCTCGGGCAAGGCGGCGGACGAGCGCATCAGGGAACTCTTGGGGCTGGTGGGGCTCGCGCCCTATCACGCGCTCCGCTATCCGCACGAGTTCTCCGGCGGCCAGCGCCAGCGCCTCGGCATCGCGCGAGCGCTCGCAGTCGAGCCCAAGGTGATCATCGGCGACGAGCCGGTCTCCGCGCTCGACGTCTCGATCCGCGCCCAGGTCATCAACCTGATGCAGGACCTGCAGAAGCGCCTCGGCCTCTCCTACGTCCTGATCGCGCACGACCTCGCGGTGGTGAAGCACATCGCCGACCGCGTCGCCGTCATGTATCTCGGCAAGATCGTCGAGCTGGCGCCGACCCGCACGCTGTTCCGCCGGCCGCGACACCCCTATACGCGGGCGCTGCTGAATGCGATTCCGGCGCCGGATCCCCGCCTCAAGCGGCCGCGTGCGCTGCTGCAAGGCGACGTGCCGAGCCCGATCGACCCGCCGCCCGGCTGCCGCTTCCATACGCGCTGTGCCTTCGCGGTCGAGCGCTGCAAGGTCGAGGAGCCGCCGCTGATCGCCGACGAGACCGGGCACGCCACCGCCTGCCATCTTTGGCCGCAGATTGCCGACAAAGTAGGCGTCGGCGTCGGCGAACACCGGCTTCCTGAGAATCCGCGGCTGGAAAGGCTCAAGGCCGCCTTCCGGCCGGCTTGATGGGTAGTCTTACTAACGATAGAGTTCGATCCAACGTGGCCTCGGGGGCGAGCCACGGCCTAAAGCACCAATCAAACTCTGGGAGACCGATCATGAAGCGCGTAGTTCTGCCGCTGCTTGCGCTCGGGCTTATGGCCGGCGCCGCCTCGGCGCAGACTCTGAGGATCGGCCTTGCCGAGGATCCGGACATCCTGGATCCGACGCTGGCCCGCACCTTCGTCGGCCGCATCGTGTTCATGGGGCTGTGCGACAAGCTGCTCGACATCGACAAGGACCTGAAGCTGGTGCCGCAGCTCGCGACCGAATGGTCGTGGTCGCCCGACCAGACCGCCGTCACCTTCAAGCTGCGCCAGGGCGTGAGCTTCCATGACGGCGAGAAGATGGATGCCGAGGCGGTCCGCTACTCGCTCGACCGGCACCTGAACCTCCAGGGCTCGTTCCGCCGCTCCGAGATCAACGTCGTCAAGTCGATCGACGTCGTCGATCCGCAGACGATCAAGGTCAGCATGGGGGCGCCGTTCGCGCCGCTGCTGGCGCAGTTCACCGACCGCGCCGGCATGATCGTCTCGCCGAAGGCGGCGAAGGACGCGGGCGCCAACTTCGGCGCCAAGCCGATCTGCTCCGGCCCCTACAAGTTCGTCGAGCGGGTCCAGCAGGATCGCATCGTGCTCGAGAAGTTCAAGGAGCACTACAACGCCCAGGCCTACGCCTTCGAGCGGGTGACCTACCTGCCGATCGTCGACGGCACCGTCCGTCTCGCCAACCTGCGCTCGGGCCAGCTCGACATGATCGAGCGCCTGCAGGCGAGCGACGTCGCCGAGGTGAAGAAGGATTCCCGCGTCAGGTTCGCCTCGCAGACGGGCCTCGGATACACCGGCATCACCATCAACGTCGCCAACGGCGAGCGGGCGAAGTCGAACGTGCTGGCGAAGGACAAGCGCATCCGTCAGGCGCTCGAGCTCTCGATCGACCGCGAGGCGATCAACCAGGTGGTGTTCCAGGGCGAGTTCCTGGCTGGCAACCAGTGGGTGCCGCCGACCAATCCCTGGTACGTGAAGACGGTGCCGTCGCCGAAGCGCGACGTCGCCAAGGCCAAGGATCTGCTCAAGGCCGCCGGCGTCGCCAACCCGTCGTTCACGCTTATGGTGCCGACCGGCAACGAGGCCCAGCAGGTCTCGCAGGTCATCCAGGCGATGGTGAAGGAGGCCGGCTTCGACATGAAGATCCAGCAGGTCGAGTTCGCGACCTCGCTGCAGACCGCGCAGAAGGGCGACTTCGACGCCTACCTGATCGGCTGGTCGGGCCGCGTCGATCCCGACGGCAACATCACCGCCTTCGAGGCCTGCGACGGCGGCCAGAACGACGGCAAGTTCTGCGACCAGGGTGTCGAGGCGGCGCTCAAGGACACGCGGTCCACCTCGAACTTCGAGCAGCGGGCGACGGCCTACGAGAAGATCGCGAAGATCCATGCCGACCAGATGCCGCGCGTATACCTCTATCATCCGACCTGGTTCTGGGCGATGAACCCGAAGGTCACCGGCTTCCAGCCGGTTCCCGACGGCATGATCCGCCTCGCCGGGATGAAGATGAACTAACCAGGGTATAGTCGGCGAAACGGCGAGCCATGCTCACCTACATCGTCCGCAGGCTCCTGATCAGCGTTCCCACGATCGTCTTCGTGTCGATCGTGGTGTTCGGGCTCCAGCTCCTCCTCCCCGGCGATCCGGCCTTGGCCCTCGCCGGGGAGGAGCGCGACCCGCAGGTGATCGCGGAGCTGCGCCGGATGTATCACCTCGACGAGCCGATCTGGCGCCAGTACCTGATCTGGGTCGGCAACGTGCTGAACGGCAATCTGGGCGAGTCGATCCGCCTCAAGATGCCGGTGGGCGAGCTGGTTGCCGCCAAGCTGCCGGTGACGATGCAGCTGGCCTCGATGGCGATCCTGATCGCCATCTGCATCGGCATCCCGATGGGCATCATCTCGGCGGTCAAGAAGGAGACCCTGCTCGACTACGGCGCCAACGTGGTCGCGCTCTCCGGCATCTCGGTGCCGAGCTTCTGGCTCGGCATCATGATGATCCTCCTGTTCTCGGTGAATCTCGGCTGGCTGCCGGCCTCTGGCTTCGTCAAGCCGAGCGAGAGCCTGTCGCAGAACCTGCAGACGATGATCATGCCGGCCATCGTCCTTTCCAGCGTCACCACCGCGATCTTCATGCGTCACACGCGCTCGGCGATGCTGGCGGTGCTCCGCTCCGACTACGTGCGCACGGCCCGCGCCAAGGGCTTGCGCGAGCCCCGCGTCGTCTTCCGTCACGCGCTCCGCAACGCGATCATCCCGGTCGTGACCTTGGGCGCCATCCAGCTCGGCGAGCTGATGAGCGGTGCGGTGCTGACCGAGCAGATCTTTACCATCCCGGGATTCGGCAAGCTGATCGTCGATGCCGTGTTCAACCGCGACTACGCGGTGGTGCAGGGCGTCGTGCTCTGCACCGCGACCGGCTTCATCTTCCTCAATCTCTGCGCGGACCTGATCTACTTCCTGGTCAATCCGCGGATGCGCGGCTGAACCCATGGTCGCCACCACCGTCGCCGCCACCGATGACACGCTGATCAAGCGTCCGAACGCGTTCCGCCGCCTGATGCGCCGGAAGGGGGCCATCGTCGGACTCGTCGTGATCATCCTTTTCGTCCTCATCGCGCTGCTGGCACCGCTGCTGGCGCCCTACGACCCGACCAAGACGAACTTCCTGCTGGTCCGGAAGCCGCCCTCGGCCGCGCATTGGCTCGGCACCGACGAGATCGGCCGCGACCTGCTGAGCCGGATGATCTACGGGGCCCGGGCCTCGCTGCAGGCCGGCGTGATCTCGGTGATGATCGCGATCGCCTTCGGCGTGCCGCTGGGCCTGATGTCGGGCTATGCCAAGGGCTGGGTCGACTCCCTGATGATGCGCATCGTCGATGCGCTTCTGGCCTGTCCGTTCCTGATCCTCGCGATCGCGATGGCGGCCTTCCTCGGCCCCAGCCTCACCAACGCGATGATCGCGATCGGGCTGACCCAGACGCCGATCTTCATCCGACTCGTCCGCGGCCAGGTGCTGGCGGTGACGGTCGAGGACTATGTCGAGGCGGCGCGAGCGCTGGGCAACCCGCATCTGCGCATCGCCGTCCGGCACGTGCTGCCGAACATCGTGGCGCCGGTCCTGGTGCAGGCGACGCTGGCGATCGCGACGGCGACGCTTGCCGAAGCGGCACTCTCGTTCCTGGGCCTTGGTCAGCAGCCGCCGGAGCCGAGCTGGGGCAGCATGCTCAACGTCGCGCGCCAGTTCATCAGCCAGGCGCCGTGGATGGCGTGGTGGCCGGGGCTTGCGATCGCGACCATCGTGCTTGCGTTCAACCTGCTGGGCGACGGCCTTCGCGACGCGCTCGATCCGAAAGAATCATAGGCCCGCGCGCGGCCTCAAAACGAAACGGGCGGCGCCATTGGCGCCGCCCGTTTCCGTTCCGAGCCTGAAGGCTCAGGAAGTCTTCGACATCGCCGGCTTCTTGGCGGCGGCCTTCTTGGTCGTCGGCTTCTTCTTGGCGGCCTTCTTGGCGGTCGCCTTCTTTGCCTGCGCCGGCTTGGCGGCGGTCGTGCTCGAGGAGGCCTGGGCGTAGGCGGCGTTGGTCAGGGCCGGCTGGACGGCGAACAGGCCGAGAACGAAAGCGACGGGGAGGAGGATCTTGCGACGCATAGGGGGTACTCTTTGGAAGGAAGTTGCGAGAATCACAAGATACGCCCCTATTCTAAACAAACGCAAGGTTTGCAAGAATTCGCCAGCGCTTTTTCTTCGCATTTCTCAGGAGTGTTACACGGCTGCCTCTGCCGGGGCCGGCAGATCGAGCGTCGCGGCGAGACCTCCGAGCCCTGAGCGGCTCAAGGTGACATGCCCGCCGTAGAGCAGGGTCAGGTCGCGGACGATGGCGAGGCCGTGGCCGCTGCCGGGCACCGATTCGTCGAGGCGCCGGCCGCGCTGGAAGGCCTCGCCGTGAAAGGCCTCGGCCATGCCCGGACCGTCGTCCTCGACCACCAGCGCCAGCCGCCCTCCTTCGTTCGTCGCGGTCACCCTGACCCGGGTCCGCGCCCATTTGCAGGCATTGTCCATCAGGTTGCCGGCCATCTCCTCGAGGTCCTGCCGCTCGCCACGGAACTGGACCTTGGGCGTCGCCTCGACCTCGATCTCGAGATCGCGCTGGACGTAGATCTGGGCAAGCGTGCGCGAGAGCCCGTCGAGCACGTCGGCGACCGGCGTGCGCCGGTAAACGCCGCCTTCGGGGCCGGCCATGCTTGCCCGCGCCAGGTGATGCTCGACATGCTTGCTCATCAGCGTCGTCTGCGTCCTGACCACGTCGGCGAGCGTGCCCTTGTCGATGCTGGCGCGGGCGGAGAGCACCGAGATCGGCGTCTTCAGCGCATGCGCCAGGTTGCCGACATGGGTGCGGGCGCGCTCCATCACCGTCGCGTTGTGGCGGACCAGCTGGTTGATCTCGTCGACCAGCGGCTGCAGCTCGCCCGGGTAGTTGCCGGCGATCTCGGTCGCCTGGCCGGCGCGCACCTGGGTCAAGGCCCGGCCGACGGCGGCAAGCGGCCTCAGGCCGACGCGAATCTGGACCACGACCGCGACCAGGAGGCCGACGCCGAGCAGGGCCAGCGCTGCCGAGACCGATCCCGCGAAGCGGCTCGCATGCTCCTCGATCTCGCTGCGGTCGACCGCGACCGAGAAAGTGTAGGGCGCCTGGGCTCCCGGCATCAGCAGGGTGCGGGTCAGCACGACCAGCTGCTGCTCGTCGGGTCCCTCGACCTGGAGCGGATCGGGATTGGGCGCCATCGGCAGGCTTTCGTCGCCGAGCGAGCGCGAGCGGAGCGTATAGCCGTCGGCGACGTAGATCTGCCAATAGACGCCGGAGCGCAGCTCCTGATAGCGGATGTCGCCATGCGGGCGCTGCAGCGTCGGCTTGCCGTCGGCGGCGACGGAGGTCGCGCCGATCAGGGCGCCAAGGCGCGTCTCCGCGTCGCGGCGGACGTCGAAGTCGACGCGATCGCTCAACGCGGCATCGAGGAGAACGCCAGCGGCAACGAGGCTGACGACGATCCAGATCCCTGCGGCCAGGACGAGCCGGCCGACGAGGGATCTAGGCAGTGCCCGCCACACCGCGTTCGGTGGGGTGCGAGATCAGGTAGCCCTGGCCGCGGACGGTGGTGATCAGGTCGGATCCGAGCTTCTTGCGAAGCCGGCCGATGAACACCTCGATCAGGTTCGAGTCCTTGTCGTAGGCGTGGTCGTAGATGTGCTCGGCCAGCTCCGAGCGCGAGACCGTCCGCCCCATGTTGCGCATCAGGTAGGAGAGGATCTTGTACTCCTGGCCCGAGAGGCGGACGAGGTCGCCGGCGTTGGTGACGCGATGGCTCTGGGTATCCAGCATCACGTCGTTCCAGCGCAGCACCGCCTTGGCGCCGCCGGCCGTCCGCCGGAGGATCGCGCGAAGCCGCACCAGGACCTCTTCCACCTGGAAGGGCTTGGTCACGTAGTCGTCGGCGCCGGCCTCGAATCCCGCGATCTTGTCGCCCCAGCGCGAGCGCGCGGTCAGGACCAGAACCGGCATGTCGCGGCGCTCGGCCCGCCAGCGCTTCAGCACCGAAAGCCCGTCGACGGTGGGTACACCGAGGTCGAGCACGACGGCGTCGAAATCGTCCTCGGCGCCACGGGCAAGCGCCTCGGCGCCATCGGTCGTGAGCTCGACCTGATAGGCGTCGCGCTTCAAGGCCTCGGCCAGGTGGGGGCCGAGCTCGGGATCGTCTTCGACGACGAGAATTCGCATCCGGCTAGCGGGACAGCAGGCCGACGATCAGCGCGGCGGTCATCCCACCGGCGGCGAAGACGCCTACGAGTCCCGAGAG
>JAEULB010000082.1 GCA_016792585.1 Rhodospirillaceae bacterium
ACGGTCGGGAAGTCGTTGTTCTTGATCGCCTCCCACGCCATGAAGCCGGTGCCGTGGAGGGCGAAGATGGTCTCGACCACGACCGAGCCGCCCAGCATGAAGCCGAACTGCACGGCGGCGAGGCTGACGACCGGAATCACCGCGTTGCGGAGCGCATGCTTGAACAGCACCTTGGGCGCGCGGAGACCCTTGGCCCTGGCGGTGCGGATGTAATCGGAGGAGAGCACCTCCAGCATGCCGGTGCGCGTGAGGCGCATGATCGCCGGCGCCGCGTTGTAGCCCAGCACGATCGTCGGCATGATGAAGTTCTCCCAGCTCTCGTCCCCCGATGCCGGCAGCAGCGGGAAGGTCAGGCTGAGGAACACGATCAGGATGAGCGCGAACCAGAACGACGGCAGCGCCTGGCCAACGACCGAGAATGTGAGCGCGAAGCGGTCGATCCAGCTGTTCGGCCGGATCGCAGCCAGGACTCCCAGCGGGATGCCGAGCGTGACCGCGAACAGCATCGAGGTAACGCCCAGCGTCATCGTCACCGGCAGACGCTCGGCGAGCATCTCCTTGACCGGTGTCTTGAAGTACATGCTCTGGCCGAAGTCGCCGCGCAGCGCGTGGGTCAGCCAGTCGAGATATTGGACGGCGATCGGCCGGTCGAGGCCGTACTGCTTCCGGATCGCCTCGATCTGGGCGTAGTCCGAGGTCTCCCCGGCCAGCGCGATCGCGAGATCGCCAGAAAGGTAGAGCAGCCCGAAGCTGATGACGGATACCGCGAAGGCGACGAAGAGCGCGACCCCAAATCGCCTGAGCCCGAACGCTAACATCCTATCGTAGGCACTCCAGAAAGCCGCCGCCCCGGCCCGGTTCCTTAGGCGAAACCAACTTTCCGATCCTATTGCCGGGCGACGGATTTCGCTACATGATTGTTTTCATCGTTAGCGTTCACTAAACAGCGGTGCGGACGGTCCGCGCCCGCTCCCGTGAACGAGGAGAAGGAAACATGCGGCTCCGTCACCTGCTCGCCGCGACCACCATCCTGGCGCCCCTCGCCATGCTGGCGCCGAATCCGGCGGTCGCGGACAAGAAATCAGACACGCTCAACGTCGGCTGGAGCTACGCGCTCCCCAGCTACGACCTCTACTTCAACCAGTCGGTCGCCGAAGGCCAGATGATCGGCCGCCTGATCTGGGACCATCTGATGGATCGCGACCTGGAGACCGGCTCCTACAAGCCGGTCCTCGCCACGGCCTGGCGCTGGGTCAACCCGGAGACGCTGGAGTTCGACCTCCGCCAGGGCGTCAAGTTCCACAACGGCGCCGACTTCACCGCCGACGACGTCGTCTTCACCGTGAACTGGGTCTCGAACCCGGACAACAAGGTGAACATCCAGAACATGGTCAACTGGATGAAGAACGCCGAGAAGGTCGATACCTACAAGGTCCGCATCAACCTGAAGAAGCCCTTCCCGGCAGCGCTCGAGTACGTGGCGTCCACGCTCGCGATCTATCCGAAGGACTATTACGCCTCCGCCGGGCCGAAGGGCATGTCGGACAAGCCGATCGGCACCGGCCCCTACAAGGTGACCGAGTCCGTCGCCGGCAAGACCATCACGCTGGTCAAGAACACCGCCTACTTCCCCGGCGGCGCCAAGGGACAGCCCTCGATCGGCAAGATCGTGCAGCGGACGATCGGCGAGACCCAGACCCAGGTCGCCGAGCTGATTTCCGGCCGCCTCGACTGGATCTGGCAGATCCCGCCGGATCTGGCGAAGAACCTCGCAACCCGGAAGGACGTCAAGATCGTCTCCGGCGAGAGCATGCGCATCAGCTACATGACGCTGGATGCCGAGGGCAAGGCGAGCAAGCCGATGGCCGACATCCGCGTCCGCCGCGCGATGAACCATGCGATCAACCGCAAGGCGATCTCCGAGCACATCTTCCCGGGCACCCGCCTGATCTCGGCCAATTGCCATCCGATCCAGTTCGGCTGCACCCAGGAAGTGACCACCTATGACTACAATCCGGCGAAGGCGAAGCAGCTGCTCGCCGAGGCCGGGTATCCGAACGGCTTCGAGGTCGAGCTCTACGCCTATCGCGACCGTCAGGTGACCGAGGCGATCATCGGCGACCTCCGCGCCGTCGGCATCAACACCAAGCTCGTCTACATGACCTTCCCGGCCATGTACGAGAAGAAGCTGAAAAAGGAGACGCCGCTGGTCCACTCGACCACCGGCTCATGGTCGATCGCGGACGCCTCGGTGCCGCTCAGCGTCACCTTCCAAGGCGGCCCGCCGGACATGGCCCAGGACAGCGAGCTGACCGGATGGATCGTCGAGGCCGCCAACCTGATCGACCAGGAGAAGCGGCGCCGGCTCTACCAGATCGCCTATCAGCGGATCACCGAGAACGCCTACATGGTGCCGCTGACCACCGACGTGGTCACCTACGCCATGAACAAGGATCTCGAGTTCAAGCCGTCGATCGACGAGGTCAGCCGGCTCTATCAGATGAAGTGGAAGTGAGCCTTCTAGGCCTCTCCCCCGCGCTCCGGCGCGGGGGAGGCTTGTTTCAATCTCAGGCGTGCCAGACGCGCCCGAGGTAAGCCAGGAAGTTCTCGCCGAGCAGCTTCCGGATCCGCTTCTCGGACCACTTCCGCCTCTCCAGCGCCGGCACGATGTTGCGGAGCGCGGCAATGCTCGGCATCTCGGACGGATAACGCAGCGTGTTGGGGATCGGCGGGCCGATCACGCGCGCATGGTACTTGTCGCGCCGGGTCATGGTCTGGGCGAACTTCGCCATGTCGACGCCTTCGAAGAAGTCGGTGCCGATCCCGATCTGGTCCTCCCCGACCAGGTTGTTCACGTACTCGATGCAGTCGATGTAGTCGTCGAGCTCCGAGTCGTTGCTCTTCGCCAGCAGGAACGGGTGCAGGCTGACGCCGACATAGCCGCCACCGTTCTGCGCCATCAGCTTCAGGTCCTCGTCCGACTTGTTGCGCGGCACGTCGCAGAGCCCCGTCGGCGCGATATGCGTGTAGCAGACCGGCTTCTTGGCGACGCGGATCGCGTCCGAGGCCGTCTTGCTGCTGCAGTGGCTGAGATCGACGGCGATGCCGCGCGCGTTCAGCTCCTCCACCACCTCGCAGCCGAAGTCGGTGAGGCCGGCGTCGAACGAATCGTAGCAGCCGGTCCCGATGCCGTTGGCCGTGTTGTAGGTCATCTGGATGAAGCGGATGCCCATCTCGGCATAGAGCGCGATGTTGAAGAGATGGTCGTCGATACCGGTGCAGTCCTGCCAGCCGATGATGACGCCGAGGCGCTTCTCCTTCTTGGCGCGTGCGATGTCGGCCGTCGTGTAGACCTGGAAGATCTTTTCCTTGTGGTCGCGGAACCACTTCTTCCACAGCGCCAGGCTCTTCATGGTGTCCGGAAGCCGCGCATAGGGGCTGACATGGGTGACGTGCACCGCCGTCAGGCCGCCCTTGATCATCAGGTCGAAGACGTTCGGTCCGTTGCTCGACGCGTTGAGGCCGTCGATGATGATCGCGTCTTCGTACCACCCTGCATCTGCCATGGTCGTTCCTTTAGGTATTCACCGGGCCCTTACGCCCGTCGATGATGGAGAAGTCGAACGGCGGGAGGCGATGACCCGTCGGCTGCGGTGGCCTGGCCGGGAAACCGGTCTTTCCTTCGATCACGCTCAAGACCGCTGGATCGATGTAATAGCCGTTGAAGGCCTCGGTCGTCAGGATCGAGAACCGATGCGGGTCCTTGGCCTCGCACGACCTGAGGTCCGCTTCCCGCTCGGCCGGCGCCCGGGTCGTGAAATTCGCAGGTAATGACGACCTGAGCCACGCAACCGCATCCGCCAGCGCCGGCATCTTAGCGGCCCGATCGCCGAACCAGGACGGAAGCCCCGTGGATGTCGCCGATGGCCACGTCCCGTCTCCCGGCAAGAGGGACGTGAGGACCGCGCCGAGAAACGGGTCGGGCGCGGCCATCAGCGGCGGCTCCCGATGATGTGGTCGGCGGTACGGAGCGCCAGCGCCTCGATCGTCGGTGTCGGGTTCACCGCCGCGCAGGTCACGAAGACGCTGCCATCGACGATGAACAGGTTCGGCACGTCGTGAGCCCTGCCCCACCGGTCGACGACCGAGGTCTCGGGGTCGTTGCCCATCCGCGCCGTGCCCATCAGGTGGAATCCCGCCTGGGCCAGGAGCGGCCGCTCGATCGTCTCGACCGCACCAGCCGCCTCCCAGACCTCCTTCGAGCGGTCGAGGCCGTGGCGGATCATCTTCCTCGAGTTGTCGTCGACCGCATAGGTCAGCTTCGGTGCCGGGATGCCGTCGGAGTCCTTGAGCTCCGGGTCGATCGTCACCGTGTTGGTCTCGACCGGCAGGTCTTCGCAGCAGATGATCATCGCGCCGGCACGGCCGAACAGGCGCTCGTACTCGGCGTGGTGGCCTTTGCCCCAAGGGAGCGCCTTGCCCCAGGCGCCGAGCGCGGTCGCCAGCGGCGCATGGATGCGGGGACCCGCCAGCATGTAGCCACGGACGAAATCCGCACCTGGATGCGTGCCGTAGAACTGGTTCGAAAGCACCGACGCGCCGGCACCGGCAGTACCGCCGTCGAACGGCCGGTCGAAGATCCCGCTGACCGCTGCGATCGGGTGATGCATCAGGTTCTTACCGACCAGGCCGGACGAATTGGCAAGCCCGTCCGGGAACAGCGTCGACTTCGACAGCAACAGCAGCCTGGGCGTGCCGACGCCGTTCGACGCCATCGCCACGGCGTCCGCGGTGACCCGCTGTACCCGTCCGTTGCGGTCGTAGTAGAGCGCGCCGGTCGCGCGACCCGCCTTGTCGGTGGTGATCTCGAATACCCGAGCGCCGGTGCGGAGCTGCGCCCCCAGCTTCAGCGCCTTCGGCCAGTAGGAGACGTCGGAGGTGCCCTTCGCACCGCTGGGGCAGCCCATCTCGCAGGCGCCGCAGTTGTTGCAGGCCGGCCTTCCGTCATAGGCGGTCGAGTTGCGGGCGACATCGCCCGGCCACCAGTGCCAGCCGAGCTTGTCGAAGGCATCGATCACCGTCTGCGTGCCGGGACCGATCGGCAGCGGCGGCATCGGCCGCTCGAATCTCGGCGGTACCGAGCGGTCGCCGGCGACGCCGGAGACGCCCATCATCCGGTCGCTGAGCTCGTAGTGCGGCGCCAGCTCGTCGTAGGTGAGCGGCCAGTCGGCGGCGACGCCGTCGGTCGAGCGCACCTTGAAATCATGCGGGTGGAAGCGCGGGTTGAAGCAGCTCCACATGATCGTCGAGCCGCCGACGCCGTTGAACATCAGCGGCTTGATCGGCGTGTCGGTATCGTTGACCGGATAGTCCTCGGGCAGGCGCCTGAGGTTGGGGTTCGGGCTCCACCAGGTCATCCGGGCGATCTCCCAGTCGGGCCGATCGATCGGGATGTCCTTCGGCTTCACCCAGTCGCCCTGCTCGAGGCAGATCACCTTGATGCCGGCTTCCGCAAGCCGCCAGCTCAGGGCCGCGCCGGAAGCGCCGGCCCCGATCACCAGGACCTCGGTGTCAGCCATTCCGCTCGCCCCACCCGGAAAAAATTGCTCTCGCCTTCCCCGCCCGCATGGTGGAAATTATAGGAGGTATTTAGTATTCTATCAACTGAGCCCCTGCCCTATTCGATGAGGAGCCAGCGATGAACCGGACCCCGGGCAACAAGATCCGCGAAGAGGACATCCATGCCTACGAACGCGACGGCGTCGTTTGCCTCCGCGGCATGTTCGACCGCGACTGGTGCGAGCGGATGAAGGAGGCCAGCATCAAGGCGGTTTCCGAGTTCAAGGGGACGTTCGAGCAGTCATCGCAGCGGCCGAACGGCGTGCCCCGGGTGCGCGGCAAGGACCACACGTCCGAGGGCGAGAAGTTCCGGTTCGTGACGCTGCTGTTCATGTGGCGGAGCTATCCGGACTTCGAGGCCTTCGCCCGCGAGTCGCCGGCGGCCGAGATCGCCGGCGCCTTGATGCGCTCGAAGACGGTTCGCTTCTTCTACGACCAGCTCTTCACCAAGGACGCCACGGTGAAGGACCGCACCTCCTGGCACCAGGACCAGCCGTTCTGGCCGGTGAGCGGCCATCACGTCGCCTCGATGTGGCTGGCGCTGACGCCCGTCTCCAAGGACACCAGCGGCGTCGAGTACGTCGCCGGGTCGCATCTCTGGGGCAAGCACTACAATCCACTGCTGACCGCCACCAGCAAGACGCTGCATCACGACGAGCTCGAGCCCTGCCCCGACTTCTCGCTCCATAAGGACGACCCCAAGTACAAGTTCCTCTCCTGGGACATGCAGCCGGGCGACATCCTGGTGCACCATCCCCTGGTGGTTCACGGCTCGGGTCCCAACCTGTCGGCGACGCAGCGCCGCATCGGCTTCTCCTCGCGCTGGCTCGGCGACGACGCCCGCTGGGTGCAGAAGGAGAAGACCATGTATGTCGAGGGCGACCCGCAACTGAAGACCGGCGACGTCGTCCAGGGCGAGCCCTTCCCGATCTGCTGGGAACGCAAGCGCGAGATGGCCGACGCCTGATGCAGATCCAGGCCGAGCAGATCGTCGCCTTCGGCCAGAAGCTGGAGCGGCGCTGCTACGAAATCCCGACGCCGAAGGGCACCGAGGTGGTGGTCCGCATCACCGCCTCGGGCGTCTGCCACAGCGACGTGCATGTCCAGGACGGCTATTTCGACTTGGGCGGCGGCAAGAAGGCGAATTTCGGCGCGGGCCTCACGCTGCCGCTGACCGCCGGCCACGAGATCGCCGGCGAGGTGATCTCGCTCGGCCCCGATGCCAAGGGCGCTTCGATCGGCGACAGGCGCATCGTCTATCCGTGGATCGGCTGCGGCACCTGCAAGCGCTGCACGACCGATGAAGAGCTCCTCTGCGGCAACAAGAGGAGCCTCGGCATCCGAGCCGATGGCGGCTTCGCCGACCATGTGATCATCCCGCACCCGAAGTATCTCGTGCCCTACGACGGGCTGACCGACACCCAGGCCTGCACGCTCGCCTGCTCCGGCATCACGGCCTTGAGCGCGCTCAAGAAGCTGCCGAAGATGACCTCGGAGGATCGCCTCCTGATCATCGGCGCCGGCGGCGTCGGGCTCTCGGCGATCGGCTTCGCCTCGTCGGTGACCCAGGCCAAGGTGGTCGTCGCCGACATCACGGAAGAGAAGCGGACGGCGGCGATCGCCGCCGGGGCCTCCGACGCGGTCGACAGCGCCGATCCGAACGTGAAGGACCGCATCAAGCAGCTGGCGCCCGAAGGATTCTTCGGTGTCGTCGACTTCGTCGGATCGGAAGCGACGATGAAGTTCGGCGTCGACAATCTGGGGCGCGGCGGAACGCTGGTGCTGGTCGGCCTCTTCGGCGGCACCTATCCGCTGGCGCTGCCCGGATTCTCCGGCCGGATGATCACCATCCGCGGATCCTTCGTCGGCACGCTCGCCGAGCTGCACGAGGCGGCGAAACTGCTGGCGAAGAAACCGAAGTCCGGCGTGCCGGTGACGACGCGTCCGATGGCGGAAGCCAATGCGGCGCTCGACGACCTCCGCGCCGGCCGCGCCGTCGGCCGTATCGTGCTGGTGCCGTAGCGCTTGATCGCCACCCGGCGATCGGGCCCACTCGACTGACCTCATGACTTCTCCCTTCCGCACCGACCTCCCCGAGCCGTATCGCCCGACCCTGATGGCGCGGCACCACGCGGTGGTCGCCAACCATCCCTGGGCCTCGCAGGCGGCGTTCCAGATTCTTGAGGCCGGCGGCAACGCGGTCGATGCCGGCGTCGCCGGCGGCCTCGCGCTCAACGTAATCGAAAGCGACATGTGCCACTTCCTCGGCGTGGCACCGACGATGCTCTATATGGCCAAGAGCGGCGAAGTGGTGTCGGCCGTCGGCCCAGGCCCGTGGCCCGAGAAGGCGACGCTCGACTACTTCTGGGACAAGCACGGCGGCATCGTTCCGCGCGGGATCCTGCATTCGGTCGTGCCGTCGGCACCGGATACCTGGATCACGCTGCTGGAACGCTACGGCACCATGTCCTTCGGCGAGGTGGCGCAAGCGGCGATCCGCTTCGCGCGCGACGGTTTCCCCATGTTCTTCCTTCGCCGCGACCGCACGATCGAGATGTTCGAGAGCGGGCTCCACTACGCCTGCCCGACGACCGACGCGGTGTTCGCGCCGGGCGGCCGCGTGCCGCCGATCGGCGAGGTCTACAAGCAGACCGCCCAGGCGTCGATGCTGCAGTACATCGTCGACCAGGAGACGGCGGCGGCGAAGCACGGCCGCGCCGCGGGCCTGAGGGCCGCACGCGACGCGGTCTACAAGGGCGATGTCGCCCGCGCGCTCGTCAGGCTGCAGGACGAGCTCGGCGGGTTGATGACGATGAAGGACCTCGCCTCCTACGAGGGCGAGCTCGAGACGCCGATCCGCGGCCGCTTCGGCGACTGGGACATGTATGTCTCCGGTCCCTGGGGCCAGGGGCCGATGGTGCTGGAGGCGCTGAACCTGCTGAAGCGCTTCGACCTCAAGTCGATGGGCCACAACTCGGCTGCCTACATCCATGTGCTGACCGAGGCGATGAAGCTGGCGGCGTCCGACCGCGAGCATTATTTCGGCGACCCGCGCTTCGAGGACGTGCCTTTGAACGTGCTGCTCTCGGATGCCTACACCGAGACGCGTAGCCGCCAGATCGAGATGGACAAGGCGTGGCCGGAGCTTCCGACGCCAGGCCCGGTACCGGGCCGCTCGCCGAAGCCCTGGGCGGCCGACCCATCCGCCAAGATCGGCCCGCCGACCAAGCGCCAGCGCGAGCCGGCCGCCGCCGAGACTTCTTATATCTGTGTCGTCGACAAGAACGGCAACGCCTTCTCCTCCACGCCGAGCGATGCCGGGGTGATGGGACCGGTTGTGCCGGAGCTGGGCCTTCCCTGCTGCGCCTGGGGCTCGCGCGCCTATACCGGCCGCGATCATCCTGCGCGCCTCGGCCCCTTCCGCCGTCCGCGCATGGCGGCGAACCCGCAGCTGGCGATCATCCCCGGCCGAGCCGTGATGCCGTTCGGCTCGCCCGGATCGGAAGTCCTCGGCCAGGCGCAGATCCAGACCTTCCTCAATACCGTCGTCTTCGGCATGGAGCCGCAGCTCGCGGTCGAGAAGCCGCGCTTCGCCAGCTACAGCTGGCCGGGCTCGATGCTGCCACACGGCTATCACCCGGGCCGGCTCCAGCTCGAAGGCCTCATCGACAAGGGTGTGGCGGCCGAGCTCGCCAGGCTCGGCCACAAGATCGACTGGTGGCCGGATCGCCGCTGGCGTGCCGGCTCGGTCGGCATGATCCATTCCGACCTCAAAGGTGGCATTCTGTACGCTGGCGCCGATCACCGGCGCACAGCCTACGCGATCGGCTGGTAGGAGGGAAAAGATGGCCTCTCCCGTCTTCGTTCTCGGCGGTGCACAGTCGGATTTCTCGATCAACGCCTCGCGTCAGCAGCAGACGCTGTTCGACATGATGGGGACGACGGTCCGCCAGGCCCTCGCTTCGGCAAAGCTCGATCCCTCCGACGTCCAGGTCGCCCATGTCGGCAACTTCGCGGCCGAGCTGTTCTGCGGCCAGGGACTGCTCGGCGGCTTCTTCGCCGCGATCGATCCTGCCTTCGCCGGATTGCCGACCTCGCGCCACGAGGCCGCCTGCGCGTCCAGCTCGATCGCGGCGCTGGCCGCCGCTTCCGAGATCGAAGCCGGCCGCTACGACCTCGCCTGCATCGTCGGCATCGAGATGATGCGGAACGTGCCGGGCGACGTGGCGACCCAGCATCTCGGCACCGCCGCCTGGGCCGGCCGCGAGTTCCAGGATGCCAAGTACGTCTGGCCGCGCGCCTTCAGCGACCTCGGCGACGAGTACGACCGCCGCTACGGCCTCAAGTACAGGCACCTCGCCCGCATCGCCGAGATCAACTACGAGAACGGCCGCCGGAACCCGAACGCCCATACGCGCCGCTGGACCTTCGATCAGAAGAGCTTCACTGAGAACGACGAGGCGAATCCGGTGATCGAGGGCCGCATTCGCCGCCAGGACTGCGGCCAGGTCTCCGACGGCGCCGCGGTCGTGTTCTTCGCCTCCGAAGCCTTCGCGCAGCGATACGCGAAGCGCACCGGCAAAAAGCTCGACGACATCCCGACCCTGCGCGGCTGGGGGCATCGCACCTCGCCGATGCATTCGGCCGAGAAGCTCGCGGCCAGCCGCGGCCAGCGCTACGTCTATCCGCACGTGCGCGGCACGATCGAGGACGCGTTCAAGCGCGCCGGCATCGCCGATGTCGACCAGCTCGACGGCATCGAGACCCATGACTGCTTCTCGGTCACCGAATACATGGCGATCGACCACTTCGGCATCACCGAGCCGGGCGAGGCCTGGAAAGCGGTCGAGGCCGGTGACATCGAACGCAACGGCCGGGTTCCGATCAATCCGAGCGGCGGACTGATCGGCGCCGGACACCCGGTCGGCGCTACCGGCGCCCGCATGCTGCTGGATGCCTACAAGCAGGTGACCGGCACCGCCGGCGACTATCAGGTCGAGGGTGCCAAGACCTTCGCCACGCTCAACATCGGCGGGGCCGCGACCACGACGGTCTCGTTCATCGTCGGACGCGCGTGATGAGCGGTTGGGCGAAGCAGCCGACCTCGGCGATCCGGAGCGAGGGCTGGTTCGGCGACCGCGTCGTCAGAACCTTCGTCGATCGCGCCCCCAACTACGACGCGATGATCCGCCGGAGCGTCGAGCGCTTCCCCGACCGCGAGGCCCTGGTCTTCGAGGACCAGCGCTACACCTATCGCCAGCTCGACCAGGCGCTCGACGCCGTCGCCGCCAATCTCGTCGCGCGCGGGATCAAACAGGGTGATCGCGTCGGACTCTATTGCGGCAACCATGCGGCGTTCTTCCTGGCCTCCTTCGGCGTGCTTCGCCTCGGCGCGGTGGCGGTGCCGATCGGCATCCGCCAGCAGGCGCCGGAGATCGCCTACGCGCTCGACAACTGCCAGGCGACGGCCTTGATCTTCGACGCGAATGCCGCCAGTAGGCTGCCGCAGGCATCCGAGATTCCATCGGTGGCTCAGCGTTTCTCGGTCGAGGGATCGGTCGCCGGCGCAGAACCGTTTGAGGCGCTGCTGAAGCCCGCGACCGCGTTCAAGCCGGTCGAGATCGACCAGCACGACCTCGCCTTCATCATGTACACCTCGGGCACGACGGGAAAGCCGAAGGGGGCGATGCTGACGCATGCCAACTTCGTGCACTCGGCGATGCATTTCGAGATCTGCGTCGGCCACACCGAGAAGACCCGTGGGCTGCTGGCGATCCCGGGGTCGCACATCAGCGGGCTTGGCGCGATTGTCACCGAGATGCTGCATGTCGGCGGCTGCATCGTCGTCGCACGCGAGTTCAAGGTGCGCCCCTGCCTCGAGCTGATGGTGAAGGAGAAGGTCACCTTCACCGTCTTCGTGCCGACCATGTACAAGCTCTGCCTGATGGAGCCGGACTTCGACTCCTTCGACGTCAAGTCGTCATGGACGGTGGGTCTCTACGGCGGCGCGATCATGCCGGAGGCGGTGATCTCGCTGATGGCCGAGAAGCTGCCGCATCTGGAGCTGGTCAACGGCTACGGCGCGACCGAGACCTGCTCGCCGGCGACCGTGACCCTGCCGCGCGAGGCGACCAAGTATCCCGACAGCATCGGCAAGACGGTGCCGCTCGGCGACATCAAGATCATGGACGAGAACGGCCTTGAGGTTCCGCGCGGGGAAGCCGGCGAGCTCTGGATCGGCGGGCCCATGGTCACCAAAGGCTACTGGAACAATCCGGAAGCGACCAAGGCCAACCTCGTCGGCGGCTACTGGCGGTCGGGGGACATCGGCTCGATGGACGAGCAAGGCTATGTCCGCATCCATGACCGCAAGAAGGACATGATCAACCGCGCCGGGTTCAAGGTCTACTCGGCCGAGGTCGAGAACGTTCTGACCTTCCACCCGGACGTGATCGAATGCGTGGTGGTGGCGCGTCCCGACCCGGTGATGGGCGAGCGTGTCCAGGCCTTCGTCCGCTCCGCCCGTGCCGAACTATCCCAGGAGGAGCTGCGCGCCTTCTGTTCAGACAAGCTTGCCGACTACAAGGTGCCCGACGTGGTCCGCGTGACCACCGAGCCCCTGCCGCGCAACAACAACGGCAAGCTGATGAAGACCGTGCTCCGCGCCCAGGCGGAGGACGAGGCCAGGAAGAATCCGGATATGTTCGCCAGAAAGCGAGCGGCCTCCTAAGCGGCGTTCCACCTCAGGCTCAATTCCGTCGTCGCGTGTCGCGGAAGGGCTTTCGATGCCGGGGGTCTTGTGCGACCTTGGTGCCTTACGTCCTTCCCCCCGATGCGCCTGTTTCCTGTCCGATGAGCAAATACTCCGTCTTCCGCCTCATTTCCGAAGGTCTGCGCGGACAGACCGGCTGGGGCCGGGCCTGGCGCGATCCCGATCCGAAGCCCGCCTATGACGTGATCATCATCGGCGGCGGCGGCCATGGACTGGCCAGCGCCTATTACCTCGCTCGCACCCAGGGCATCACCAACGTCGCGGTGCTGGAGCGCGGCCAGATCGGCCTCGGCAATGTCGGCCGCAACACCACGATCGTCCGCTCGAACTACCTCTTCCCCGAGAACAACCTGTTCTACGAGAAGTCGCTGCAGCTCTGGGAAGGGCTCGAGCAGGACCTGAACTTCAACGTGATGATGAGCCAGCGCGGCGTCATCAACCTCTATCACTCCGACAGCCAACGCGACGCCTATGCGCGGCGCGGGAACTCGATGCGGCTGAACGGCATCGACGCCGAGCTGCTCGACCGCGAGCAGGTCCGCGCCATGGTGCCAATCCTGGACTTCGACAACGCCCGCTTCCCGATCCAGGGCGGCCTCCTGCAGCGGCGCGGCGGCACCGCCCGCCACGACGCGGTCGCCTGGGGCCTGGCGCGCGGCGCCGACCGGCTCGGCGTCGACATCATCCAGAACTGCGAAGTCACCGGCATCAGGCGCGACGGCGACCGGGTCGTCGGCGTCGAGACCACGCGCGGCTACATCGCGGCACCCAAGGTCGGGATCGCGGTCGCCGGCCACACCTCGCAGGTCGCAGCCATGGCCGGGATCCGGCTGCCGGTCGAAAGCCATCTGCTGCAGGCCTTCGTCTCGGAGTCGGTCAAGCCGGTGCTCGACCACGTCGTCACCTTCGGCGCCGGGCACTTCTATATCAGCCAGTCGGACAAGGGCGGCCTCGTCTTCGGCGGCGGCCTCGACGGCTACAACTCCTTCTCCCAGCGCGGCACGCTGCCCGAGGCCGAGCACGTGATCAGCGAAGGGGTCGCGATGATCCCGATGCTCTCTCGCCTTCGCGTGCTCCGCCAGTGGGCCGGCGTCATGGACATGACCTTCGACGGCACGCCGTTGATCTGCAAGACGCCGGTTCGCGGGCTCTATGTCAACGGCGGCTGGTGCTATGGCGGCTTCAAGGCGGTGCCGGGCTCCGGCTGGTGCTTCGCGCACACGATCGCCAAGGACGAGCCGCATGCGTTCAACGCCGCGATGACGATCGAGCGGTTCCGCGACGGCGCGATGGTCGACGAGAAGGGCGCCGGCCCCTTCCCCTGGCTGCACTGAGGGGAACCGACCATGCTCCGCATCAACTGCCCTTTTTGCGGCATCCGCGACGAAGCCGAATTCAAGTTCGGCGGCGACGCCTCCGTGAAGCGCCCCCCTGCCGACGCAGGCGCGGAGGCCTTCTACCTCTACGCCTACGAGCGCGACAACCCGAAGGGCTGGTACGTCGAGTGGTGGCACCACGTCGCCGGCTGCCGCCAGTGGCTCAAGGTCGTCCGCCACACCGTGACCCACGACATCGCCCAGGTCGCCAAGGCCGGCGACGCCGTCTCGGTGCCGCAGTCATGAGCCAGCGCAATCGCCTCGCCTCCGGCGGTCGCATCGATCGCAGCCGTACGCTCAAATTCACCTTCGACGGCCACGCTTTCGAGGGCCATCCCGGCGACACGCTGGCCTCGGCCCTCATCGCCAACGGCGAGCGACTGGTCGGCCGCAGCTTCAAGTATCACCGCCCGCGCGGCATCGTGACGTCCGGGCCGGAGGAGCCCTGCGCGCTGGTCCAGCTCCGCGCCGGCGCTCGCCAGGAGCCGAACACGCGTGCGACCGTGGCCGAACTGTTCGACGGCCTGGTCGCAACCAGCCAGAACCGCTGGCCGTCGCTGGCCGTCGACATCGCCTCGATCAACTCGCTAGTCGGGCGCTTCCTGCCGGCCGGCTTCTACTACAAGACCTTCATGTGGCCGGCCTCGTTCTGGGAAAAGGTCTACGAGCCGCTGATCCGCCGCGCCGCCGGCCTCGGCAAGGCGGCAATGGAGCCCGACCCCGACGAGTACGAGACCGTTCATGCACATTGCGACGTGCTGGTGGTCGGATCGGGCGCCGCCGGCCTCGCCGCGGCGCGGGCCGCCGGCGCCGCCGGAGCCCGCGTGATCCTCGCCGAGCAGGACTTCGAGATGGGCGGCGGCCTGCTGCTGGAGCCGCAGCACGAAGCATGGCGCAGGTCGATGCTGGAGGCGCTTTCGGCGATTCCGGACGTCCGCCTCCTGCCCCGCACCTCGGTCTTCGGCTTCTATGAGCACGACGTTCTGGGCGCGATCGAGCGGGTCTCGGACCACCTCCCGGTGCCGCCGGATCATCAGGTCCGCCAGCGCCGCTGGACCATCCGCGCCCGCCAGACCGTGCTCGCGACCGGCGCCACCGAGCGCCCGATCGCCTTCCCGAACAACGACCGGCCCGGTGTCATGCTGGCCTCGGCGGCGATGACCTACGCCAGGCGCTTCGGCGTCGCCGCCGGCGAGCGCGCCATCGTCTTCGCCAACAACGACGGCGGCTACGAGTCGGCCTTCGCGCTCCAGGACGCCGGTGTGGCGGTCGCCGCCATCATCGACGTGCGCAACAAGGCCAAGGGCGCCGACGCCGCCCGCGATCGGGGCATCGTCGTCCGCTTGGGCTCCGAGGTGACGAACGTCCATGGCGGCCGCTCCGTCTCCGGCGCCACCATCCGCAGCCGCAACGGCGGCGGCGAGCGCACCATCGACGGCGACCTTCTCTGCGTCGCCGGCGGCTGGAACCCGGCCGTCTATCTGGCGAGCCACACGCGGGCCCGGCTGCGCTGGGACGGCGGGCTTTCCGCCTTCCTTCCCG
The DNA here is from genome assembly GCA_016792585.1 of Rhodospirillaceae bacterium. GTDB lineage: Bacteria > Pseudomonadota > Alphaproteobacteria > SHVZ01 > SHVZ01 > SHVZ01. Next base: position 15,310 of record JAEULB010000082.1, read on the forward strand.
GCACGCCGGTGCAGGCCGAACGCTCGGCCGGGACCGCGGCTGGCGTCTTCGGCATCGCGAGATGCGCCGCCGACGGCGCCAAGGCCGGGCTGGAAGCGGCCTCGGCGGCAGGCTTCCGCGACTCCAAGGCCTTCGACCTGCCGGCGCCAGACGGCGGCGACGCCGATCCCAAGGTCGAGGCGTTCTGGGAAGTGAAGGCGAAGGGCAAGTCCTTCGTCGACCTGCAGAATGACGTGACCGCCGACGACATCCGCCTCGCCCACCGCGAGGGCTACACGCATATCGAGCACGCCAAGCGCTACACCACCCACAGCATGGCGACCGACCAGGGCCGGACCTCCGGCCTGCTGGGCTCGGCCGTGCTGGCCGAGGCGCGGGGCGAGACGGTCCAAAAGGTCGGCATGCCGACCTACCGTCCCTATGTAACGCCCGTCAGCTGGGGCGGCTTCGCCGGCCGCGAGGCGGGCCATCATCTGGCACCGGTCCGCCGCACGCCGCTGCACCACTGGCACATCCGCAACCACGGCATCTTCCTCGAGACTGGTCTCTGGCTCCGGCCGCTCTACTACTCGGCCACCCGCGAGACCGGCTGGGACCCGATCCTTCGCGAGGCCCGGGCCGTCCGTCAGAACGTCGGCATCTGCGACGTCTCGACCCTGGGCAAGATCGACATCCAGGGCCGCGATGCCGGGACCTTCCTCGACCGGCTCTACACCAACACCTTCTCGACGCTCGCGGTCGGCAAGGCTCGCTACGGGCTGATGCTGCGCGAGGACGGCATGGTCTTCGACGACGGAACGACCTCGCGGCTGTCGGAGACCCGCTACCTGATGACCACGACCACGGCCAAGGCGGCCGAGGTCCTGGCGCACATGGAGTTCCTCCACCAGACCGTCTGGCCGGAGCTCGACGTCCGCACCTGCACAGTCACCGACCAATGGGCCCAGATGTCGGTCGCGGGACCGAAGGCCCGGCTCGCCCTCCAGGGCTGCGTCGAGGGTCTGGACCTCGGGAACGAGGCCTTCCCGTTCATGGGTGTCGGCGATGCCAGGATCGCCGGCTGCCCGGTCCGCCTCTACCGGGTCAGCTTCTCGGGCGAGATGGCCTACGAGGTTGCGACCCCGGCCGGCTATGGCGAGCGGGTCTGGGAGGCCATCCTGGAGGCCGGCAAGCCCCAGGGGATCGTGCCCTATGGACTTGAAGCACTAGGTCTGCTCAGGATCGAGAAGGGTCACGTCGCAGGACCGGAATTGAATGGTCAAACAACGGCTAAGGACCTCGGCTTCGAGAAGATGATGAAGAAGAAGGGTGACTTCATCGGTCGTGTGAGCGCCGAGCGCCCGGCCCTTGTTTCGCCCGATCGTCCGCGGCTCGTGGGCATCCGGGCGGTCGACCCGTCCTTCGAGAAGCGCCTGAGGGGTGGCGCCCATCTCGTTGAAAAGCCTGACTCGAAGAAGAGTCTCGGCTGGGCCACCAGCATCACCCGCTCGGTCGAGCTCGAGCGCTGGCTGGGCTTGGCCATGATCCGCCAGGGACCCGAGCGGATCGGCCAGCGCCTGTACGCGACCTATCCGCTAAAGAACGAGGTGGTCGAGGTCGAGATCTGCTCGCCCCATCATGTCGACCCGGAGAACCTGCGTGTCCGCGCCTGAGCGCCTGTCCCCCTTCGGGCCTGAGTTCACCCCCGGCCGCCATGGCGCCAGCGGCGGCTCGCCGGTGACCCTGGCCGAGCGCAAGGTCGACATCGTCCAGGTCATGGCCGGGCGCGGCGGCGATGCGGCCGCCGCCTCGGCGGTGGGGTCCGTCCTCCCCGGCCCCGGCAAGGCCGAGATCGCCGGATCGTCGATGACGGTCTGGATCCAGCCGTCCGGCTGGCTGGTGATCCGTCCCCGCGCCGAGGAAGGCGCCTTGGCCAGGACCCTCGCCTCGGCCGCCGGTGACAGCGTCGCCGTCGTCGACCAGGGCCACGGCCGCTCGGTGCTGCGCCTTTCGGGCCCCAAGGCCGGCGACGCGCTGGCCAAGGGCAGCCGCGTCGACCTGCACGCCCGAGCCTTCCCGCCCGGCAGCGCGGCGACGACGTCCATCGACCACATGACGGTGACGATCGTGAAGGTCGACGCTTCGACCTTCGACCTCGTGCTGCCCGGCAACTTCTCCGAGGCCTTCGTCGACTGGCTCCGGATGGCGGCGGCCGAGTTCGGCTACGAGATCGGCAGGCCGGCCTAGGCCACTTCCCGCTTCGGCAGGCCCGTGGCGCCGGCCAGCGACGAGGCTTCCAAGATCGAGCGCGTGAGGCGCGCGCCGGTCAGCACGGCCTCGGTCAGATCGGCGCCTTTGAACGACGCGTCCTTGAGGTCGGCATAAGTGAAGTCGGCGCCCTTCAGGCTGGCACCGTCCAGCCTGGCGCCGACGAGCTTGGCGTTCCGGAGCGCTGCGCCGTCGAGGACGGCGGCCTTGGTCCGACCGGGCGCCAGCAGCAGGCCGGTCAGGTTCGCGCCGGAGAGATTGGCCCCGTCGAGCTTGGCGCCGGCGAGCGAGATGCCGCGGAGGTCGGCGTTCTCCAGGTTGGCGCTGCGGAGATCGGCCTTGTCGAGTCTGGCCGCCTGGAGCTGCACCTTGGCGAGGTTCATGCCGTAGAGCGTCGCCCCGACGGCGCGGATACCGGTCAGCTGATGGCCGACCAGCGCCGGCGTGCCGCGGAGGTCGAAGCCCGAGAGGTCCAGCAGCTTGCCGCCATGGCCGGCGGTCTCGACGTAGATCGAATGCAGCGCGATCAGCTCATCGAGCGGATCGCCCAGGTCCTCGATCGTCTTGCCGACGGGCTTCGAGGTCAGCACGCCTTCCAGATTGGCGCCGGAGGTCTCGGCCAGCGTCATCACGGCGCCAGTGATCACCGCACCGGTCAACGTGGAATCCCTGAGGTCCGCGCCGGAGAGGTCGGCCCCCTCCAGGTTGGCGCGGGTGAGGTTGGCGTTCCGGAGATTGGCGCGGACCAGCTTGGTGCCGCGCATCGTCGCATCGGTGAAGTCGGTGTGGACGGCCTGGGCGCCGGAGAGCTTGGCCTGATCGAGGTTGGCCTTGGTGAAGAGCGCGCTCTCCATGTCGGCCGGGTTGGCGTCGACGACGCGGACCGCCCAGTCCTTGCTCGCGTGCTGGTCGACGATCGCGCCGTCGCGAAGGTCGGCATCGAACAGGTTGGCATTGGTGAGATCGGCGCCCCGCAACACCGCGCCGCGGAGATCCGCCTTCATCAGGCTGGCGCCTTCCAGGCAGGCGCGGCGGAGATCGGCGCAGAACAGCGTCGTGCCGTCGAGCTTGGCGCCCTTGAAGTTGGCGCCCTGCAGGTTGCAGCCGGTGAAATCGGCGCCGCTCAGGTCCTTGCCGGCGAAGCTTAAGCTCGCGAGCACAAAGTTGCCGAGCGCCGCCCTGGCCCCGCCGTGCTTGCCGGTGCGGAACATCATGTGACGCTCGATCACCCGGTCGAGCTGATCCTGGGTCAGCTTGATCGGTCCGTCCGGCAGCTTCTTCTTCAGATCCATCGGGCTTTCTGCCTTGGAAAATCCAGGAGCAGATTAGGACCTATAGGAATCCCGACAAATGCGCGGGATCACACTCGTTGGAATTGTAAAGCTGTGTCAGATACTTGTGAGGAATATACCGCGGCTAGAAGTCGGTCTTAACGCCGCCGTCGCGTTTACGACTCGCAACGAAGGCATCCAGCGCTTCTGCCGCGGACGGGTCCATCGGCGGCGGCTGGTAGCGGGCCAGCGTCTCCTTCCAGAGCCGGTTGGCCTTCTCCATCGCCGTCGGCGATCCGGCCTCGCGCCAGCTCTCGAAATTGCGCCAGTCGGAGACCAGCGGCGCGTAGAACGCGGTCTTGTAGCGAGACTGCGTATGCATGGCGCCGAAGTAATGGCCGCCAGGCCCGACCTCGCGGATCGCATCAAGCGCCAGCGTGTCGTCGTTGATCTCGAGCGGCGCCAGATACTCCGAGACCATCTGCAACAGATCGACATCGACGATCGTCTTCTCGAACGACGCGGTCAGGCCGCCCTCCATCCATCCGGCCGAGTGCAGGATGAAGTTGCCGCCACCCATCACCGCGCCCCAGAGCGAGAACACGGACTCGTAGGCCGCCTGGGCGTCGACCGTGTTGGCGGCGCAGGTATTGGACGTGCGGTAAGGCAGCCTGTAGCGCCGCGCGAGCTGGCCGCCGATCGTCGCCGCCTTCATGTATTCCGGCGTGCCGAAGGCCGGCGCACCTGACTTCATGTCGACATTGGAGGTGAAGCCGCCATAGACCACCGGCGCGCCGGGCCGGACGATCTGGGTGAAGGCGATGCCGGCCAGCGCCTCGGCGTTCTGCTGGGCGAGCGCGCCCGCCACCGTCACCGGCGCCATGGCACCGGCGAGCGTGAACGGGGTCATGATGATGACCTGCCCCCGCGACGACATCTCCATGATCCCCTGGAGCATGGGCGCATCGAGGCGGAGCGGCGACGACGAGTTGATCACGGTGATCAGGGACGGTTCGCGAACGAGCTGCTCTTCGGAGATGTCGCGGGCGAGCCGCACGATCTCCAGTGCGTCGCGATTGCGTTGGCGGCCGAGCGAATACGCGTGGAACGCCTTGTCGGTCAGCTTGGCGAGATCCGACAGGCAGTCGAGATGGCGGATCGAGGCATGAAGATCCACCGGTTCGACCGGATATCCCCCGGTCATGTGGATCACGTTGAAGCTCTGGGCGAGCTTCACCAGGTTGCGGAAGTCCTCATGATTGCCGGGCCGTCGGCCCTTGTCGGCATCCGAGCAGTTCGGGGCGCTGGCGACCTGGGCAAAGATCACGTTGTCGCCGCCGAAGACGAGATTGTGCGCCGGGTTGCGGGCGTGAAGCGTGAAGGTCGATGGCGCGGTCCTGATCTTCTCCTCGATCAGTCCGCGGTCGAAGCGGACACGCTGCTCTCCCGGCTTATGGGTCGCGCCGGCCTTCACCAGCAGCTCGATCGCCTCGGGATCGAGGAAATCCATCCCGATCTCTTCGAGGATCGTCAGCGACGCCCAGTGGATCTTCTCGATCTCGTCGGCGCTCAGGATCTCGACCGGAGGAAAGCGACGCTTGGGCTGGCGAAAGGGAAAGCCGTCGCCCGCAGCCACGTCCGCTGCCGCCCGCGCGGCATGACGCGTCCGCCCGCCCCGTCGTTCTCGCCCCTCGCCTTGCCGTTCTGCCGGCTCGGACATATCGTGCCCTCCGTTCAAGCGGCCACAACCTAAGTCAACCGCGCGCCGCCGGCCACCTCGTCGCGAGAGTCCGAGCATGAAGACCCTGTATCCGGTCCCGGAGATCGCGATCGGCGCCGGCCGGATCGACCAGATCGCCGGCGATGTCGCTGCTCTCCCTGGATCGCCGGCCCGCGTCCTGCTGGTGATCGACCGCTTTCTGTCGCAATCAGGCCTTGCCGACCGCGTGCAGACAGCGCTCAAGCCCCGCGAGATGACGCTCTGGGACGAGTTCGCGGGCGAGCCGACCGCCGCCCAGATCGATGCCGCCGCGGCCCTCGCACGCAAGAACAAGGTCGAGGCGGTGATCGGCATCGGCGGCGGCTCGGCGCTCGATGTCGCCAAGCTGGTCGCGTCAATCGTGGCCGAGCCCGCGAGCGTCGAACGCTACGCCTTCTGCGCCAATCCGCTGCCATCGAAGTCGTTGCCGGCAATCTGCGTGCCGACCACCGCGGGCACCGGCTCGGAGACGACGCTGACCGCGATCTTCGCCAACGCCGCCGGCAAGAAGGCCTGGGCCTGGGGGCCGGAGCTAGCCGCCACCAAGGCAATCCTCGATCCGACGCTGACGACCTCGCTCCCGGCCCATCTCACCGCGGCAACCGGCATCGACGCGCTGGTCCACGCGATCGAGTCCTGCACCAACGCCAACCGCTTCGAGGCCAACGACCAGACTGCGCATGCGGCGATCCGACTGGTCGCGCGCCACCTGCCGGCGGCCGTCGCCAATCCGGCCGACCTCGCCGCCCGCGAAGGGATGCTGGTCGCTTCCTGCTACGCCGGGATCGCGATCAACAATTGCGGCACCGCGATCGCCCACAACATCGCGCATGCGCTGGGCAGTATCGGCAAGGTCCATCACGGCCGCGCCGCCGGCCTGGGCCTTCGTGCTTCGCTGCCCTGGAGCCTGCCGGCCAGTACCTCCGCTTTTGCCGCGGTCGCAGACGCGATGGGCGGCCCCCACGACGCCTCAGCACTTCCCGATCTCGTCGACTGCCTGATCCGCAAGGTCGGCATGAAGGTGGCGCTCGCTGACGAGCTTCCCGGCATCACGCCCGATCGCCTGGCCGCCGAGATGGCGCTGCCGGAGAACGCGGCGATGCGGAAATCCTCGGCCCGCGCCTCGACCGACGACGATCTCCGCGACCTCGCCCGCCTCGTCCTTTCCGCGACCTGATAAACATGAAAATCACCGCGATCGAGATCACCCAGCATCAGCTGCCGCTGGACCCGCCGTTCCATCCGAGCTGGTCGTCGAAGGCACGGGTCAAGTTCGACGCGACCCTGGTCCGCGTCCAGACCGACGAAGGTCTGACCGGCATCGGCTCCGGCGACTACATGCTGGGCTTCGCGGGCCACGAGCACCTGTTCGTCGGCGAGGATCCGCTCCGGCTCGAGCGTCACTGGCGGGTGATCGACCATCTGGGATTCCATTACGGCCGCTGCTGGCCGCTCGACCTGGCGCTCTGGGATCTCGCGGGCAAGATCGCCGGCCAGCCCTGCTGGAAGCTGCTTGGCGGGCTTTCAGGCAAGCTTCCCTGCTACGCGTCTTCCGGCACGCTTCGCAACGCCAAGGCGCTCGCGGATCTCTCCGAGCGGGTGATCGAGCGCGGATTCAAGGCGATGAAGATCCGTTTCCGCCGCGGCAGCTGGCGTGACGACATCCGCGCGCTGGAGGCGGTGCGCGAGCGGGTCGGCACCCGCATCGAGTTGATGGTCGACTGCAACCAGGGTTGGCGCTTTCCCTGGGATACGATGTCGGCCTGGACCTTGAAGGACGCGTTGACCGTCGGCCGCGAGCTGGAACGCCTCGGCGTCTACTGGATGGAGGAGCCGCTGCATCGGGCCGACCGCCAGGGCATGCGGAAGCTTCGTGACGCCCTCGACATCCGCATCGCCGGCGGCGAACTGAACCGCGAGATGAGCGAGCTCCGCGACGTGATCGTCGAGGGCTGCCTCGACGTGGTGCAGCCGGACGTGGTCTCGATCGGCGGCATCACGGGCCTGGCCAAGGTCGCGGCGATGGCCCAGGCGGCGAACATCGTCTTTACGCCCCACACCTGGGGCAACGGCATCGGGCTCCTGGCCAACGCCCATGTCGCGGCCGGATCGTCCGATCCCAGCTACCTCGAATATCCCTGGGATCCGCCGGAATGGACGGAGGCACGCCGCGACTATCTGCTGACAAGCCCGGTCGAGGCCGACCGCGACGGAAACCTCGTCCTGAGCGACGCCCCCGGCCTCGGATTCGAGATCGACGAGGCCGTCGCCAAGCGCACCCTGGTCGAGGGGGTGGTGAAGTCGAACAACTAGCGGACGGGAACGATGCCCGGTCGCTGACGTTTTCAGCGTCGGCAGCCTCAGGGATGGACCATGCTCCTCGTCCTCAAGGTCCTGACGATCATCGCCGTGGCGATCGCGATGGCGCTGTCGCTGGCGCACGCGCTCGAATGGCCAGGCAAGAAGCGCCTGGACAAGGACCAGTACCTGGCGGTCCAGCCGATCTACTATCCGGGCTTCACCATCGGCGGTATCGCCGAGCCGCTCGGGCTTCTGCTGCTGGCGGTCCTTGCCTATCTGTCGCCGCGAGGAAGCGTCGAATTCTGGCTGATGGCCGGATCGTTCGCCGCGCTGCTGATCGCGCACGGGACGTACTGGCTGCTGACCCATCCGATCAACAATTTCTGGCTCAAGGACTTCAAGCTGCACGGGCCGGGCGGCGGATTCTTCTCGTTCGCCTCCGGCCGCCTGGACCAGGCGCGCGAGCTTGACTGGACCCGGCTTCGCGATTGGTGGGAGTTCTCCCACGCGCTCCGCGCCGGCTTCGCTCTGATCGGCTTCACGCTGCTCGCGGCCGCGGTCGCGCTCTAGCTACTCGCGCCGGCGACGGCGCCTGCCCTCTCCCGAGGCCGCCGTTTCCTTCCGCTCCGGCAGCTTCACCGCCGCTTCCAGGTTCGGGAACGGCTCGACCCGGTTCGGGAATCCGATCGCGTTGACGAAGTGCTCCTGGAAGCGGGGCTCGACGGCGGTCTCGATCTTCTCGATCCGGCGCACCAGCCCTTCGATCTCCCGGCGGTGGCCGCGGTTGAGCAGCGCCATGCGCGCACCGGTGCCGGCCGCGTTGCCGACCGCCGAGACTTTGTCGAGCGCGCAATCGGGGATCAGGCCGATGACCATCGCGTGCTTCGGATCGATGTGGCTGCCGAAGGCGCCGGCGAGCTTGACCCGGTCGACCCTTTCGACGCCGAGATGATCCATCAGCAGCCTGGCGCCCGCATAGAGCGCGGCCTTGGCGAGCTGGATCGCGCGCACGTCGTCCTGCGTCACCTTGATCTCGACCGGCTCGGTGCGGAGTACATAGGAGAAGGTGCGGCCGTCCGCGACGATCCTGGGCGAGCGCGCTGCGAGCGATCCGTCGATCATGCCGTCATGGGTGATGACGCCGGCAAGGAACAGCTCGGCCACCGCCTCGATGATGCCCGAGCCGCAGATGCCGGTGACGCCGACCCGGTCGATGCCGATGTCGAAGCCTTCCTCGTCGGACCACTGGTTGACGTCGATCACCTTGATGCGCGGCTCCAGCGTCTCCGGATCGATGCGCACACGCTCGATGGCGCCGGGTGCCGCGCGCTGGC